>NZ_JBFAKS010000018.1:0-159434 GCF_040655855.1 Kribbella sp. NPDC050281 | reverse complement strand
CCTGGCTCAACCACTACAACACTCAACGCCCACACACCGCACTCGGCGGCCGACCACCCATCACCAGACTGCAACCAACCTCATGACCGGGTACAGCTAGACCGGCAGGCGGAGTTGGATGTCAAGCGGGCCATTGCTCATGCGTGGGCCGGGCAGCAGCCGTTGAGGAGTTCGCGGCCGCTTGGCGTTGGCGGGCGGAGGAGCGGTTCTCCAAGCGAGGCGCCGGGCCGGCGGCCGATCGGGGCGCGGAGTGGGCCTACTGGGTGGCCGGGGTGGGAGCGCTAGGGCGGTTAGGGGTGAGGTCTAGGTGGGGGAGGGAGCGGAGTTGGTGGTCTTGGTGGTAGGTGAAGAAGGCGGCTATGAGGCCGGTGGCTTCTCGGCGGGTTCGCGGGTCGGCTTGGAGGGCGGTGGGCCAGTCGCCGGTGAGAAGGGCGGACAGGTGGGTGACGGTGGTGGGGGCCGGCATGGCTGAGGCCGGCGGGCGGCAGGAGGAGCAGACCATGCCGCCGGAGGCTGGGTTGAAGGCTCGGTGGGGCCCTGGTTCGCCGCAGCGGGCGCAGTCGGCGAAGGACGGCGCGTAGCCGGAGATCGCCAGGGAGCGGAGGAGGAAGGAGTCGAGGACGAGGCCTGGTTCGCGTTCGCCGGTGGAGAGGACGCGGAGGGCGCCGGCGAGCAGCAGGTGCTGCTGAGTGGCGGGTTCCTTCTCCTCGACCACGAGGCGGTCGGCGGTCTCAAGGAGGACGGTGCCGGTGGTGTACCGGGCGTAGTCGCCGACGATTCCCTCGCCGTACGCCGCGATCGAGACGGCCTGGGTGACGACGTCGAGGGTGCGGCCGGTGGCGAGTTGGAGGTCGACGTGGCTGAACGGTTCAAGGCGGGCACCGAAGCGGGAGGAGGTACGGCGGACTCCCTTGGCGACCGCGCGGATCTTGCCGCGGCCGCGAGTCAGCAGCGTCGCGATCCGGTCCGCCTCACCCAGTTTCTGGGTGCGCAGCACGATCGCCTCATCCCGATAGAGCGGCACGCGGTCAGTGTCTCATCCGGGGGCGACAATCTCCTCGAGGCCCATGGGTGCCCGCCCGGTGATGTCTTGGACGGCGGTGGAGACGTGACTGAGTTCGCCGCTGGCGATAGCGGCGTACGACGTGACCCAGCCGGCTACCTCCCAGGCGGGGGCGCCGTAGCACTCGCGTGAGCGGTAGGCCTCGTCCAAGGTCTCGGGCTCATAGCGGACCTTCCGGCCCAGCGCATCGGACAGTACGCCCGCTGCCTCGGCCAGCGTGAAGGCGGAAGGCCCCGTCAGCTCGTACGTCGCCCCAGCATGCGCCGAGTCCGCAAGGACCCGGGCCGCAACAGCAGCCACGTCGTCGCGGGCGACCGCCGCGACCCGGCCGTCCCCCGCCGGCCCCCGGATCACTCCGTCCTCACCGACGAACCCCGGCACGAAGTCCAGGTACAGGTTGTCCCGCAGGAACGTGAACTCCACGTCCAGCGACCGGATGTGCTGCTCGGTGTGCCAGTGGTCGCGGGCGAAGGTGAACGTCGCCCCCGGTGCGGCTCCGGCGAACGACGTGTACACGATCCGTCGTACGCCGGCCGCCACCGCCGCATCGACCGTTGCCTTGTGCAACGCCACCCGGTCCGCCGACTCCGTTGCGCTGAGCAACATCAGGGTGTCGACCCCGTCCAGCGCGTTCAGCAGTGCCGCGTGCTCGCCGTACGCCGCCTGCGCCACCTCGGCACCGGGCAGCGAAGGAGCCCGCGCCGGATCCCGCACGAGCAGCCGCTGGGGTACGCCGGAATCCGCCAGCAGCCCGGCGATCCGGGAACCGAGCTGCCCGGTGGATCCGGTGACGCCGATCACTTGCCCACCAGGTCCATCCCGCCGTCGGTATAACGCTGCCCGGTCGCCGCATCAGCCGGGAACGCCGCGTCCAGCGCGGCGAGCTCATCAGCCGTCAGCGTGATGTCGGCGGCACCGAGGTTCTCGGCCAGGTACTTGCGCCGCTTCGTCCCCGGGATCGGCGCAACGTTGTTGCCCTGAGCAAGCAGCCACGCCAGCGCGAGCTGACCGGCGGTCACACCCTTGGCCGCCGCCAGCTCCCGGACCTTCTCCACCAGGTCCAGGTTGCGCTGGAAGTTCTCGCCCATGAACCGCGGCAGCCCCCGCCGCATGTCGTCCGGCTCGAAGTCGTCCGGCGACTTCAGTTGCCCGGTGAGGAATCCTCGCCCGAGCGGGCTGAACGGCACGAACCCGATCCCGAGCTCGCGCAGCGTCGGCAGTACGACGGTCTCCGGGTCGCGCGTCCACAGCGACCACTCGCTCTGGACGGCGCTGATCGGGTGCACCGCGTGCGCGGCCCGCACCGTGTCGCCGTTGACCTCGGACAGGCCGAGGTACCGCACCTTGCCCGCCTCCACCATCGAGGCCATCGCGCCGACGGTCTCCTCGATCGGGATCTGCGGGTCCTTGCGGTGCAGGTACCAGAGGTCGACGTGGTCCACGCCGAGCCGCCGCAGCGACGCATCGATCGCCTGCCGCGCGTACTCGGGCGACCCGTCGACGACGTTCGGGAGAGCCGTGCCGCTCGCGGGCTTCTTGAAGCCGAACTTGGTCGCCAGCACCACCTGGTCGCGGCGGCCGGCCAGCCCGCGGCCGACGAGTTCCTCGTTCGCGCCGTCGCCGTACACGTCGGCGGTGTCGATGAAGGTGCAGCCGGCGTCGACGGCGGCGTGCAGGGTAGCGATGGACTCCGCCTCGTCCGTGGTCGCACCGTAGGACTGGGACATCCCCATGCAGCCGAGGCCGAGGCAGGAAACGGTCAGGTCACCGAGCTGGGATTCACGCATGTGCCGAACCTACCGTCGTCACCGGTTGCGTAGGGCAACACCCTCGGGCGATCACCGTCCGTGATCGCGTTCCTGCCTAGACAACAACTCTGTGACATTTCGCCACGGTCAGGCACACCCGCCGCCGCGTTCCGTATCTTCGGGCGCGAGCGAGGCGGGCGAGCGAAACACTGGGGGTGGCTGAACACATGTTTCTCCGGAGGGCGCTGCGGTATCGCTGGTCCCAGGCGCTGGTGCTGGCCGGCGTCAGCCTGCTGATCGGGACCTGCGCCGTGTTCGCGCCCTGGTACGCCCGGGCCGTCGAGCAGACCGTGACGACCGAGACCCTGACCGCGCAGCGCCTGACCGCGGCGTGGCAGATCGAGGGAGCCCCCCGCGGCCGGGCCCAAGGCCCCGGCACCGACCGGCCGGAGAGCCTCGACCAGTTGGTTCCGTCCGACCTCAAGCCGCTGTTCTCGCCGCCCGTGCACGGCATCCACACCGACATCGGCTGGCGAGTCCAGCCGGCCGACGACGCGGTCGCGGGCCGGCTGATCTGGCGCGACGGGTACTGCGAGCAGCTCGTGCTGGCCGAGGGCGGCTGCCCGACCGCCCCTAACGAGGTGATCGCCTCGACCGCGGACACCGGCACCTGGCAGTTCAAGGTCGGCACCGTTCTCACCGGCAAGTCGTCGGACGCCGGAGCCGAAGGGGACCAGAAACTCACAGTCGTCGGCCTGTACAAGCCGAAGCAACCTCGGGGCGACTACTGGTTCGGCGCCTACCCGACCGGGCACTCCCGCAAGCCCGGCACCAAGGATCCGGGCTCCTCGGACTTCCTGTTCACTCCGCGTACGACGTTCGACGGGGACCAATGGTCGCCGCGGATGACCGCCGACACCGCGCCGATCCCCGGCGTGGCGCGGATCAACGACCTGCCCCGATTGCAGAACGCCACGGCCACGGTGAACGGCAACGCGGTGGAGCAAGGCGTCTACGCGGAAACCACGTCCGGACTCGCCTCACTGGTCGACCGGATCCAGAGTGAACGGAAACAGGCCACCACGATCATTCCGCTGATCATGGTGCAGGTCGCCCTGTTCGGTGTGGTGGTGCTGGCGCTGGCGCTCGGGGCTGTGGTCGACCAGCGGCGGCCGGAAATCGCTCTCGCACGTCTGCGAGGGTCGTCTGCCCGCCGTACTGCACGCTCGTTGTCCGCCGAGCTTGGGCTGCCTGTGCTGGTCGGCGGGCTAACAGGTGCTCTCGGTGGTTTCGGACTGCTGCTGATCGTCCGGGCGACCTGGCTGCGCCACGGCTCCCCTCTCGAGTTGCCGTGGACAGTGCCGGTGGCGCTGGCCGTTGCCGTCGTCCTCTCGCTGATCGTGGTGGCGCTGCAGGTTCGCGGCGGCGTACGGCAGCCGATCTCGAGCCTGCTGCGTCGAGTGGTCCCGCGACGGCGTGGCAGGGCGATCGGGGTGCTCGACCTGTGCGTCATCGTCTTCGCGGTGGCTGGTCTGGCGGCCGCGCTTACCGGAGACGGCCGTGGGCCGCTACCCGTTCTTACTCCTGCCCTGCTGGCGCTGGCGGTCGGGCTGACGTTCGCTCACCTCCTGCTGCCGATGGCAGGTCTGATCAGTCGGCAAGCCGCGCGACGCGGACGGCTGGGACTCGCACTCGGCGCACTGCAGGTCTCCCGTCGGCCCGCGGTCACTCGCATCGTCGCAGCGGTCGCGGTGGCCGGCGGACTGGTCGCGTTCGCCGGCCAGGCCGCGTCGGTCGGCGACCACAACCGGGACACCCGGGCGGGCTACGAGACCGGGGCCGAAGCGGTACTGCGGATGAATGCCTTGTACCTGAACGAGTTCACCCGAGCGGTCGACCAGATCGATCCGGACCGGCACTGGATGACCCCGGTGGTCACGTCGCGACCGCCCGCACCCGACTCGCTGAAGTCGATGATGATCGAGCCGGACAGCTTCCGGCGGATCGCGTTCCGCGGCGATCTGATGACCGATGCGGAGGGCTGGCAGACGCTGAAGGCACCCGCCGGGCTGAAGCCGATCGAGTTCCGCAGCTCTCAGCTCACCGTCACCGCCTCGACCGGTCCGATGAAGCCGCTCGCCGCGCAGACAGCGAACGGCACGCAGACGGCGACCGAGCCGCCGAAGTCGGTCGTTCTGCGGGCGAATGTGGTGAGTCTGCGCAACGGGGGCCGCTACCTGGTCACCTTCCCGCCGATGCCGCTGGTCCCGGGCAAACCGCTCCGGTTGCGTGCGGCGGTCGACTGCCTGGGTGGCTGCCAGTTGCTCCAGCTCGGCATTGGTCGCGAACCACTCGACCAGGCCGGCGTCCAGGGCGTCGTGACCATCAGCAACATCTCCAGCGACGACCACCCGTCCATCCCGATCGGATCGCCGGACACCTGGCAACCGGTCCGGCAACTCGGCTCCGACCAAGGATCCGTCACCGCCAAGGCAGGCGGATTGTTGACAATCGCCGTGAAGAGTCTGGGCAACGACCAGTTCCTGCAGTACGCGACGGTGCCCCCGGTGATCCCGGCGCTGGTGACGTCGGAGTTCCCGTTCGACGACGGCGCGAGCACGAGCCCCGCGATCGACGGCACACCGCTGACACTGGCCAAGGTCGACCGGCTGACGGGCCCGGTGGATCGCTACCCCGATCGCACCGCGGTGGTCGATCTCGAGACGGTACGGCGGCTGGCCGGGAGCGTCGACGAGGGCGGGACGGACTACGAGCTCTGGCTGAACGCGGACGGCCTGGCGAACGTCGACACGATCACTCAGAAGCTCAGCCAGGCAGGGTTCGCGGCCGAACTCGTCGACCGCCGGGCCGACCGGATCGCCTCGTACGGGCGGTCGGCGAGTGCACTCGCGCTGCAACTGACGCCGGTTGTCGGCATCGCGGGGTGGGCGCTGGCGCTCGTCGTACTGCTGCTGACCGTGGTGACGTCGTGGCGGTCGCGGGCGCAGGATTACGCGAGCCTGCGGATCACCGGCGTACCGTCCAACACCACAGGTCGAGCTGCCAGGTGGGAGCAAACCGGTCCGGTCGCACTGGCTGTACTGCTCGGGTCGTTGTGTGGAGTGGTCGGCGCGCAGATCGCACTGCCGCTCATACCCCTGTTCGCTGACACCGGTGGGCCGATACCTCTGGAGCTCGCGACCAACTGGCCCGTCGCGCTGGTGCTGTGGATCGCCGGTACCGCAGTCCTCGCCGCAGCCACCCTTCTGCTCGGCACCGGGGTCAACCGACGCGCCGGCTACAGCCGGATCCGGGAGGAGTTGACGTGACAGGTCTGGCGATCAGTACGACGGGCTTGGTGCACATCTACCGTGCGCACGGGCATGACGTCGCGGCGTTGTCCGGCATCGGGATCACGGTCCGCCCTGGTGAGCTGGTGGGACTCCTCGGCCCGTCTGGTGCCGGCAAGTCGACGCTGCTGCAACTGTGCGGCGGTCTGCTGACTCCGAGCGCCGGCCGGCTACAGATCGGTGAGCACAACGTCGCCACGATGACCGAGACCGAGCTGGACCGGATGCGCGCCGCCGACGTCGGCATCGTGCTGCAAGGCGCCGGCCGGAACCTCATCCCCTACCTGACGCCCACCGACAACATCCGCTACGCACAACGCGCCGCACCGCGCGGCCACGAGCTGCCGCAGCCGGACGACGTACTGCACATGGTGGGACTGCGCGACCACGCCAGTACGCCGTTGACGTCGCTGACTCCTGGGCAGATCCAGCTGTGCGCGGTCGCGGTCGGGATCGCGACGATGCCCGGCCTGCTGCTGGCCGACGAGCCGACCAGCCAGCTGGATCACCAAGCCCGCGACGAGGTGCTCGCGGCGATCCGGACGATCAACGCCGAGACCGGGATGACCGTGCTGCTGATCACGCACGACCCGGAGGTGGCGGCGACGCTGCCGCGGACCATCACGATCCGGGACGGGCGGATCGCGTCCGAAGGCCGGTCCGGTGAGGAGTACGCCGTGGTGGCAACCGACGGCTCGCTGCCACTCCCCCCGCACGTGGCCGAACTGCTGCCGGCCGGGACGCTGGTGCAGGTGACCACCGATGACGGCGAGATCCGCCTCACCCCGATCGAGCAGGAGGGCCCACGGTGATCAACGTCGACAATGTGACAGTCGCGTACGGCGACTTGGTCGCGGTGGTGGACGTGTCGTTCACGGTTCCGCCCGGGTTCGTGCTCGCCGTCAGCGGGCCGTCCGGCGCCGGCAAGAGCTCGTTGCTGTGGGCAATCGCCGGCGCGGTGCCGGTGAAGTCCGGCCAGGTCGAGGTCGACGGGCTCGTCATCACCGACCGGCCGAAGGCTGCCGCGCACGGCGTCGTACTGATCCCGCAGGGCAACGGGCTCGCGCGGGTGCTGACCGCGCGCGAGAACCTGACCATCCCACTGCTGGCCGACCGCAAGCCGAGCGGCGACGCGGAGCTCGAGGAGGTCGACCGGGCGATCACGTCCGCACTCGAGTCCGTCGGGCTCGCGGACAGCGGTGATCACCTGGTCGAGGAGCTGTCCGGTGGCGAGCAGCAGCGGGTCGCGGTTGCGCGCGGGATCGCCCAGCAGGGCAAGGTGATCCTGGCCGACGAGTCCACCAGCGAGCTGGACAGCACCAACCGCGAACGCGTCCTCGACCTGCTACGGGCTCAGGCCGACCGCGGCGCCGCCGTCATCATCGCCACCCACGACCCGAGTGTCGCCGACAGCGCCGACGGCCACGCGCTAATGGACGAAGGCCGACTGAGCTGGGTACGACGGCTGTGAGCTCCCGACGTCGGGACCGACGAGTACCGGGTCGAGCTGGATCCTGGTGACACCGAGCGGCGCGAGCACCTCGTGCAGCGTCTCCTCGTCCATCCGCAGCCACTCCTGCCGCGGTCCGGTCGCGGCCCGCAGTTGCGCCAGCGTCGTGAACGCGATGCCCACCCGCGGCCCCTCCGGCAACCGGCCGGTCTGCAGCGTCGCCGCCGCGCCCACCGACCGAACAGGAACAAACCAGTCATCACTATGTCGAGACTTCACACCTAGAAACTAGGCCGACCACAACCCCCGAATCCCGTGTCCTCACACGCTTCCCACAACTTCCGAACGTCGCTCTCACACGCCGAGCGCCAGCGGGATGGTGGGCGGGCCGTTGCGCAACACCGACTCCACCAGGCTGGGGAGTGATCGGGGGGCGAAGCGGTCCTCGGCGGACTGGAGTTCGGAGAGGGTCCACCAGCGGTGGCCGTGGAGATTCTCGGCCTGGAGCTCGGCTTCGGTGAGGGTCCCGCCAACTGTGAACGGTCCGGTGCGGATCAGGAAGACGTCATTGAGGACACCGTCGTACCCGGTAGCGTGGCCCTCGGCAACTACCTCCTGGTGCCAGAGATGCGGCGGGTCGTCCGGAGTCTCGAGACCGATCTCCTCCCGCAGCTCGCGGCGCAGCCCTTCGATGAGCGTCTCGTCCGCCTCGAGGCCACCGCCGGGGGTCGCCCACAACGGCCCGTCGTCGAACTCGAAGCGGACCAGGAGGATGCGGTCGTCCGGGTCGACGACGAGAGCGCGGGCGGCCGGTCGCAGCCGCGGACAGGTGAGCTCGAGCTCGCGGTGCTGCTCGACCGAGCGGAAACCGAAGCGCGCGTTGACCTTCTGCATGGGGGCGTTCGACACTGCCGTCCATGTGTGCAGGAAGCGCTGGGTGGTGCGATGTTTCGCCAGCTGGTCGAGGTTCGCCAGCTTCAGGTGCGTGCCCAGATTGTGCCCGCGGTGCTCCCGCAGTACCAGGGTGTCGTCCTGCTGGGCATGCTCGGCATCGGCCCGCGGCAGGTACATGAGCGTGTAGCCGGCCGGCGCACCGGACAGCGTGTGCGCCATCGTCACCAGCGCCAGGTAGCTCCGATCGACCCGCTGCTCGCTTGTCTGCAGCTTCTCGACCGTCCACGGCACGACCTCGCGCGTCATCCCGCCGGTCGGCACGTCCTCGTCCATCGCGGTGTGCAGATCGGCGTACGCCTGCTGATGTTCCGGCGGGCACACTCCCGCCCACGAGGTGAGCCGATAGCCGTCCAGCGTCCCGGCGGACCACCGCAGCTCGTCCAGGCGGGCCTCGTCGTACGGCAGCGGTACGACGAGATGGTCCTCGACATGCTCGACGGTGAACCCGAGTCGGTCGGCGAACGCGCTGCCCGGCGACGACTCGCCCGGCACCCCGATCTCGGACTGGAAGATGGTCCGCCCGAGCTGCGCCGCGCGCGTCACGGCCCACTGCCACAGGGCCGTCCCGATCCCCCGCCGCCGATGCTGCGGCGGTACGTCGATCTCGACCTCGACGATGTCGAGGTTGTCGGTCAACCGGTACTCGAACAGCATCGCGCCGAGCACCCGGTCGTCCTCGAAGGCGCCGACCGCGATCCGGCGCTTCAGCGGGCCCGGAGTGCGCAGCGAGAAGCCGAGCGCCTCCTGCCCGACCACGAGCGCGGCCTCGCGTCCCGCGACCACACCGGCCCGCAGGGCGTCGTACCACTCGTCGAACAGTGCCAGGTCGGCCGGGTCGATCTCGCGAACGATGATCACCCGGCCGACCCAACCAAACGAACGGGTCAGGCGCTAGTCATTAACCGACTCAGACCGGGGCGACCTTGCCCTGGTACATGTACATGATCACGAAGTTGTCGGCGTACGGCGCGTTCTTCAGGATCGGGTCGTCGTCCGCCGGGAACTTGGCGACCCGGGTTCCCTCCAGCGCCGGGTTGTTACCGTAGCGCTCCCACAGCGGGATGATCGGGAGCAGTTCGTTGAACGCCATCGCCGCGGCGGTGATGTTCTTCTTCTGCTCGTCGACGTTCAGGCCCTGGGCCGACTTGTCCACCACGGCCTGCAGGTCGATCGGACCCGCCGACGTGGTCTGCTTGAGCGGGAAGTTCATTCCCTTGCCGCCCTGGTTCGCCGCGATCACGTAGTTGAACGTGTACAGGTCCTGGACGAACGCGAAGTACGGGTGCGGGTGGTTCGAGGCGCCCCAGCCCTGGATGGCGATGTCGAACTTGCCGGCCAGGACGTCGGGGTTCAGCTGGGTGAAGGTGATGCCCCGCTTGGTGATGTTGAACCCGAACTTGTTCAGCTGGTCGGCCGCGTTGGTGGCGGCCGGGTTCCAGTCGGCGAACTCGGTCGGGAACTTGATGTCGTACGCGGCCGGCTTGCCGGCCGGCGTCTGCCACTTGTCACCGGACTTCTTCCAGCCGGCCTGCTGGAGCAGCTGGGTGGCCTTGTCGAGGTCCTTCTCGTAGGCCTGGAGCTTCTGCTGGTCGGCGTCGGTGATCCAGTCGGGGACGAGGATGTCGGAGAACCCGGCCATGAACTTGCAGGGCTTGCCCGAGTCGCCGAGCGCGACGGTGCCGTTCTCGTTGCGGTCGAGGACGTAGGCGATCGCCTGCCGGACCCGGGCGTCGGAGAACTCCGGGCGAGTGGTGTAGTTGAACACCAGCGAGGGACCCGAGTACACCGGCGGGCGGAGGATCCGGAAGCCGTTCTGCTGGAACGTCTTCTCGCTGGCCACGGCGAAACCGTGGGTGGCGTAGTCGACGTCCTTGTTCATCACGACCGGAGTGATGTCGGAGGTCTCACCGTTGTACAGGACGACCTTGCTGAACCCGATCTTGTCGGCGAACAGGCCCTTGTCGTTCTTCACCAACGTCATCTGGGCGTTGGTCATGGTCTTCGGGTCGTAGTTGAACGGTCCCGACACGACCGGGTTCTCCGGCCGGAACTTCTGGAAGTCGGCGTTGACCTGCTTGCCCTCGCCGCTGTCCAGGCTGCCGTTGGCCTTGCGGAGCGTCTCGGCCTTGGACGCCCAGTCCTTGTAGACCGAGTCCGGCAGGATCGGCGCGCGGAGGATGAAGCGCTCGAGGACCGTGGACGGCGTGCCGATGGTGAACACGACGGTGGTGTCGTCCTGCGCCTTGACGTCGGACAGGAACGTCCAGTCCTGCTGACGCATCAGCCAGCGCAGGTTGAACGTCGAGACGACGTCCTTGGCGGTGAGCGGCGAGCCGTCGCTCCAGGTCAGGCCGGACCGGAGCTTCATCGTGTAGGTCTTGGCCGTTTCGTCCAGCGTGTTGGACTCGGCCAGCAGGTACTCCCACTTCTTGTCGGCCCAGTAGTACATGCCGGCACTCGGGTAGATCAGGTCGAGGTACGGGCTCTGCTGCTGGATGCCGTCGAGGACGCCGGCGCCGAGGTTGAAGTGGCCCTTGGGCGGCAACTGGTAGGGGTACGCGCCGTGGAACTCCCCGGACTTCTTGGCGTCGTTTCCAGCGTCGTCCGGACTGCTCGGCGAACACGCCTCCAGCGACCCGATGCCGGCGATGCCGACCCCGGCGATGCCGAACAGCTGGAGCACATGCCGGCGGGAGACTGCGTTGGTCACGGCGCGCGCGCCGGACTCGTTGGTGCCGGGATCGTTGGTGCCGGTGGGACTCATCCTTCGTCCTTTCTGATCTGACCGCACGCCCATGTGGGTCAGGCACTACTGGTTTGGGGTACTGCTAACCGTCCTCGCGTTTTTCCCGTCGCCGCAGCAGAAGGACCGCGGCGACGACGATGAGGCCCAGTAGCAGGCCCAAACACAAGGTGAACAGGGTGACGACGAACTCCGGTGTACCGGGCGTCAGCGTGAGTAACAGAACCGCACTGGCCAGTACCAGGAACGCCGCCCAGCCGAGCGCCAGCCGGCCGATCTGCGGTGCCATCAGGCCACCGGCTCATCGCGGACCTCGGCATCTCCGGCTCCGTCGCGCGCCACCACGTGGCACGCGGTCGACTGACCGGGACGTACGGCGACCAGCTGGGGTACCGCACCGTCGCACAGGCCGCTCTCGAACTGCGGGCAGCGCGGATGGAACGAACACCCGACCGGCAGGTGGGCGAGACTCGGAATCTCCAGGCTGCGCAGCAATCCTGCGCCCTTGGTCTTGGTCAGGTCCGGATCCGGCTCGGGGATCGCGTCGATGAGCGCGCGGGTGTACGGATGCGTCGGAGCGTTGATGATCTGCGGTGTCGGGCCGAACTCGACGATCCGGCCCAGGTACATCACGGCGGTCTTGCCGTGCCAGCCGAAGTACTTCGCGATCGCCAGGTCGTGGGTGATGAACAGGAACCCGACTCCGAGGTCGTCGCGCAGCCGGCCGAGCATCGCCAGCACGCTGATCCGGATCGACACATCCAGCATCGACGTGGACTCGTCCGCGATGATGATCTTCGGGTCCAGGGTCAGCGCCCGGGCCACCGAGATCCGCTGCCGCTGACCACCGGACAACTGGTGCGGGTACTTCGGCAGGAAGCTCTCCGGTGGGGTCATGTCGACCTTGGCCAGCAGCTCGGCGGCTCGCTCGGCGGCGGCCTTCGCTCCCTTGACCACGCCGTGCTTGAGCAGCGGCGCCGTCATCGTCTGCTGAATGGTCCGGGTCGGGTTCAGCGAGGCGTACGGATCCTGGTGGACGTACTGCACGCTGCGCCGGAAGTCACGGAAGCCGTTCCGGTTCATCGACCAGATGTCGGTGCCGTCGAAGGCCACCCGGCCGTCGGTCGGCCTGGACAGGCCGGCCGCCATCCGCGCCGCGGTGGTCTTGCCGGAGCCGCTCTCGCCGACCAGGCAGAGCACCTCGCCAGGGTTGATCGACAGGTTGACCTGGTCGACCGCGCGGATCGGCCCGGCCTTGGTGTTGAACACCTGGCTGACCCCGTCCAGCGTCATCAACGGCGTACGCCCCTCGGCCGTCGCCGGCCGGCTTGTCTCCGTCGCGGTCATGACGCTGTCCCCAAGTCGTCCTGCACTCTGTTGTCCTGCACTCTGTCGTCCTGCACTCTGCGTTCGAGATGCACGTCTTTGGAATGGATGCAGGCGACCTCGTGCCCTGAGCCCGGCTCATCGGTCACCGGGATCAGTGGCGGGTCGGCCTCCTTGCACTCCGCGGTGACGAACCCGCACCGCGGGTTGAACTTGCAGCCCGGCGGCAGGTCGGCCAGGCTCGGCGGTCCGCCCGGGATCGACTCGAGATCCGGCAGGTCGCCGACGATCGGCGGCACCGCCTTGATCAGGCCGAGCGTGTACGGATGCCGCGGCCGGTAGAACATGTCCCGGACGCCACCGGTCTCGACGATGCGACCGGCGTACATGGTGGCGACCCGGTCGGCGAGCTCGGCGGCCAGCGACAGGTCGTGGGAGATGAAGATCATCGAGAAGCCGAGCCGTTCGCGGACCTCGTGCAGTACGTCGACGATCGAGCGCTGGGTGAGGATGTCGAGTGCCGTGGTCGGCTCGTCCAGGATCAGGACCTCCGGCTCGAGCAGCAGGCTCATCGCGATCAGCACCCGCTGCCGCATTCCGCCGGACAGCTCGTGCGGGTAGGAGTCCATCACCCGATCCGGCTCCAGCCGCACCAGCCGCAGCAGTTCGGCGGCTCGCTCCTCGATCTCCCGTTTGGTGGCCTTGGTGTGCGCCCGCATCGTGTCGTACATGTGGCCGCGGATCTTCATCACCGGGTTGAACGCGTTCATCGCGCCCTGGAAGACCATCGCCGCGTCCCGCCAGCGGAACTGCCGCAGATCGCGCCCGTCCAGACCGAGGATGTCGATCTCGGTCCCGTCACCGCGGTTGAAGGTGACCTTGCCGGAAGCATGTCCCAGCCGTGGCAGCAGCCGCAGCAGGCCGAGCCCGAAGGTGGTCTTCCCGCAGCCGCTCTCGCCTACCAGCGCGAGGCTTTCGCCGGGGTACAGGTCGAGGTCGATACCGCGGACGGCGCGCACGGTGGCGCCGGAACCGGTCCGGTACTCGACGTTGAAGTCGCGGACCGACAGCAGTGGCTTGCCCTGGCCGCCGCGCGCCGCGCGGGTCTTACCCGCCGCGCTGGCTGTTCCGGGAGGCGTCGAAGTCACCATGCTCACCGGTCCCGGAGACGCGGGTTGAGGATCTCTTCGAGTGATCTCGTCATCATCACCAATCCGAGCAGCAGCAGGATGATCGCGACGATCGGGCTCAGGATGAATGGCAGGCTGTCGTCGTTGAAGATGGCGCCCGCGATCCAGGCGCGGTTGAGCATGATGCCCCAGTTGGAGCCGGTCAGCGGCGCCAGCCCGAGCAGGTAGAGGCCGACCAGCGCGTAGATCGCGTTCGTCACGCCGATGATGAAGTTCATCAGGATGAAGCTGGCCATGTTCGGCAGGATCTCGACGAAGACGATCCGGATCGTGCCGAGGTCGAGCAACTTGGCCGCCTCGACGAACTCGCGTTCCTTCAGCGAAAGCACCTGGGACCGCACTGCCCGGGTCAGCACCGGCCAGCTCAGGACACCGACGAGGATGGCGAGCAGGATCGGCGAGTCCAGCTTGAACATCGCACCGAGCACCGCGAGCAGGACGATCGTCGGGACCGTGAGTACGACGTCTGCCGCCGTCGTGACCACGGAGTCGGTGCTGGCGCCCAGGTAGGCGGCCAGGGAACCGAGGACGATCGCGATGAAGGTCGAGATCGCGGCGGCGAAGAACCCGATGAAGATGACGGACCGGCCGCCGTCGATCATCTGGATCAGCACGTCCTTGCCCTCGTTGTCGGTCCCGAGAAAGTGCCCGGGCGACGCGAACGGCAGCAGGATCTCCTTGACGTTGGGCTCCACCTCGGGGGTGAAGAACGGCCCGATCGCGGTGATCAGCACCAGCAGCGCCACGATGATGAAGCCGATGAAGCCGGCCGGGCTGCGTCGCAACCCATGCATGATGCCGGCGAAGCGGGAGACGCTTGTCGTCCCGATCGCGGCGGTCGAGCCGGCGGTGGTCACAGTCTCGGCCATCGTTACTCCCCTCCCCCTGCTGCGTCTCCTCCGCCGTCGGCCCCGCCCGCCGCGCGCGCTTTGTCGGACCTCACGCGGATCCGTGGATCCAGCCGGCTGTAGAGAATGTCGGCGAGCAGGTTGGCCACCACCACGGAGATCGTGATGACGAGGAAGATCCCCTGCAGCACCGGGTAGTCGCGGCCCGAGATCGCGTTGTAGAGGCTGAACCCGATGCCCTGGTAGCCGAAGATCCGCTCCACGAAGATCGACCCGCCGACGACGAACCCGAGCGAGATGGCCAGCACGCTGAACAGGGGCAGTACGGCGTTGCGCCCGACGTACCCGGATCGGATCCGCGAGTCGGTCAGGCCGCGCGCGCGGGCGACCGTGACATAGTCCTCGCCGAGGGTCTCCACCGTGGAGGACTTCATCACCAGCGCCCAGGATCCGACCGTGGTCAGCAGGTACGCCAGGATCGGCAGCATCGCGTGGTAGAAGATGTCGTTCAGGAACGCCAGGCTGAACGACGGTTCCACCCCCGGTGTGTACGAGCCACGGGCCTCGGTCAGGTTGAAGACCTGCAGCTTCACCCCGAGGAAGACCACGATCAGGATCGCGAGGATGTAGTTCGGGATCGCGTGCAGGAAGGATCCGATCGAGCTCAGCAGGTGGTCGATCCAGCTTTCGCGGCGGTAGGCCATGATCATGCCGGCCACGATGCCGATCATGAAGCTGAGGATGGTGGCGACGCCGACGGAGAACAGCGTCCAGGGCAGGTAGGTCTTGATCACCTGCGCCACGGTGGTCCCCGGCGAGAGCAGCGAGTTGCCGAAGTCGCCGTGCAGCAGGTTGAGCATGTAGGTGACGTACTGCTGGATCAGCGGTTGGTCCGGGTCCAGCGAGAACAGGTTCTTGGCCTGTGCGGCAGCAGCCTCGTACGAGATACCTGTCTGAGCGATCTGGGTCTGGATGTAGGTGTCGACCGGGTTACCGGGCAGCAGCCTGACCAGGAAGAACGTTCCCGTCGTCACGATGAAGACAGTCAGCACCGCCTTGGCTAGTCTTCGCACCAGCCAGGAGTTGAAGAATCTCTTGGGGGCCGTGGGTTTCGGTTCCTCCACCGGCCTCTCTATCAGCTTCGAGGCCGGAGTCTCGACCGCACCACTCACAGCTCACCTCCACGCGGGGGTACCGACGGCGTGTCAACGCAGAAGCCGAATGCAGCCGTACTAACGCATGCTGTCTTGCATTCATCTGCGCGCAGTGTCGCTAGTTTGCGCAACCACATACACCGAGTCAACGGTTTCTACGTACCCGAGGCCACGGTCACCGAATCGTGAGTATTCGGTTGCTCTGCGCACCGATTCTGACACCCTCAGTGCCGAAATGCGGTACGCCGCAACGCAAACGTCGCCCGCCACCTCTAGCGGTGGCGGGCGAACGTTTGATAAGTCAGCGAGTTGCGCGGTTGATCGCGGAGACGACGGCCTTCAGCGAGGCGGTGAGAATGTTGGCGTCGCGGCCGACACCCCAGTAGACCTCGTCACCGACCTCGCACTCGACGTACGCCGCGGCGAGCGCGTCGCCGCCCGCGGAGAGCGCGTGCTCGTGGTAGTCCAGCACCCGTACGTCGTACTTCAGCGGCTGGATCGCGTCGACGAACGCCGACACCGGGCCGTTGCCCTCGCCGGACAGCTCGTGCGGAACACCATTGGAATAGACCTGAACGCGGAGCTGATCGCCCTGCCCCTCACCGGACGACGAGTTGACGCTCAGCAGCGACAGCTTGCCGGGCGAGAGGTACTCGGTCGCGAAGATGTCCCACATCTGCTGCGGACCGACCTCGCCGCCCTCGGAGTCGGTGTGCTGCTGGATCACCCGGCTGAACTCGATCTGCAGCCGGCGCGGCAGGTCGAGCCGGTGCTCCGACTTCATGATGTACGCGACGCCGCCCTTGCCGGACTGCGAGTTCACCCGGATCACGGCCTCGTACGACCGGCCGACGTCCTTCGGGTCGATCGGCAGGTACGGCGCCTCCCAGGTGATCTCGGACACCGGCCGGCCCTCGGCCGCGGCCTGCTTGTCCAGCGCCTCGAGGCCCTTCTTGATCGCGTCCTGGTGCGAGCCGGAGAAAGCGGTGTAGACCAGGTCACCGGCGTACGGCTGCCGCTCGGGCACGCGCATCTGGGTGCAGTACTCGACCGTGCGGCGGATCTCGTCGATGTCGGAGAAGTCGATCTGCGGGTCGATGCCCTGGCTGAAGAGGTTCATGCCCAGCGTCACCAGGTCGACGTTGCCGGTCCGCTCGCCATGGCCGAACAGGCAGCCCTCGACGCGGTCCGCGCCGGCCATCAGAGCCAGCTCCGTCGCCGCCACCGCCGTACCGCGGTCGTTGTGCGGGTGCAGGCTGATCGTGCTGTGCTCGCGCCGGGTCAGGCCCCGGCTGAACCACTCGATCTGGTCGGCGTACACGTTCGGGGTCGACATCTCGACGGTGGCCGGCAGGTTCAGGATGATCTCCCGCCCCTCCGCCGGCTGCCACTGGTCGCTGACCGCCTCGCACACCTCGAGCGCGAACTCCAGCTCGGTGCCGGTGAAGATCTCCGGGCTGTACTGGTACCCGAACTGGCAGTCGCCCAGCATGTCGTCGGCGTACTTCATCACCGTCTCGGTACCGCGGACGGCGATGTTGAGGCACTCGGCCTTGTCCACGTTGAAGACGACCCGGCGGAACAGCGGCGCGGTCGCGTTGTAGAGGTGGATGGTCGCCTTCGGCGAGCCCTGCAGTGACTGCACGGTCCGCTCGATCAGCTCGTCCCGGGCCTGGGTCAGCACCGAGATCGTGACGTCGTCGGGGATGACGTCGTCCTCGATCAGGCTGCGGACGAAGTCGAAGTCGTACTGGCTGGCGCTCGGGAAACCGACCTCGATCTCCTTGTAGCCCATCTTCACCAGCAGGTCGAACATCCGCCGCTTGCGGGCCGGCGACATCGGCTCGACCAGGGCCTGGTTGCCGTCACGGAGGTCGGTGGACAGCCAGCGCGGAGTGCGGTCGACCGACCTGGTCGGCCAGGTGCGGTCCGGCAGGTCGATCGGCGGGAACGCCCGGTAGCGCCGGATCGGCATACCGGAGGTTTGCTGGACGGGCTTGGGCTGATTCTGCGGTGCCACGGGGGTTCTCCTCGGGAAGGTGTACTGCGGGGGTCGTGAGGGACGACCGGCGTACGACCGAACTCCGCGGCGAGGGAACCGGCCTTGTCAGGCCTCGCCGCGGCAGCGAAGGAGGAGAAGCTGGTGCCGCATGATGCCAGTGAGTCTATGCACAACCACGCTCGGCCGTCGAACCGGGGGTCTCGATCGGCGAGACACGGAGCGTGACCGCCTTGTGCCGGACAGAGTGCTGAAGAAGTGCTGAAGATGTGCGTTCTGCGGTCCTTGGCGGGAGCCGTGGCGATGCAAGGATGGCCGGATGGCAGCGCGGGTGCTGGTGGTCGAGGACGCGGAACCGATCCGCACCGGCGTCGGTATCGCGCTGACCGAGGCGGGCCACACGGTGCGGACGCAGGCGGACGGCGATGGCTTCGAGCGGGAGCTGGCGGAGTGGCAGCCGGACCTGGTGCTACTCGATGTGATGCTGCCCGGCCGGGACGGGTTCGAGCTACTGACGGTCGCTCGGGAGACGTCGAACGCGGGTGTGATTCTGCTGACCGCGCGTGATGGAGTCGAGGACCGGCTGCGTGGGCTGCGGACCGGGGCTGACGACTATGTGGTGAAGCCGTTCGTTCTTGCTGAGCTGATCGCGCGGGTCGAGGCGCTGCTGCGGAGGATGGGCCGGCTCCGGACTGTCCTGGAGATCGGCGACCTGGCGGTCGACGTCGAGGCCGGGTTGGTACGACGGGCCGGACAGGAGATCGAGCTGACGGCGACGGAGTACAAGCTGCTCGCGTTCCTCGCGGGACGCAGCGGCAAGGTGGTCGGCAAGACTCAACTGCTGACCGCGGTCTGGGGGTACGACGACTACGCGGCCAACCTGGTCGAGGTGCACGTGAGCGCACTCCGCCGGAAGCTGGAGGCACACGGGCCACGGTTGCTGCACACCGTCCGCGGTTCGGGCTACGTCCTGCGGCCGCCGTCATGAGGCCGCTGCGTACGGCGTCCTTACGGGTCCGCGTGACGCTGACGGCGATCGCCGTACTGCTCATCGTGCTGCCGGTGACAGGGCTGGTGGTGAAGGCGGTCTTCGACGCGCAGGCCGAGCGCAGTCTCGACTCGCTGCTGACCGGGCGGGCGCAGCTGGCTCAGCAGCTCGCCCGGCAGAACGTTGCCCCGAGCAACCTCGTACGGCGGATCGACGCGGACGGGGTCCGGGTTACGCTGATCCTCCGGTCGGGTCAGCAACTCGGTGCGCCACCGGTCGACCCGGGTGGGACGGTCCGCCAGGTGCGTGCGACGTTGCAGACGGGACAGCGGACGCGCGGCGCGACGTTGCTGTTGTCGGCGGACACGGCGTTGCTGTCGGACGCGAGCGCGCGGCTCCGGACGGTGCTGCTGGTGTCGGGGGCGGCGGCGATCCTGATCACTGCTCTGGCGTTGATCATCGGGATGAGGTTCGCGCTGGCGCCGCTGGATGCGATGACAGGACTGGCGCGGTCGATCGTGGCGGGGCGGCGAGGTGAGCGGCTGCAGCCGGAGCGGGCCGACACCGAGCTCGGGCGTACGGCGGCCGCCTTCGACGAGATGCTGGACGCGCTCGAAGGTGCCGAGGGCTCGGCGCGCCGGTCGGAGGACCGGATGCGCGAGTTCGTCGCCGATGCCGCGCACGAGTTGCGTACGCCGGTCGCCGGCTTGCAGACCGCTGCGGAGACGTTGATCCAGCTAGGCCCCGAGGCCCCGGCCGAACGCCGCGAAGAGCTCGAGCTCCTGCTGGTCCGCGAGTCCCGGCGCGCCGGCACTCTCGTCGCCGACCTCCTGGAACTCAGCCGCATCGACGCCGGCCTCCAGCTCAACCTCGCCCAGGTCGACCTCCGCCACCTCGCCGAGGCCCAGGCCGCCCGCATCCGGTTGGTCGCGCCCGATGTCGCTGTCCAGGTAACCGGGTCCGCCACGGTCAGCGGCGATCCGGAACGCCTGGCCCAGCTCCTCGCCAACCTCCTCGATAACGCCCGCCAGGCCGGTGCGCACTCCCTGCACATCGCGGTCGCGCCGACCGGCCTCCTGGTGGAGGACGACGGCCCCGGAGTCCCGCCCGAAGTCCGCGAACGCATCTTCCAACGCCTCGTCCACGGCCCCCAGAGCAAGGGCGCCGGCCTGGGCCTCGCAATCGCCCGAGGAGTCGCCCGAGCACATGGTGGTGATCTGACGGTTGGCGACCGCGCCGACGGTCGGCGCGGTGCCTGCTTCAAGCTCGTGCTCTCACACCCTCAGTAGGCCGTCGATGGTGCTCTTGTGGTCGGCGAGGATCTTGGCGGGTTCTGTGCCGAGCACGTCGCGGAGGACGGTGGCGTAAACGTCGCGGAAGTCGGTGGTCGCCTTCAGGTCGCCGTTGGAGAGGTCGGTCAGACTCGGCTGCTCGCCGAAGAAACCGCCCGACACCTTGTCACCGACCACAAACACCGGACCCGCCGTACCGTGATCCGTCCCGTCGCTCCCGTTCGCCTGGACGCGCCGGCCGAACTCGGAGTACACGAGCACCACCGCGTTCTTCCCCCGGTCCGTCTTCCGCAGCCGTTGCACGAACGGCGTCACCGCCATGTCGAGCTCAGTCAGCAACCGCTGCTGCGTCCCGCGCTCGTCAGCGTGTGTGTCAAAGCCGCCGAGCGAGGCCGAGTAGGCCCGCGTCGGTACACCGGCCTCGATCAATCCCGCAATCAGTTCGAGCTGGGCTCCAAGTTGCGACGTACCGCCCGCCGATGCTCCCTGCGTGCGCTGCTCGTCCTCGTCCTCGTCCTTCTCGTGACCGGTGCGCACCGCGTTGCCGAGCACCTTCGTCGCGTCCTGCAAGTCCTGCACTGCCTTGGCCGCCCGCGCCTGCCAGTGCCCCTCCCCCGGACTCGGCTTGCCCAGCGCCGCGTACGCCGTACCGAGTGCACCCTTGGGGAGCGCCAGCCCACGCAATGGCAGCGACGCAGCCGCTGTGGTCTCGCCGGCGAGCAGCGGCGGAAGAGTGGGTTCGACCGACACGGCCCGGAGCGGATCGGCACCGGTCGCATCAAGCCAGCGGCCGAGCCATCCGGTCGGTACCGGCGACTTCGGTGACGCCGTCTGCCAGATCGCCATCGACCGGAAGTGGCTGCGGTCCGGCTCGGGGTATCCGACGCCACGCACGATCGCCAGCCGCTTCTCGTCCCACAGACCCTTCAGGCCCTTCAGGCCCGGGTTCAGCCCGAGCCCGTCACCCAGATCCAGCACCTCGTTCTGCTCGTACGCCAGATCCGGACGCGCCTTCTGGTACGCCGGATCGCTAGCAGGCACGACCGTGTTGAGTCCGTCGTTGCCGCCGTACAAGGTGATGACCACCAGCACGGACTGGTCGCTCGGCAATGGATTGTCGACCGCCGCGGCCATCAGGTCGGACCAGTTCACCTGCGTCGCGCCGACAGCCAGCGCTCCGGCTGCCGTCACCCCGCTGAGCGCCAGGAACCGCCTTCTCGTCAGGTTGTCCATCAGTCCTCCTCGGCCGCTCATCCGCTGACCACGTACTCGGGTGCGCAGGCGGCGAGTGCCGTCAGCTGCTTGGGGTCCTTCACGCCGGCCAGTGCCGTCTTGGTCCGCTCGGTCCAGGCATCGACACCGAGCAGGGTCGCGACCGCGGCCACTTTGTCCTTGGCGCCTTCCACTGTGGGGATCTCGGCCTGCTTGACCAGGTGCTGGGCGAGCTGCAGCCGGGTCACCCCGGCCGACGTCGTCAGCCAACTCGCACCAGCCGGCCAGCCCCCGACGCTCGGCGGACGGAACGGCAACTGCCCCATGCCGCGGAGTCCGGCGAGCAGCTTGGTCTGCTCCTTCTCGGCGAGCTTCCCCGGCTGGATCCGCAAGGCCCGCAGCAAGCCGGCCGCCCACTCCACCGGCTGCTTCACCAGCGCGGACTCCGGATCCCGGAACGCCGCCTCGGCAACCATTGCCGTCAGCAACGACCGTACATTGCGCTCGGCGCCGTACGCCGTGGTCAGCCGAGCGATCGTCGCCGCATCCGGTGGCGTCGCCGACACCAGCCGGAACCACAGCCGCCCGATCACGAAGCCGGCCGAGGCGGGTTGCGCCAGCGCCAGCCCGGCAAACCCTTTGGCGTCGAAGTTCCCGGTCTTGCCGAGCAGCGTCTTCGAGCCCGAGTCGAACCGCCTCCGCTGGAACGTCGCGCCCTTCCCGTCGCGGGCGAGCACCCACCCGGTGAGGCAGCGCGCACCCTGGGCGACGTCGGTCTCCTGATAGTGGCCGATGCCGAGCGTGAAGAGTTCCAGGTACTCGCGGGCCAGGTTCTCGTTCGGCGTACCTTTGCGGTTCTTCTGGCCGTCGAGCCAGCGGATCATCGCCGTGTCGACGACCATCGCCTGGGCCAGGTCGCCGAACCGGCCGAGCGCATGCGTGCGCTGCGTCTGGTTCTGCCCCAGCATCCACGCGGCGTTGCGGACCTTCTGGTTGCTGGTCGCGAAGTGCCCGTGCCAGAACCAGGTCAGCCGCTCACTGGCCGTCCGGCTCGCGACCATCCGGTCCAGCCACCACACGGTCAGCTTCCGCTCCTGCGCCACCCGCGCTTTCGCGGCCGCCTTCTTCGCGTCCTTGTCCTTCTTGGCGTCCGGATCCTTCTTGCCCATCGGCGGCGGTGGCGCCAGCCCGGTCGGCGGCGGAAGGGCGGCGGCCGCCGCGTCCGTCGCCGGACCCAGCAATCGCCGCAGCGTCGCGTCGAACCCGGCCGTCAGGTCCCCGGCTGCCGGCCCGAATCCGAGCCGGTCGTTCAGCCGCCGTACCGCGGCCCGCTCGCTGATCTCGGTCATACCCCCGATCGTTTCCAGCCGGGTCCGCCCGGACCAGTCTCCGGCGGCTTTCTTCAGCCAACCCACAGGTGTGGGTAGACAGTGTCTATCCTGATCCTGTAGACACTGTCTACGTGATCGCTCTCGGCCTCCTGACCGCATCCGCCTGCTGCCACGCGACGTGGAACCTCCTGGTGAAGAAGACTTCCCAGACCGGGCCGGCGTTCGTCTGGTTGTGCGGTCTCGTCACCCTCCCGCTCTCGGCCGCACTCCTCATCTGGTCAGGCCTGCGCGGCAGCGTGGGGACGGCCTGGTGGTCCGGTCTGGTGAGCATGCTCTTGCACACGACGTACGCCGTCACCCTGCAGAAGGCGTACGGCGCAGGAGAGTTCTCGACGGTCTACCCGGTCAGCCGGGGTGTGGCTCCCGTTCTCGTGACGGTGGCAGCAATCCCATGGCAGGGATGGCCGGCAGCGAAGGCGTGGGGTGGCGTCTTACTGGTGATGTGCGGCGTGCTCGTGATGGACGGACTACGCCGCCACCGAAGGATGGCGCTCGGTCTCGGGCTGGGTCTCGCGGTCGCGACCTGCACTGCCGCCTACACGCTGTGGGACGGCTTCGCGATGACCTCGCTCGGCGCGAACCTCGTGCCGTACCTCGCGATAGCCAACGTGGCGCAGATCGTCGTGTTGTCGACAATCCTCGCGCCGCGCCGCGACGAACTGCGTGCGGTGCTCGGTCAGTGGCGGCAGGCGATACCGATCGCGATCCTGACGCCGGCGAGTTATGGGCTGGTGCTGCTCGCCCTGTCCTTCGCGTCTGTCGGCACCGTCGCGATCGGCCGCACCCTCAACGTCGTACTCGGAGCGATGGCCGGTCTCGTCGTACTCCGCGAGCGACTCAGCCTCACTCGCATCGCGGGTCTGACCACCGTCGTCGCCGGCGTCCTGATCGTCACCACCTGAGACGGAACAGTCCGAGTTGCCTTCAAGTGTGCTTGAAATCTTAAGCTCCCTGGTATGACACGAACTCTCGCGGACCGGATCGGCACTCACGGGCTGGGCGTCCTGGTCACGCTCAAACGCGACGGGCGACCGCAGTTGTCGAACGTCACCTATGTGTTCGACGGCGAACGGATCCGGGTCTCGCTGACCGACGGCCGGGCCAAGACGAAGAACCTGCGCCGCGATCCGCGCGCCAGCCTGTACGTCGACGGACCCGGCGGCCGCTCGTACGTCGTACTCGAGGGCAAGGCCGAGCTCAGTGCGGTGGCGGCAGACCCCCACGACGCGGTCGTCGAGGACCTGGTCGACTACTACCGCACCGCGTCCGGTGAGCACCCGGATTGGGACGACTACCGCCGCGCGATGATCGGGGAGATGCGCCTGATGTTCTCGATGGTCGTCGACCACGCCTACGGCATGCCACAGCCCTGAGCGGGGAACTTCTCCACGGCGGATAAACCACTCGCGGTAACCGACGGCGTGGTGGACTCTGTGGGCGTGGAGATCACGAGACTGTCACCCGACGACGAGGCCGGGTGTATCGATGCCGTAGCCGTGCAGAACGCCGGCACGAAGCTGGACTGTCCGGAGATGCTGGACCTGACCCCACGAGGGTTCGCCAACATGCTGCGGTACGGCTGGGACATGAACCCCGAGCAGGCGTTTCTGGCCCGGGAGACCGACGGCACCGCGATCGGACTGGTGCTCGTGTCGGCTCCGTCGTACGACAACCTGAACCAGGTCTGGATCGACGTCAACGTCCATCCGGACCACCGCGGTCGCGGGGTCGGGTCCGCCCTGGTCGAGTACGCCGAGCAGGTGACCCGCGAGCTGGGCCGGAGCGTGGTCGGGTTCGGCGGGTACGACCTGCCGAAGGCGCAAGCGTTCGCCCAGCGGCACGGCTACGAGCAGAAGGCGATCGAGGTGAACCGACGGCAGGACCTCGACGGCCTCGACTACTCGATCGTGCAGAGCCTGTACGACGGCGCCGTCGCCCGCTCGTCGGCGTACGAGTTGGTGAAGATCACCGGGGAGCTGCCGGACGAGTTGCTCGACGGCATGGTCGCGGTGACCGAGTCGATCAACGACGCGCCGAAGGACGACCTCGACATGGAGGACGACGTCTACAGCCCGGAGCGGTTGCGGGCCTACGAACAGGCGCAGATCAAGAGCGATCGGACCATCCACCGGGTGATCGCCCGGGAGAAGGCGACCGGTGAGCTGGCCGGCCACTCGACCATCACGGTCGAGCGCGAGCGCCCGCACATCGGCATCCAGAACGACACGGCGGTGTCGCGCGACCACCGGGGCCACCGCCTCGGCGCGCTGCTCAAGTCCGCCATGCTCTTGTGGATGCGCGACGAGGAACCGGCACTGAGCCTGGTCGACACCTGGAACGCCGAGTCCAACGACCACATGATCTCGATCAACCAACAGCTGAACTACCGCATCATCGCCCGCGTCTTCGCCTACCAGAAGACGCTGTAGCTCACGCCGGGTGGCCGAGCCCGAACAACCCGGCCACCCGGACCGCGAGCTCGTCCTCGGTGCGGCTGCCATCGACCACGATGCTGGTCAGCCCGAGCCGCCGCGTCTCCATCGCGACCTGATCGGTGAACCTCCGGTCCCGCTCCAACAAGTTGCCCAGGGCACTGCGGGCAGTGTGATCCGCCATCGCACGGTCGGTGTCGTAGAGCCGGACGCCGAAGCGTTCGACCAGGTGGCGGGCGACGGTGGACTTGCCGCCGCCGCTGCCGCCGCCGAGCCAGAAGACGTGGGACAGGTCGTTCACAGGACCTGGACCAGGGTGACCTTCATGCGGTTGGTGAGGGTGAAGCCGAGGGAGCTGTAGAGCCGGATGGCATTGGTATTACCGCCGCCGGTGTGGAGCATCGGGGTGCGGCCGGTCGCGGTGATGTGGGCGGCAACGGCGCGGATGAGGCGGGTGGCGAGGCCCTGGCCCTGGTACGACGGATGGGTGCAGACGGCACTGATCTCGGTGTGGTCCGGCAATGCGAAGCGGGTGCCGGCCATCGCGATCAACTCGCCGCCGCGGCGGATCCCGAGGTAGGTGCCGAGCTCGATCGTGCGGGTGCGGAACGGCCCAGGATCGGTGAGAGCTACGAGCGCGAGCATCTCGGGCACGTCGTCCGGACCGAGCAGGACCGCCTCCGGGTCCTCGGCCGGGAGGTCTGCCGGCGCGACGAACTGCACCAGGTCGATATGCAGGTCCAGCTTGAAGCCGTCAGGGATGGGGAACTCCGGGCGCATCAGCGCAGCCGTGGTTCCCGGGCCGAGCAGGACCGCCGCGTCGGCCCAGTCCTGCGGCGTCGGGTCGTCCGGCAGAGCGAGGAACGGCGCGACCGCGGGCGGATACCGACGGGCGTTGCCTCGGACCTCGGCGAAGCCGGCATGCGGTCCGGTCAGAGCGGCGTACACAGGATTGGTCAGCACTCGGTCTTCCCCCACGACAGATTGATCAGAATCCCAGTTTGCGCAAGTGCTTCGCGTCTGTCTGCCAGTTTTTGGCGATCTTGACATGCAGGTCGAGGTACACCGGCGTACCGAGCAACGTCTCGATCTGGCGGCGGGCGGCGGCACCGACCTCGCGCAGGCGGGCACCCTTGTGGCCGATCACGATGCCCTTCTGGCTGTCCCGCTCGAGGTAGATGTTCGCGTAGATGTCGAGCAGCGGCTTGTCCTCCGGCCGGTCCTCGCGCAGGCCCATCTCGTCGATGGTGACCGCGATCGAGTGCGGCAGCTCGTCCCGGACGCCTTCGAGCGCGGCCTCGCGAATGAGCTCCGCGACCAGCGTCTCCTCGGGCTCGTCGGTGATGTCGCCATCCGGGTAGAGCGCGAAGCCCTCCGGCAGCAGCTTCACCAGTTCGTCCGCGACCACGTCGACCTGGAAGCCCGACGTCGCCGACACCGGGACGATCGAGGCCCACTCGATGCCGGCCGATTCCCCCAGCGCGGCGATCTCGGCCAGGTGCTCGACCATCCGGTCCGGCTCGACCAGGTCGGCCTTGGTGGCCACCGCGACCTTCGGGGTCTTGGCGACCTTGGCCGCCTCGGTCACCAGGAACCGGTCGCCGGGCCCGATCTTCTCACTGGCCGGCAGGCAGACGGCGATCACGTCGACCTCGGCCCAGGTGGCCTTCACCAGGTCGTTGAGCCGCTCGCCGAGCAGTGTGCGCGGCTTGTGCAGACCGGGCGTGTCCACCAGCACGAGCTGGGCGTCAGGCCGGTGCACGATGCCCCGGACCGCATGCCGGGTCGTCTGGGGCTTGGACGACGTGATGACGATCTTCTGGCCCACCAGGGCGTTGGTGAGCGTGGACTTCCCGGCGTTGGGACGGCCGACGAAACAGGCGAAACCGGACTTGAACGGCTCAGGTGTGGACGACATCGCGGACCTCTCCGGTGCCTTGGGCAACTACTACGGGGATGGCGGCGCCGGCGAAGTGGCGGACCACGTTGACGTCGACGGACTCCGCGTCGGTGACCACCGCGGCGGCCTCGAGACCCTTCACACCGGACGACAAGGCCATCGCGACCGCGAGTTGCAGCGCGGTCAGCTCGACCGTGTCGAGCGCCACCGTGCAGGCGGCGTACGTCCGCCCGTCGGAGTCGCGCACGGCCGCACCCTCGGCCGCCCGGGTCCGGGCGCGGGTGGCGCGGGCGAGCGTGACGAGTTTGGCGTCCTCGGCCGAAAGGTCTGACAACACGTACTCCAAAGAAATGGGGGCGATCCGGGTCAGGCGGGCTGGTGGTTCTGGTCCTGCGGCCGGGTCGCGGTCTCGACCCGTCGCACCAGCACAGTACCGACCTGGTTGCGGCGCCCCGACGGCCGCTCCGCCGTCAGCGACAATCCCTCGATCTCCACCTCGGCGCCGGGGATCGGCACCTTGCCGAGCAGTTTCGCCATCAGGCCGCCGACCGTGTCGACGTCGTCGTCGTCCAGCGGTACGCCGAACAGCTCGCCGAGCTCGTCGATCGGGAGCCGGCTGGAGACCCGGTACGCGCCGTCGGACAGCTCCTGCACCGAGTCCGGGTCCTCGTCGTACTCGTCGGTGATCTCGCCGACGATCTCCTCCAGGATGTCCTCGATCGTGACCAGGCCGGCTGTTCCGCCGTACTCGTCGACGACGATCGCGACGTGCATCCGGGCCGCCTGCATCTCGCGCAGCAACTCGTCGACCGGCTTGGAGTCCGGCACGTACATGCACGGCCGCATCACCGACTCGACCCGCTCGGTCGACTCGGCCTGCGCGTTGTCGTAGACGCGGCGCATCACGTCCTTGAGGTAGACGACGCCGAGGATGTCGTCCAGCGACTCACCGATCACCGGGATCCGCGAGTAGCCGGAGCGCAGCGCCAGCGAGGTGAGCTGACGCAGCTTCTTGTGCCGCTCGATGTAGACCATGTCGGTGCGCGGCACCATCACCTCGCGGACGATGGTGTCGCCGAGCTCGAACACCGAGTGGATCATCTGCCGCTCGCCGGACTCGATCACCGCGGACTTCTCGGCGTAGTCGACCAGCGCCCGCAACTCCGCCTCGGTCGCGAACGGGCCCTCGGCGAAACCCTTGCCCGGGGTGAGCGCGTTGCCGAGCAGGATCAGCACCTTCGGCAGCGGGCCGAGCACCCGGGTCAGCGCCATCACCGGACCGGCGGAGATGATCGCGAACCGGTCCGAGTGCTGCCGTCCCAGTGTCCGCGGGGCGACTCCGATGATGACGTACGAGACCAGCACCATCACCACAGCGGTGATCAGGACGTGCTCCCAGGTCACGTCGAAGACGTTCGACAGCGCCTGGGTGACCAGCACGATCGCGGTGATCTCGCAGCTCAGCCGGAGCAGCAGCAGCGAGTTCAGGTACCGCGGGGCGTCGGACAGCAGGTCCCGCAGCCGGACCGCGCGGAGGTTCCCCCGCTCGACCTGCTCGTTGGCCCGGACCTTCGAGTACGACGAGATCGCCGCCTCGGCACCGGCGAACAATCCGGCGAGCAGCACGAGCACCGCGGCCACGACCAGCAGGACGAGGTCCTGGGAGCTCACCGGAACGTCACTCCTGTCCGGCCAACTGGTTCGCCGGCGCTCGCCAGGCTTCCAGCAGGCGGCCCTGCACTTCCCACATCTCCGCCTTCTCGGCCGGCTCGGCGTGGTCGTAGCCGAGCAGATGCAGGATGCCGTGCACGGTCAGCAGCTCCAGCTCGGCCCACGTGCCGTGCCCGGCCTTGGCGCCCTGGGCGGCCGCCACGGTCGGGCAGAGCGCGATGTCTCCGAGATGACCGAGCGGAAGATCCGAGTCCTCGCCGTTGTCGGCGGACCCCGGCCGCAGTTCGTCCATCGGCCACGACATCACGTCGGTCGGACCGGGCAGGTCCAGGAACTCGACGTGGTACCGCGCCATCGTGTCCTCGTCGACCAGCTTGATCGACAGCTCACACTCCGGGTGCAGCCGCAGCGACGACATCACGAACCGGCTGAGCCGCATCAGTCCGTGCGCGTCGATCTCGACTCCGGACTCGTTGTTGACCTCGACGTTCATCTGCGCGGCTCGCCATTGCCTTCGTAGTTCTCGTAGGCGGAGACGATCCTGCCGACCAGCTTGTGCCGGACCACATCGTGGGAGGTGAGCCGGCAGAAGGTCAGGTCCTGGACGCCTTCGAGGATCTCCTGGACGACGCGCAGACCGGAGCTCGTGCCGGTCGGCAGGTCGACCTGGGTGACGTCGCCGGTGACGACCATCTTGGAGCCGAAACCGAGCCGGGTGAGGAACATCTTCATCTGCTCGGGCGAGGTGTTCTGTGCCTCGTCCAGGATGATGAAGGCGTCGTTCAGGGTCCGGCCGCGCATGTAGGCCAGCGGCGCGATCTCGATCGTGCCGGCCGTCATCAGCCGCGGGATCGACTCCGGGTCGAGCATGTCGTGCAGGGCGTCGTACAGCGGCCGCAGGTACGGGTCGATCTTCTCCGACAGCGTGCCGGGCAGGAAGCCGAGCCGCTCACCGGCCTCGACGGCCGGCCGGGTCAGGATGATCCGGTTGACCTCCTTGGCCTGCAGCGCCTGGACCGCCTTGGCCACCGCCAGGTACGTCTTGCCGGTACCGGCCGGGCCGATGCCGAACACGATCGTGTTCTTGTCGATGGCGTCGACGTACCGCTTCTGGTTCAGCGTCTTCGGCCGGATGGTGCGGCCGCGGCTGGACAGGATGTTCTGGGTCAGCACATCGGCCGGGCTCTCGGCCGTGGCGGACTTGATCATCGCGATGCTGCGCTCGACCGAGTCGGCGGTCAGCCCGTGCCCGGTCCGCACGACCGCGATCAGCTCGTCGATCAGCCGCTCGGCCAGGGCCAGCTCGGCCGGCTCGCCGTTGAGCGTGATCTCGTTGCCGCGGACCATGATGTCGGCGGCGAACTCCTTCTCGACGATGCGGAGGAACTCGTCCCGGGCTCCGAGCAGGGCCACCATGTCGATGCTGTTCGGCACGACGATCTTGTGCGACGCCTGCGCGCTGGTGGCGGTGCTCGATCGGGACAGCTCATCGCGTCCACGGCCGTTCGCGCGCGCCTCCGGTTCGATACTGCGTGGCCTGGACAGGCTCTTCCTCCTGATGCCGATGATCACTGACTGACTAACCCATGCTAGCCGTCTCCACTGACACCCTCACTTGTAATTCCCCGGAACACGCCCGAACCGCCCGAAACGGGGCCTGGTAGTTGTCAACCCGGGTGTGTTGTCAACCTGCAAGAGGGTCTCCGCGTCATCGTGTCGTGGCGCAACCAGCCGTGGTGTACGAAGAGTGCGTGACACATGAGTCCTCGTGGGATGCCGACGAGGCGTTGACGGCTGTCTACACGGCGCACTACACGTCGCTGGTCCGGCTCGGCGCCCTGCTGCTGCGCGACACCGGTACGGCGGAGGAGATCGTGCAGGACGCGTTCGTCGCGATGCACGGCCGCTGGCACCGGCTGCGCGACCCCCACAAGGCTCTCGCCTACCTGCGCACCGCGGTGGTGAACCGCTGTCGCTCCCGCCAGCGTCATCTGGTGGTCGTCGACAAGCACACGCCACGCTCGCTGCCGGACGCGCCGAGCGCCGAGCAGGCCGCGCTGCGGACGGCCGAGACCGACCGGGTGATCGAAGCGATGCGCACCCTGCCGGAGAAGCAACGCACCGTGATGGTGCTGCGGTACTACGGTGACCTCTCCGAAGCGGAGATCGCCGACTCGATGGGCATCAGCCGGGGATCGGTGAAGAGCCACGCCGCGCGGGCGACGAAGTCGCTGCGCCAGCTCCTGGAGCAGAACGTATGAACGAACATCCCAACGACTCGTTCGACGAGCTGATGCGGCGGTCCCTGCACGAGGAGGCCGACCGGGTCGAGCCGACCGACTCACTGCCCGAGATCCAGGCCCGCGCCCGGGCCCAGCGCCGTACGACGTCCCGGCGCCCGTGGGTGCTGACCGCGGGCGCTGCAATCGTCGGCACGGCGGCGGTGATCGGCGCCTTCACCGTCCTCGACGACAACACGAACACCGCAGGTGACAGCGGCGTCGCAGCCGGTCCGAGTACGTCGACCAGCGCCTCCGCACTGCCGTCGTCGACCACCCCACAGTCCAGCGCCTCGCCGAGCCAGCCGCCGCCAGAGCCGCCGACGGCACAGGCGACCTCGCTGCCGAAGGACCGCCGCGGTACGCCGGAGCCGATGGTGAAGGGAACCCTCGTCCCGGTCTACTGGCTCGGCGACAAGACCGCGGTCCGTCCCACTCCGGGAGCGACGACCAAGGCCACACCGAAGGTCCGGCTCTACCGCACCTGGGCGAAGGTGAGTGGCCGGCCCGCCGTCGAGGCGGTCCGGATCATGACGTCCAAGCAGCCCGGCGACCCTGACTACTACTCCGTGTGGCGGGGCGCCGAGATCAACACCGTCACCAGGTCCGACGGCACGGTCACCGTCGACTTCAAGCGGCTCCCGACGACGAAGCTCGACCCCGAGACCGCCGACGTGGCCGCCCAGCAGCTGATCTACACGGTGCAAGGCGCCCTCGACGACAGCAGCCAGCAGGTCCAGATCACCCAGGGCGGCCAGGTCGGTGCCCGGCTGTTCGGCCAGGTCGACACCAGTACGCCGCTCAGTCGCGCCCAGGCCGCCAACGTCCAGGCGCTGGTCTGGATCACCTCCCCGGCCCAGGGTCAGTTGACCAAGTCGATGGTCACCGTCGAAGGCACGGCCGCGGCGTACGAGGCGACGGTGAACTACGAGGCCACGAACCTGAAGACCCGCGAGGTACGGAAGGGCTACACGAACACCAAGGAGGGCCAGAAGTTCACGCCCTTCGCCTTCAACCTCAAGCTCACCCCCGGCCCCTGGCAGATCGAGGCCTTCCTCATCTCCCCCGGCGACGGCTCCACCACCGACGTCGACTCCAAGACCATCGAGGTCCGCTAGCAGGTTGTTTGCTCGCTGACCGGTTCTTTGACGCCGGCGATGAAACAACCCGCCAGCGGCAAGTCCGGATGCTAAGCCCAGCGGGAGCGCGAGAGGAGCGCGGCGGCTGCGGCTACGCCGGCGGTTGAGGTGCGGAGGACCGTGTCGCCGAGGCGGATGGGCTCGGCGGCGAAGGTGGCCAGCTCGGCCGGGGCGATGCCGCCTTCCGGGCCAATGACGATGACGATGTCGCCCTCGGTCGGGAGCTCGAGCGAGGCGAGCGGCGTCTTGGCTTCCTCGTGCAGTACGACGGGGAGTGCTGCGGCGGAAAGTAGTCGCGCGACCTCCGGCGTACTCGCGATGGGCTCCACGGTGGCGAACCAGGAACGGCGGGACTGTTTGCTCGCCTCGAACGCCCAGGCCTGCCACTTCCCGTACGTCTTCGCGGACCGCTCGGGGTTGTTGCGGAACTGACTCCGCTCCGCGTTCCACGGGACGATCACATCGACCCCGACCTCGGTCAGCATCTCCACCGCGAGCTCGGCCCGCTCCCGCTTCGGCAACGCCTGCACCACCACCAACCGAGGCAAAGCCGCCGCCTCGTGCCCACGCTGCTGCACCGACACGGTCACCCCGGCCTTGGACGCAGCCGTCACCGGGCCTTCGGCCCACGAGCCGCGACCGTCGGTCAACCGAATGCGCTCACCCGGCCCGATCCGCCGAACCACCGCCGCATGCCGGCCCTCCGGGCCGTCCAGGGTCAGTTCGTCGCCCACGAGTTCCGGCGCGAAGAAAACGGCAACGCCCACCAGCCCATCACCTTCCCGCGAGGCCGGCGGAGCCGGCCAAGCCTGTTTCAGTGGGCGCCGAAGGCGTCGCGGAGGCGGCCGAAGACGCCCTTGTGGGCGGCTTGGACCTGACCCTGGGGACGCTCCTCGCCACGAGCCTCGGCCAACTGCCGGAGCAGGTCGACCTGGGAGTCGTCCAGCCTGGTCGGAGTCTCGACGATGACCTGGACGATCAGGTCGCCGCGACCCGCGTGCCGCAGGCGCGGGACACCACGAGCCGTCAGTGTCATCGCCGTCCCGGACTGCGTGCCGGGCCGGATCTCCAGTGGCGTGGTCTCGCCCTCCAGCGTGGGCAGGTCGATCGTGGTGCCGAGCGCGGCCGCCGTCATCGGCAGCGTCACCGTGCAGTGCAGGTCGTCGCCGTTGCGGGTGAAGATGTCGTGCGGCTCGACCTCGATCTCGACGTACAGGTCGCCGGCCGGGCCGCCGCCGGGGCCGACCTCGCCCTGGCCGGACAGCTGCACCCGGGTGCCGCTGTCGACGCCACCGGGGATCTTGACCGTGACGGTCCGGCGGGACCGGACCCGGCCGTCGCCGGCGCACTCGACGCACGGGTTCGGGATCGTCGTACCGAAGCCGCGGCAGTTCGGGCACGGCCGCATGGTGCGGACCTCGCCGAGGAACGACCGCTGGGTGTGGGTGACCTCGCCCCGACCGTGGCAGATCTCGCAGGTGACCGGCTCGGAGCCGGCCGCCGCACCGGAACCCGAACAGGTCGGGCACAGTACGGCGGTGTCGACCTTCAGCTCCCGGGTGGTGCCGAATGCGGCCTCGGCCAGGTCGATCCGCAGCGGGATCAGTGCGTCCTGGCCGCGCCGGGTCCGCGGCCGCGGCCCGCGGGTGGCCCCGCCGGTCTGGCCGAAGAAGGCGTCCATGATGTCGGTGAACGTGAAGGCCTGGCCGAAGCCCGCGCCGCCCGGGCCGGCGCCCGCGGTCGCGAACGGGTCACCGCCGAGATCGTGCAGCTGCCGCTTCTGCGGGTCGCTCAGCACCTGGAAGGCGCGGCCGATCTCCTGGAACTTGTGGTGGGCGTCCTCGGAGTCGTTCACGTCCGGGTGGTACTGGCGTGCCAGCTTGCGGTACGCCTTCTTGATCTCGTCCGGCGTCGCGTCGCGGCTGACGCCCAGGACGGCGTAGTAATCGGTGCTCATACTCCAGACCAGGGGTTGGGTTCAGTCATTTAGGTGTCCGCCAAGATCTGGCTGACGTAGCGCGCGACGGCCCTCACGGCGCCCATCGTGCTCGGATAGTCCATGTGGGTCGGGCCGACGATGCCGAGCGTGGCCAGCGCCTCCGACTTGGACCCGTAGCCGGTCGCGACCACCGAGGTGGTGGCCAGTTCCTCGAACGGGTTCTCGTGCCCGATGCGGACCGTCAGGGTCTGCGGGTTGGTGGCCTCGCCGAGCAGCTTGAGCAGAATGACGTGCTCCTCCAGCGCCTCCAGCACCGGCTTCACGTTCCGCTCGAAGTCGTCGCCGTACCGGGTCAGATTGGCGGCGCCGCCGACCGCGATCCGCTGCTCGCCGACCTCGTCGGTGAACGTCTCCAGCAGCGTCGTCACGATCGCCGCGACCAGTGGCCGGTCCGCCGGGGCGAACAGGTCGGTGACCGCGGCCAGGGACGTGGTCGCCTCGGTCAGCCGCTGCCCGGAGAGTGCGGTGTTCAGCCGCGAGCGCAGGTCGGCGATCAGTTGCTCGTCGACGTCGTTCGTCTGCTCGACGATCCGCTGCTCGACCCGGCCGGTGCTGGTGATCAGCACCAGCAGCAGCCGGCGCGGGGTCATCGTGACGACCTCGATGTGCCGGACGCTGGAGCGGTTGAGCGACGGGTACTGCACGATCGCCACCTGGCGGGTGATCTGGGCCAGCAGCCGGACAGTACGGCGTACGACGTCGTCCAGGTCGACCGCGCCGGCCAGGAACGAGGTGATCGCCTTCTTCTCCGCCGGCGACAGCGTCTTGACCGTGCTCAGCTTGTCGACGAACAGCCGGTAGCCCGCGTCGGTCGGGATCCGGCCGGCGCTGGTATGCGGCTGGGTGATGTACCCCTCCTCCTCCAGCGCAGCCATGTCGTTACGCACGGTTGCCGGCGACACCCCGAGGTTGTGCCGGTCCACCAGCGTCTTCGAGCCGACCGGCTCATGGGTCGCCACGTAGTCCTCGACGATGGCGCGGAGAACATCCAGCTTGCGATCGTCCAGCACGCGCACCACCTCCCTCGCCTCGACGTACGACTCAGTGACCCTTGGCACTCAGTTGAAACGAGTGCCAGTCTACCGAGCCGTAGTAGCTCGCACCGACGCGTGACGGCGTGGGACGGGTCTCAAGCAAGCTCGGGGGACGCTCCCAACGGTACGGGCGCGGGCCGGGTGACTGTGCTCGCGACATCCACTGGCTGGTCCTGGGCTGCCGCTTCGAGCAAGGACTCGAGTACGTCGAGCACGTGGTAGGCCAGTGCACCGTCGGCCCGGTGCGGCTGACCGGTGCGGACCGCCCGGGCCATGTCCGCGACCCCGACGCCCCGGCCGGCTCCGGCGTACCCACCGGCGACCGGGACCTCTGCCCAGTCGCGGTTGGCAGCGGTAGCGATCTCGACCTTGCCATCGAACCCGTTCGGGTCGGGTACGGACAGGCTGCCCTCGGTCCCGTGCACCTCGATCCGCGGCAACCGCGTGGCCCAGATGTCGAACGACATCAGCACCGTGGTCAGCGCACCCGACTCGTGCTCCAGTACGCCGGTCACGTGCGTCGGCACCTGGACCGGGAATGTCTCGCCGGCTCGCGGACCGGTGTGGATCTTCCGCTCCTGCTTCGACTGACCGGCCCGCGCGGTGACGCGTCGTACCGGACCGAGCAGGGTCACCAGGCTCGTGACGTAGTACGGGCCCATGTCGAGGACCGGACCACCGCCGGGCTGGTAGTAGAACTCCGGCGCCGGGTGCCACAGCTCGTGCCCGGGCGTGACGAACGACGCAGTGGCAGCCGTCGGTACGCCGATGTCGCCGCGGTCAATGACAGCCCGGGCGGTCTGGGTGCCAGTGCCGAGCACAGTGTCCGGCGCGCAGCCGACACGGAGGTTGTTCGCGGCGGCGTACTTGAGCAGCGGCTCCGCCTCGGCCCGGTCCACGGCCAGCGGCTTCTCGCCGTACACGTGCTTGCCGGCTTCGAGCGCGGCCTGGTGCACCGGCGCGTGGGCGGCGGGGATGGTCAGGTTCAGCACGATCTCGACGTCGTCCGCGGCGTACAGCTCGTCCGGGGACATCGCGCGGACGGCAGGGTTGCTGTCGGCGATCGCCTGCGCGCGGCTGATGTCCAGGTCGGCGACCGCGACCACATCGACGCCAGGCAGCTTGGCCAGGTGGTCGAGGTAGGTGCCGGAGATGACGCCCGTACCGACGATGCCGATGCCCGTCACTTGCTCGCCCACAGCAGCCCCCGCTCGACGATGGTCCGCACCTCAGGTACTTCGAGGTCGTCCAGCTTGTGGCCGACGGTGCAGACGAAGACCTTGCCCGCGCCCCAGGTCCGGGTCCAGACGGCCGGCATCACGGCACCCTCGATCCACGGGTAGTCCGGATGCGAGCGGAACGTCGTCGTGGCGAGCACGGTGTTGGTCGGGTCGTAGTGCACGTAGTACTGCTCGGTGTGGACGTCGAAGTGGGTGATGCCCTCGACGATCGGGTGTTCCGCGACGACGTCGACGCGGTAGTCGGTGAAGCCGTGCGGGTGCGAGATGAACTGCCCGCCGGTGATGAAGCTGTAGTCGGCGTTGGCCCGGAACGAGTCGACGATGCCGCCGTGCCAGCCGGCGAACCCGGTACCGCGGCGGATCGCGGCCTCCAGGCCCTTGAAGTGGTCGGCGTCGATCTCGCTCATCGTGACGCACTGCAGCACCAGGTCGGTGCCGTCCAGGTCGAGGTAGCTCTCGGTGCTGTCCGAGACGGTCACCTCGTAACCGTTCTCTTCCAGGAACGGGATGAACAGGTCGGTCGCCTCGACCGGCGAGTGCCCTTCCCAGCCGCCCCGGACCACCAGTGCACGTCGTGTCGTCACGCCGACCGCCCTTCGAAAGTTTCGCTGCCGAGTTCGGAACCGTTGCGAACCGCCACCGTGACACTAGGCGCCGCCCGACCGCCCTTCAAGTGCGATTCCGTCCCCTGGATGCGACGGGACCGGTGGTCGGAGGGGATGTATTCGGCAAGTAATCTCGCTCCCATGAGTACGTGGGCCGAAGTCGGCGATCGTTGCTGGGTCCGCCGGTACGACGAATGGGACCTCAACGTCGGTCTGGTCGTCGGGGCGGACGGTGCGCTGGTGATCGACACCCGGGCGACGACCGAGCAGGCCGAGGAACTGCGGGACCACATCCGCGAACTGACCGATCAGCCGGTGCGCTGGGTCGTCAACACCCACGCGCACTTCGACCACGTCGCCGGGAACAGCGTCTTCGATCAGGCCGAGGTCATCGCCCACGAGAACGCCGCGACGGCCGCCGAACTGACGGCGCAGACCTTCGCGGTGGCGAGGGTGGTCGATCTCGGTGACCGCAGGGTCGAGTTGCTGCATCTGGGGAACGCGCACACCGATGGCGACGTGGTGGTCGTCGTACCGGATGCGGACGTGTACTTCGTCGGCGATCTGATCGAGGAGTCGGCGCCACCGTCGTACGGAGAGGACTCGTTCCCGCTGGAGTGGCCGGACACGATCGACCGGGTGATCGGGATGCTGTCCGGCTCGTCGAAGGTCGTCCCTGGTCACGGCGCGGTCGTCGACGCCGAGTTCGTGCGCGACCAGGCCGGCGACCTCGGCACCGTCGCCAACACCATCTCCGGTCTCCACCACGGCGGCACCCCGCTGGAGCAGGCTCTCGCCCACACCGACGACTGGCCGTGGCCGCTCGAGAAACTCCAGGACGCGATCAAGCGCGGCTACGAGGCACTCGGCACCCCGCGCCGCCCGACGCTGCCCCTGCTCGGCCCCGGCTGATTACCGCAAGTGCACGGGTCGGGCGATCAAGTTGTAGTTGTCCGTTGACACCGCGTCAGGTTTGCCGCACTTTGTTGCGAAGTGCGGCGCGAACCACGACCGGATGGGGTGGCAACCATGACCACGATCGAGCAGACCACTCATCCCGACGGCAGAGTCGAACTGGCTGATCCCGCCGTACTCGCGGACAGCCCGTACGCCAACGCGGAGCTCGCGCCGACCCGATTGCCCGAGCGGCACTGGACGACGTACAACTATGCGGCGCTGTGGATGGGAATGGCGCACAACATCCCCAGCTACCTGCTGGCCGCGGGTCTGGTCGCGCTCGGGATGAACTGGCTGCAGGCGTTCATCACGATCACGCTGGGGAACCTGATCGTGCTGGTCCCGCTGCTGCTGAACAGCCACGCCGGGACGAAGTACGGCATCCCGTTCCCGGTCTTCGCGCGCGCCTTCTACGGCGTCCGCGGCGCGAACTTCCCGGCCCTGTTGCGCGCGTTCATCGCGTGCGGCTGGTTCGGCATCCAGACCTGGATCGGCGGCCAGGCGATCTTCGTGATCGTCGGCGAACTGTTCGGCAACGGCTGGACGGAGGCGTCCGCGGTCGGCGGGCACCCGTGGACGATGTGGCTCAGCTTCGCGTTCTTCTGGGTGCTCCAGATGGTGCTGATCTGGCGCGGCATCGAGGGACTGCGGCGGTTCGAGAACTGGGCGGCGCCACTGGTCACGGTCGCGTTCCTGGCGCTGATGGTGGCGATCCTGGTCAAGGCCGGCGGGTTCGGCCCGATCCTGTCGCAGCCGTCGAAGCTCGGCTGGGATGCCGACTTCTGGAAGATCTTCGCGCCGTCGCTGATGGGCATGATCGCGTTCTGGGCGACGCTCAGCCTGAACATGCCGGACTTCACCCGGTTCGGTAAGGGGCAGCGCCAGCAGGTCGTCGGCCAGATCATCGGCCTGCCGACCACGATGTCGTTCATCGCGCTCGTCTCGATCATCACCACGTCCGGCACCGTGCTGGTCTACGGCACGGCGATCTGGGACCCGGTCGAGTTGACCCGCCGGTTCGAGAACCCGGTGGTCGTGACGATCGGCCTGGTGATGGCGATCCTGGCGACGATGTCGTGCAACGTGGCGGCGAACGTGGTCAGCCCGTCGTACGACTTCGCCAACGCCGTCCCGCGCTGGCTGAACTTCCGGACCGCCGGCCTGGTCACCGGCGTGATCGGCGTCGTGATCCAGCCGTGGCGGCTGATCTCCGACCCGTCGATCTACATCTTCGTCTGGCTGTCCTTCTACGGCGGCCTGCTCGCCTCGGTCGCCGGCGTACTGATCGCCGGGTACTGGCTGATCGACCGCACCAGCCTGTACCTCGCTGACCTCTACCTACCGGGCGGCCGCTACTGGTACTCGGCCGGCTGGAACTGGCGTGCGGTCGTCGCCACCGTCGTCGGTTCTGTCCTCGCCGTCGGCGGCGCGTACTCGAACCCCGGCGCCGGCCCGTTCCCGGAGGACGGCCTGATCCCCTTCCTCAAGCCGCTCTACGACTACTCCTGGGCCGTCGGCCTGGTCGCCGGCTTCCTCACCTATCTCCTGTTCACGATCGCTTCCACGTCCCGCCAACCCACCACAACCCAAGCCGCTCCCACGTTCTAACCCACCCCCTATCCCTCCCCCGTCTGCTGGGCTGACCCACCAGATGGTGGGTTGGCCACCGGCACGCGCCTGGCCCCTCCCCCGTCTGCTGGGCTGACCCACCAGATGGTGGGTTGGCCACCGGCACGCGCCTGGCCCCTCCCCCGCCTGCTGGGCTGACCCACCAGATGGTGGGTTGGCCACCGGCACGCGCCTGGCCAACCCCCCGTCTGCTGGGCTGACCCACCAGACGGCGGTAGCGGGTCTGTGGGGAAAGGGTGTGTGGCTGAGGTGGAAGGGAGGGGTGGGCGCATACGGTTGGGCGGTGGCTGACAGGTATGGGAACGACGTACTGAGTGGGGACTGGCGCAAGCCCAAGAACGGGCGGACCGTCGAGGTCGAGATCGAGAAGGGCATGGTCGTCGAGGAGCCGACCTCGGGGTTCGTCGGCGCGATCGTGCGCTGGGAACACGGTGTGGTCGATCTCGAGGACCGGTTCGGGAAGGTCCGCACGTACCCGCTCGGGCCTGGGTTCTGGCTGGACGGCAAACCGGTCAGCCTGAAGCCGCCGAAGAAGGCCGGGCCGGCGAAGAAGACGCGGACCGCGTCCGGTTCGGTGGCGGTGGACAACGTCCGGGCGAAGGTGGCCCGGGCCAGCCGGATCTACGTCGAGGGCCGGCACGACGCCGAACTGGTCGAGAAGGTGTGGGGCGACGACCTGCGGATCGAGGGCGTCGTGGTCGAGTACCTCGAAGGTGTCGACGACCTGCCCGGAATCGTCAACCGCTTCCAGCCCGGTCCGGGCCGCCGGCTCGGTGTTCTGGTGGACCACCTGGTCGAGGGGTCGAAGGAGTCGAAGATCGCGGCCCAGGTGACCAACCGGCACGTGCTGGTGGTCGGGCACCCGTTCATCGACATCTGGGAGGCGGTCAAGCCGTCGTCGGTCGGGATCAAGGCCTGGCCGCGAATCCCGCACGGGCAGGACTGGAAGAAGGGCGTGCTGCAGTCGTTCGGCTGGCCGGCCACCGATCAGGCCGATGTCGCCGCGGCCTGGAAACACATCCTGTCGAAGGTGACCAGCTTCGCCGATCTCGACCCGGCGCTGCTCGGCCGGGTCGAGGAGCTCATCGATTTCGTGACGCTGGACTGATCTCCGGCATCCGCCGTTCGACCCAGGCCTGGATCCGCCGCCGCGCACGCCGGACGTACCAGGTCACGGCACCGAGCACGGCGGTCGCCGCCAGCACCGCTCCGGCGAGAACTGCCGCGATGATCCGTACGGCGCTCTGCTCGACGAGCCCGGCGACGACCAGCAGCACCACACCAAGCACGATGCCCGCCACCGGCAACCACTGCTCGAAGACCAACGGGCGCTTGGCCGGCGTCACCTTGGCGCCACGCACCACACGGGTCCACACCGACTGCCGCGCCGGCTCGGTGAACCAGCGCGCGCACTGCAGCAACCACGAACCGGGCTTGTCCTTGCGGCCCGCCATCGCCTTCACCCAGTCGCCGACCTGCGGCCCGAGTCCGCTGGACACGTCGACCATCCGGTCCGCAAGGCCCTTCGTGGTCGCCCGGCCCTCGTCCGACTGGTTCAGCTCGTCGCGCATCGTGGTGAGCGCACCGAGACCCGCGCCCATCGGGAAGTCCTGGGCCAGCCGCTGGACGCGCTCGGCGACCGCCTCGACCTTCCAGTCCTCCGCTTTCAGGACCTGCCGTTGCGTCTCGCGAATCCAGTCCTCGTCGGCGCCGAGCATCGCGCCCAGGTGCGCGACACAGTGCAGTCGGCCCATCAGCCAGTCCCAGCGCCGCCAGTCCGCCGCACCGAACGCGCCGAAGTGCCCGACCTGCGACCCGTAGAGGATGCGGTCCTTGAGGTTGTTGGCGATCGAGCCTTCCGGCTGGTCGTCCAGCAGCGGCAGCGGGATGTCCGGCCCGAGCCGGAGGAACTGGAACGGCGCACTACGCTGCTGCGGCGTCCGCGCCGACGTACAGCGCGACACGATCTCCACCTCGAGGGCGGTCTCGACGAGGTCCCGCCCGACGGCCGCGATCAGCTCGGCGGACGTGTCGCCCAGCGCCCGCTGGATCTGCAGGTCGGTGAAGATGTCCTTCAGCCCGACCGCGACGGCCTCGGCGCCACCGGCCGGGCTGAGGTCGAGGTCGACCGCGGTCAGCCGCTCGGTGAGCGCGTCCCGCACAGCCTGCGTTTTCAGCAGAGCATCGCTGGCCGCCTTCAGTCGCCGTTCCAGCTCGGCCCGTTGCTCCTGCGGCGCCTCGCTGATCTGGTTGCGCAGCGACCGCAGGATCAGACGTACGACGCGCTCCGCCGCACCTGTCCCCCACAGCCAACTGGGGTTGCCCTCGGCATCGTTCTGCAGCGGAGCCGTCGAGCCGTCCGGATCGGGCACCCACGGGTGTTCGGTCCCGAGGATCTCGTCGACCTCCTGCTCGGACAGCGCGGTCGCCGCGTCGAGGACGGTCGACTGGTCGTGGCCGGCGATCGTCACCGCCTCCCAGACACCGCCGGCGGCGCGGCCCCGCGAGTACGTCGGCTGCAGTGCCTTGGCCGCCGCCCGCAGCCGGTCCCGCTCGACTGGTTGCTTCATGCAACGATCGAACAGCCGCTGGGTGTCGGACCAGGACGCGTCCGCCTCCAGCAGCAGCCGCTCGAGCTGCTCCACATCGGACCGGAAGTCGACCTCGCGCGGGAACTGTACGGCGGACAGCGCCGCCACCCGCCAGCTCGGCTCCTTCGCCTCCGGCAACGCCGTCGACGCACTCCCGATCCCGGCCGACGGTACGACGTACAACACGTAGCGGCTGGCTCGTCCGGCGACCGGTCGCCTGGCCACGACATCGAGGACCGGACCGAAGGGTGCGTTGTCCAGTACGCCGCCGTCCACCAGCCAGGCACCCGACTCCGCGTTCGCAGGCTGCACGCGAGGCGGTGAGTCGGCCAGATTCGGGGTCTCGAGCACCGGGCCGAACGCGGCCGGGAACGAGGCCGACGCGCGGGCCGCGCGCGCCAGCAGCTTGGTGTCGTTCAGCCCGTTCTTGTCCGCGACCGCGAAGGCCCGCTTCGATCCGTCGTACGTCGCCGCGTTCTCGCTGGTGAAGGCGAACAGGTACCGGTGGTCGGGTACGACGAATCGCTGCCCGGCGGCGTCTTTCGCCTCGAACTGCTGGACGCCCAGCCCGGACGCGGTGACGAACAGCGTGACCGGCTCCTCGGCCGCCGTCTCGCCCGCGTCGACGACGCCCTTGAGCAGACTGTCGAGCTCCTGCAGGAAGTACTTGCCGTCCAGCACCGAGGTGGACTTCTTGCCGCCCGACGGCACCAGCTTGCCGACCTCGAGCGACCCGAGCGCGACCCACTTCTGCCGCAGCCAGGGCCCGTGCTCGCCGTCCGGGTCCAGGGTCGAACCGTTCGAGATCGCTGTCGCGAGCAACGACCCGTTCAGTCCGCCGGCGCTCGTCCCCGCGATCACGTCGACGACCACGCGCCGGTTCTCGTCACCGCGCCGGCACAGCTCACGCCAGCGCTCGGCCAGGACCTCGTCGTACGGCTGTGGACCGGGCGCGCTGCTGGAGCCGGACGCACGCCGGATCAGATCCAGCTCGTGGGTCACCCCACCCATCCAGACGGCCAGGCTGACCCCGCCGTTCAGGACCAGCGCGATCCGGATCTCGTGGTCGGTCATCCGTTCCCTTTCCCTGGGGGACCTCACGGGCGTGACGCGATACGACAATCGTCGCAGCGGAGAGTGAACAACGGGGTGACATTACTCTTGGCGCGGCTCAGCTCAGGCGGAGTCGCGGACGATCAGTTCGGTCCCGTAGATCTCCGGGCTGGTGAGCTTCGCGCCGCCGATCTTGGCGAGCAGGATCTCGGCCAGCCGGGCACCCAGCTTCTCCACCGGCTGCCGCACGGTGGTCAGCCTCGGTGTGGTCGTGGTCGCGAGCACAGAGTCGTCGAACCCGACCACCGCGACGTCGTCCGGCACCCGCCGGCCGCGCTGCGACAACACCCGCAGCGCCGCGGTCGCCATCAGGTCGGAAGCGACGAACAGACCGTCCAGGTCGGGGTGCTCGTCGAGCAGCCGTATCGCTGCCTGCTCACCACCGTCGGCGGTGAAGTCCCCGAACGCGACGGCCTCGGGCAGCTTGGCTGCCTTCATCACATCCTGGTACCCGGTCAGCCGATCGAGGCCGGCGGTCATGTCGAGCGGACCGGTGATCGTCCCGAGCTTGCGGCGCCCGATCGACAGCAGGTGCTCCACCGCCGTCCGCGCGCCCGCGACGTTGTCCACGTCCACACTGGCCACCGGTACGTCGACACCGATCGGCCGGGCACTGAACACGATCGGCAAGGGCAGCTGCGTCAACTCCTGCAGCACGTTGTCGCGGCCGTGGTGGCTGACGATGATCGCCCCGTCGACGTGGCCGCCGCGCAGGTAGCGCAGCAGGCGCTGGTCGTCGGCCTCGGCCGGCTCGATCAGCAGCACCAGTTGCGACGACGTCGGCGCAAGCGTCCGGCTGACACCACGCAGGATGCCGGCGAAGAACGGGTCGGAGAAGACGCGGCTGTCCGGTTCCGGTACGACGATCGCGATCGAGTCGGTCTTGCGCGTCACCAGCGCACGGGCGGCGCGGTTCGGCACGTAGCCGAGTTCGCCGATCGCCCGCTCGACCGCGGCCACCGTCTGCGGCAGCACCTTCGGCGAGCCGTTCACCACCCGCGAAACGGTCGCCCGAGAGACACCGGCGAGCGCCGCGACCTGCTCCAGCGTGGGAGAACCCGAGTGGTCCATCGGCCCTCCCCGCCTCGGTTGATGTGCCTTCACACCGTAGTACTTCGGCCGGGCGTTCGCGCGCCGCCGGCGGCCGGGGTGTCAGCCACTCTTCCGGGTGTTCGCGGCCTTGTCGGCGAGGTCGAGCGCCTGCCTCCAGGCCGCGTCGGGAGCCTGCTTGCCGTCGTCGACCGTGGTCAGTGCGGCGCTGAACACCTGGTTGATCTCACCGTCGCGTGGTCCCTTGTGCTGCTTGAGGATCACGTTCTTCGCGCGGTTGACGAAGATCTGCCCGACCGGCGCGTTGTTGAAGTACGGGTTCACCTGCGACTTGACCTGCGGATCGTCGTACGCGTCGAGGGTCGAGGGGAACGAGCCGACCTTCTTGAACACCTTGATCTGCTGCTCGGGCGCGGTCAGCCAGGCGGCCAGCCGGGCCGCCTCGACCGGTTGCGTCGACTGCTTCGGCACGGTCAGATACGAACCGCCCCAGTTGCCGCCACCGCCGGGGAACACGTCGGCGACGTCCCACTTGCCCTTGCCGTAGCTGCCCGCGTTGCCCTGGATCACCCCGAGCAGCCAGCCGGGGCAGGCCATCGTCGCGAACCTGTCGGTGCGGAACGCCTTGTTCCACTCGTCGCTCCAGGCCGGCAGCCCGGCGGACAGGCCGTCGGCGGTGCCCTTCACCACCTGGTCCCAGGTCTTCTTCAGCAGCGGGTTCTCCGCGCCGAGGAAGCGGTCCTGGTTGGAGTAGTAGGCCTGGATCAGCTGGTTGCGCATCGCCTCCCAGGTCAGTACGGCGGAGTCGTACCAGGCCGAGCCGGGCACCTTCTGCTTGAACTTCCGGCCGGTGGCGAAGTACGACGACCAGTCGGTGAACAGCTTGGCGACCTGAGCCCGGTCCGTCGGCAGCCCGGCCTTCGCGAACAGGTCGCGGCGGTAGCAGATCGCCTCCGGCCCGATGTCGGTGCCGTACCCGATGATCTTGCCGTCCGCGGTGGTCGCGCCGGCGACCTTCCAGTCCAGCCAGCGGTCCTTCAGGTCGTTGGCGCCGTAGTCGCGCAGGTCGACGAACTGGTCCGCCTTGGCCAGGTAGTTGTAGATCCAGCTGACCTCCATCGCCTCGATGTCGGCCAGACCGGACCCGTTCGCCAGGTTGGTGTCCAGGTTCTTGATGTGCGCGTCGACGGTGGGCGCGCGGCGCTCGACGATCTTGATGTTCGGGTGCTGGGCCTCGTACTCGCGGTACAGGTCCTCGTAGCCGAACTCGTTGAAGGTGGCGATGGTCAGTTCGATCTTCGGGCCGTCGCCGGCATCGTTGCCTGAGGCATCCGATCCCCCGGGCCCACCGCAGGCGGAGGCGAGCAGGACGGCCGTACAAGCACACAGCAGTGCGATGGGGCGGAGGCCGGCACCGTTTCTGGGCCGCATCAAAAGCTCCCTGGACTGGACGGAGTTGAGAGCGCTCTCGGATCGCGAAAGTGTGCTGAGTTTCAAGCGTCGCGACTGGGTATGTCAAGCACTTCGTCGTCACGCAGCGAAACGAGACCGACCAGGTCAGTACATACTTCCGCGTGTCGTCACGCAGCGAACCGCGTCGATCACCGAACGCTGACCACAGGGAGTGATCTCAGGACGCTAGGGCAGCAGGTCCCGGACGACCGCGTCGGCGAGGAGTCGGCCCTTGCGGGTGAGGACCAGACGGTCCGCCTCCCGCGTCACCAGGTCGGGCATCCGCTCCGCCGCGGCTCTGCCTTCGTCGTCGAGTACGTCGAGTGGGAGGCCGGCGGACAACCGGATCTCGAGCAGGACACGTTCCACCCGGCGGGTTTCGGTGTCGAGGATTTCCCGTGCATACGCCGGACTGTCGCCGACGCCGAGGCGGTCGGCGTACGCGCTGGGATGCTTGACGTTCCACCAGCGAACGCCGCCGACGTGGCTGTGCGCGCCGGGGCCGATCCCCCACCAGGTGTCGCCGCGCCAGTAGAGCTCGTTGTGCCGGCAGCGGGCGTCCTCGGTGCGGGCCCAGTTGGAGACCTCGTACCAGGTCAGACCTTGGGCGGACAGCATCTCGTCGGCCAGCACGTACTTGTCGGCGAGGTCGTCGTCGTCCGGCATCGGCAGCTCGCCGCGCCGGACCCGGCGGGCCAGTTGGGTCCCGTCCTCGACGATCAGCGCGTAGGCGCTCACGTGATCAGGCTGTGCCGACAGCGCCGACTCGAGCGAGGCCCGCCAGTCGTCGAGTGACTCGCCGGGGGTGCCGTAGATCAGGTCCAGGTTGACGTGCTCGAACCCGGCCGCGGTCGCTTCCTTCACCGCGTCGAGCGCTCGGCCGGGCGTGTGCTGCCGGTCGAGAATCTTCAGCACGTGCGACGAGGCGCTCTGCATGCCGAAGCTCACCCGGGTGAACCCGGCCTCGAGCAGACCTTCGAGGTACGCCGGATCCACCGACTCCGGATTGGCCTCCGTCGTCACCTCGGCGCCCGGCGCCAGTCCGAACTCGTCGCGTACCGCGGCCAGCATCTTCCCGAGGTCCTTGGCCGGCAGGAGAGTCGGCGTACCGCCGCCGAAGAACACCGTGTCGACGGGTTGATCCAGGCTCTGGAGGACTCGCCGAGCCATCCGCACCTCGCCGATCGCGGTGTCGGCGTACGACGCCTGGGACGCGCCGCCACCGAGCTCCTTCGCGGTGTACGTGTTGAAGTCGCAGTACCCGCAGCGGGACGCGCAGAACGGCACATGGAGGTAGAACCCGAGCGGCCGCGTGGCGGCCTCGCGAACTGCGGTTTCCGGCAGCGCCCCGTCCCGGGGCGCAACCTCCCCCTCGGGCAATGTCGACGGCACCCACCCATCGTACGGACTCGATCTTGACGGGATCGCCGCGGAGTTGTGCTGGCAGAGAGTGGTCGCTTGGTTACATTCGGATCATGGAGACCGAGGCTCAGCCGGTGGGACGTGGCACGCGGAACGCCGTCGTGGTCGCGATCATGCTCGGAATGTTGCTCGCGGCCCTCGATCAGACGATCGTGGCGACCGCGCTGCCGACCATCGTCAGCGACCGGCCCGCGGTCCGTCACGGGTAGTGGAGGGTGGTGAGGAGTTGGGGGTGCAGGTTGGCGTTGGAGTAGAGGCCGCCGCCTTGGTCGCCGGTGTGGGTTCCGGTTGGGTTGGTGAAGCGGCCGCCGGCTTCTTCGACGAGGAGGATCCAGGGCGCGTGATCCCAGATGTGGTAGCGCTCCACCAGGAAGGCATCGAGCTCGCCACGAACGAACTCGATCAGCGGGAGAGGGGTGGCCGGTGGGTGGGCCACGCCCGGTGCCAGGCGGGCTCTGGACGCGGCGTCCAGAGCCTCGATCCGAGCATCAGCCAAGCTTGACGTGGTGCTGACCTCGAGGCGCTTCGGTTCGGCCGCCTCGCGTGGCCAGGAGGACTCGAAGGAACCGCCGCCGCGGGTCGCCCACCAGCAGCGTCGCAGCGCAGGCGCGGTGACGACCGCGATCTCGATGCTCCCGGCAACCTCCAGTGCAATCTGAACCCGCCAGTTCGGATCATGCCGGCTGAAGTACGACGTACCGTCGATCGGATCGATGATCCAGACCCGATCGGATTCACCGAGCCGACCGAGTTCCTCGCCGAGGAGCGCATCGTCCGGCCTCGCCGCAGACAACGTGTCGCGAACCAATCGCTCGACCGCCCGATCAGCTTCCGTGACTGGGCTGCCGTCAGCCTTCAGCGTTGCCGAAACGCCGGACTCGAAGTACCCGAGTGCAACGTCCGCCGCCAGATCCGAGGCGTCGAACGCGAGTTGCAAGTCATCAGCGCCGCCCACAATCAACGACGCTATCAGCCCGGACCGCCGGCTCGACCTGCCGTACATCATCATGGACCGGGTGAGCGATGAGTCCGTGAAGGTGCGCGTTCAGATGTCCTGATGGTTGAGAGAGAGGATGCGGTGGGTAGTGCCTGAGCTTTCTGAGTGGCCTGGGGATCGGGAAGACATTGCCGGCCTGTCGGCGTGGGTGGGCTCAGTCTTGCCGGGGGTGGTTCGGGGGCCCGTTGAGGTGCTCAGGGTGAAGCGGTGGGGAGCTACCGGGTTGTTCCAGGTGGACGGCGAGTACGTCGTCGTCAAGCACGCCTCTCCGGTCGTGTACCCGCATGCCGCCGCCGTACATCGGGCGGTTGAGCGCGCGTACCCGCAGGCAACGGCGGCGCTGCTTGCGCATGACGATGATCCTGTCTGGCAGCGCAGCGTTTTCGCGTTTGTGAGCGGCCCGACTGTGGAGAAGACGGGACCCGCTGCCCTGGTGACGCAGGCGAGGACGCTCGGTGAGGTGCAAAGCGCGATGGCCGACGCTGAGCTCAGTGGCCTGCCGCAGTACGACCTGTCCGCGATCCCGGAGACTCTACTGACGGACCTCAGCCGTGTGGCCGATCTGGACGACGACTTGGTCGCCGGGCTGCGTCGTCACCTTCCCACCCTGCAGCGCGGCATCGAGGAATTGACCGCGGTCGTGCCGAGCTCGATCGATCACCCGGATGTCCAGGGCACCAACGGTCTGGTGCGAGACGACGGGTCTGTAGTTCTGCTCGACTGGGAAGAGGCCAGAGTCGGTTGCCCGCTGCTTTCCCTGGATCGACTGCTGCAGGAGGCGGACGAGTTGGGCAACGTCCCCGACGTACTGTCGGCGTACCTGGACGCCGTACCGTGGGGAAGCGCCGCCGAGAGGCGCCGGCTGGCGGGGATCGCGCTGCAGGTCGCGCCGCTGAAACTGGCGGTCGAGGCTCGCGAGTACGCCGAAGTCCTCGACCTACCCGATCCACACACCAGATACGTAACGCGCCTCGTCACCCGAAGCCTGTCCCGCATCCCCGCCTAGTGGCCGGCGCTCAACTGCCCGGCCAGGCGCTGGTGGCGTTCCGCGCTGGAAGGGTTCAGGCCGACGATGCGGACGGTCTTGCCGTACCGCTCGTACTTCGTGGTGATCGCGTCCAGGGTCGCCACGGTCGACGCGTCCCAGATGTGGGAGTCGGTCAGGTCGATGACCACGTTCGCGGGGTCGCCCCGATAGTCGAACTGGTAGACCAGATCGTTGCTGGAGGCAAAGAAGAGCTCACCGGTGACGGCGTACGTCTTGGTGTTCTCGTCGGGGTCAGCCACCTCGCTGACGGTGGTGAAGTGGGCGACGCGGCGCGCGAACAGCACCATCGCGACGAGGACACCGACGACGACCCCGATGGCGAGGTTGTGGGTGATGACGACGATCACGACGGTCGACAGCATCACGATCGTTTCACTGCGCGGCATCCGGCGCAGCGTCTTGGGCTGAATGCTGTGCCAGTCGAACGTGCCGACCGAGACCATGATCATCACCGCGACCAGCGCGGCCATCGGGATGTCACCGACGAGGTCTCCGAGGCCGACGACGAGGATCAGCAGGAACACGCCGGCCAGGAACGTGGAGATCCGGGTCCGGGCACCGGAAGCCTTCACGTTGATCATCGTCTGGCCGATCATCGCGCAGCCGCCCATCCCACCGAAGAAGCCGGTGATGATGTTCGAGACGCCCTGCCCCCAGGCTTCGCGGGTCTTCACCGAGTGCGTGTCGGTGATGTCGTCGACGAGCTTGGCGGTCATCAGGGATTCGAGCAGCCCGACGAGAGCCATCGCGACGGCGTACGGCGCGATGATGCGCACCGTGTCGAGGTTCAGCGGCACGTCCGGGAAGAAGAGTGACGGCAGGCTGTCGGGCAGTTTGCCCTCGTCCCCCACGGTCGGCACAATCACCGAGGTCAGCGCCACGAACAGCGTGACGGCGAGGATGGCGATCAGCGGGGCCGGGACCGCCTTGGTCAGCTTCGGCAGGAACACCATCACCGCGATGCCGGCCGCGACCAGCGGGTAGACCAGCCAGGGGACGTGGGTCAGGTGTGGAAGCTGCGCCAGGAAAATGAGGATCGCGAGCGAGTTGACGAAGCCGACCATGACCGAGCGAGGGATGAACCGCATCAGCCGGGCGACGCCGAGGACGCCCAGGACGACCTGCAGGATCCCGGCCAGGATCACCGTGGCGACGAAGTACTCGAAGCCGTAGTTGCGCATCACCGGCGCGATCACCAGCGCGACCGCTCCGGTGGCCGCGGAGATCATCGCCGGGCGTCCGCCCAGGAACGCGATCGACACCGCCATCGTGAACGAGGCGAACAGCCCGACCCTCGGGTCCACGCCGGCGATGATCGAGAAGCTGATCGCCTCGGGAATCAGCGCCAGCCCGACGACGAGGCCGGCCAGCACCTCCGTCCGCAGGCGCCGTGGGGAACGCAGCGCCGCCAGGACGGACGTGACGTCGGTCGGGGACGAAACGGATTCGGGCGTGGCTGACTCAGGCGTCAGCGAGGTCATGCGGTCTCCAGACACAGGCACAGGCGGGCCTCAGGGCAGACCGGCTCCTGCGCGTCCTTGCGCGGGCGTCACAGCTCGAGGGTCGCTTGATCGGGACAGGCGGGGTGAGGTGCAGACAGGCAGGTGAGGAGCACCAGATCGCCTCACTGTCCCAAACTCTACCCTGACGTGTGAGAGGAGAGTTGTGATGTCGAGAGTCAAGATCGAGGTCTGCGTCCCCGACGACCATGTGTCCGCGATCCTGGCGGCGCTGGAATCCGCCGGTGCCGGACGGGTCGGCCGCTACGACCAAGTGACCAGCTTCTGGCAGATCGGCGGAACCTGGAAGCCGATGCCCGGCGCCGAACCCTTCGACGGCGAGATCGGGAAGCTGATGCACGGGACCGAGACCCGAGTCGAGTCCGAATGCGATACCTCAGCGGCAGCAGTCGTCCTGAAGGCGCTGAAGGCGGCCCATCCTTACGAGGAGCCGATCATCCGGTTCATCCCGCTGTACCAACCCACCGAGCTCGAGCCCTGACGCTGAGAAGCAAGTGCTCTCACGTCTGTAGCGCGTCGAGGACATAGACGTACTCCTGGATGCCGTCGTCGGATGCGGGTGCGGTTGCTTCCTGGGCGTGGTCTCGGTGGAAGCCGCACTTTTCCAGGACGCGGATCGAGCCGGCGTTGTGGGCGACCACGTGGGCCGTGAGGGGCCTGGTTCGCATTTGGGTCAGGAACTGCGTGACGGCCTCCGTGGCGATGCCCCTGCCCCAGAGTTCGCGGCCGACCCAGTAGCCGAGTAGTTGCTGGCCGTCCTGTTCCCAACTCACGACGTTCCCCGCCACCGCGCCGTCCGCCACGATCGTCCAGTGGATCTTGGTGTCGTCGCCGCGGATCTTCGCCCAGTGCGCGGTGAACTGATCCTTGTCGCGAGCCGGGACCGCCGCCATCTCGTTCGCGATCGGATCGGCCTGGTGGTCGAAGAACACCTCGACGTCCTGATCCTCGACCGGCCTGAGGCGAACCTCGTGCGTCACTTCGGCCATCTCCCGCTCCCTTACCTCGGTCCCGTACGTCGACCACCCGATCGTCGCACCGGCCACCGACAGTTTGCGCGACGATCAGATCGACCCCGGCGAACTGCGAAGATGGCGGCCATGCGTTCATTCGAGGAACTCGTCGCAGAAGGTGAAGCCGTCTCGGTCGAGGGCTGGGACTTCTCCTGGTTCGAGGGCCGCGCCACCGAGGGACGTCCGTCCTGGGGATACCAGAAGCTCATCGGCACCCGGATGGCGACCGCCGAGGCGGCCCTCGACATCCAGACCGGCGGCGGCGAGGTGCTGGCCGGAATCCCGACTGCGCCGCCACGGCTCGCCGCGACCGAGTCGTGGCCACCCAACCTGGCGATTGCCCGGCGCAACCTCGCGCCCCACGGCGGCACCGTGGTCGAGGTTGCGGACGACGCCGCGCTGCCGTTCGACCCGGACTCGTTCGACCTCGTCGTGAGCCGGCATCCGACCGTGGTGATCTGGCCGGAGATCGCCCGGGTACTGCGGCCTGCTGGCGTGTATCTGTCTCAGCAGATCGGCTCCGGCACCGTGATCGAGTTGACCGAATACATGATGGGGCCACAGCCTGTCGGTACAGGACGCAGTACCGAGAAGGCTGTGGCCTCAGCAGAGTCCGTCGGGCTGTCCGTCGTACAGGTCCGGCCGGAGTCGTTGCGGATGGAGTTCTTCGATATCGCCGCGGTGGTTCACTTCCTGCGCAAGGTGATCTGGATCGTTCCGGACTTCACCGTGGAGCGATATCGCGACCGGCTGCTGGCGTTGCACGATCAGATCCAGCGAGACGGTGTGTTCGTGGCGACCAGCGAACGGTTCCTCTTCGAGGCACAGAAGCCGGAAGCCGTCAGCTAGGCCAGGTCGCCTCGGTGACTCGGCCGCCGTGGATCTCGACCGTCAGCTGCACCGGGCCGTGCGGGCGGAGGTACAGCTCATAGGTGCCCTGGGCAACTTCTGAGAAGACCGCGGAGTGCGCGGTCGTGCCATCGGGCTTCGGTCGAGGTACGACGGCCACATGCGGCGCAGACCCGTGCCCATGCCCGTGCCCGTGCCCATGTCCGTGGCCGTGCCCGTGGTCATGATCGTGGTCGTGGCCATGTCCGTGGTCGTGGTCGGCGGCGACCGATGACCCGGCCTTGCGGAGTTCGACCTCCTCGTCTTCGAGGTCGGCCGGCATGGCGATCACGAGGGCACCGATGTCCCCGCCGATGTCGAGCAGGACCGAGGATCCCTTCCCCGCATGGGGATTCTCGACCGCGTTGTTCCCTGGGCCGCTCATCGTGATCACGCGGCCGGGGTGCCCGGCAGCGACTGGTAGCCGCCGCCCGGAGTACCGAGGTAGGGGAAACGGTCGAGCAGCGGGCCGTTGGTGTTCGACGTACCGTCCTTGATCGCACCGGCCGCGTCGTCGGGCTTGAACGACTTGTCGACCAGCGGGATCGTGATGCCGGCGACGGCCCGCAGTTCGACCGTCACGACGTCGTCGATCAGGCGCCGGCCGTTCGGGAATCCGGCCGCGTCACCCGCGACCAGGCCGAGTGGGTTGGGCGACTTGGCCGGCGGTACGGCGACGTTGAGGCGCAACATGTCGGCCTGGACCGGACCGGTGTAGTTCTGGAAGCCGTCGACGACACCCTTCGGGATGCCGGTCAGCAGGATCGCCGCGAGGTCCGCACGTGGCTTCTTGTACGCCGCCAACCTCGGGAACACACCCGGGTACAGCACCGGCAGCAGGCCGGCGAGCTCGGGCTTGGTGACGAATCCGGCGAACCGCTTGTCGGCCGACGGTGGCAGGCTGTTCCAGCGATCCTTCTCCGCCATCGGCACGATGACCTCGTTGAACAGCGGGTTGCCCAGCCGGGAGACCTGCTTGTACGGGCCGTGCCACACCGAGGTGCCGTTGCCGTCGACGATGCGGGACTGCTGACGGCTGGCCGACGCGTAGACACCGATGACGGACTTGGGGTCCAGCACGTTCGTCGGCCGGCGGCCGTCGCGGGTCAGGTCGGTGATCGGGACCTGGATCGCGATGGTGTGCACGTTGGAACCCTGCAGCCCGTTCACGCCCATAGCGGCGGCAGACGGGATCAGGTGAGCCATCTGGAAAGGCCGCAGGGTGCCGAGGTCGAAGATGCTGCCGAGGTCGGCCCAGAACGCGTCGGCACGCTGCCCCGCGAACACCTTGCGACCGGTGCCGATGGTGTGGATCGCCTGGCGGGCGAGCCTGGCGTAGTTCGGCGTACTGCGGACTCCGACGTTGACCGGCGGGGCGGTCAGGTTCCGGGCGAGGGTCCGGGACCGGCCTTGTTCGACGCGGGTCACGGAGTAGTACTGCGGCCGGTTCCAGGTACGGTCCTTGATCGACGTGATCGGACCGGTGTTGTACAGGAACGTCTTCTTGTTCCGGATCTCGGCGCGGAAGCGGAACTGGTAGCTGATGTCGGCCTGCCCGGTTCCACGGTTGGAGATGTGGATCTGGTAGAGCACGTCGTCGCCGAACTCGTAGAAGTTCGGCCCGCCGAACGGGTTCTGGAACGGGATGAAGTTGGCGATGATCGTGACCGTGTCCGGTGCGTCCGGGCTGACGAACGCGTAGACATCGGTGTTGTCGGCCACCGGATCCTTCGAGATCTCCGGTGCCTCGCGGTGCGAAGACATGACAATTCCTCCAAGAACAGATGCTGAAAGGCTGGATCAGGCGGTCGTCACGCCGGCAAGGCGGGCCGCGAGTTCACGATCGGTCACGAGCACCTCGCGGTGGCCGACCATGATCGCCAGTTGACCGGACTTCACGTCCTTGACGTGGACGACGAACGACTCGGCGTCAGCCAGGTCGCCCGGTTCCAGCGATGTCTTCGCCGCGTCCGCGGCCTTGTCACCGACCGCACCAACCGCTGCGACCGCTCCCACCGCCGCAACCGTCCCCGCGCCCGCGAACACCAGGAACCCCCGGCGCGTTGCGTTACTCATGTGCTGACCTCCCACTGGTAGAAACCCCGTGCAGCCGACATTCGGGGCGTTCTCACCAGCGGATGGGTCAGACTTTCGGTCGCGTGGTCGCGCGGACTCCGGCAAGGATGATCCGCAGACCGTGGTCGAACTCCGCGTCGGGGTCGGCGGTGAACAGGTCTCCGACCATCCGTGCCGTCAACGGGTAGCGGTCGGGGTCGACGGCCTGGGTGATCTGCTCGGGGTGGTAGGGATTGCCGTCGGGATACGCGACGCCGGTCTGCGCCTGCTCTTCGAGGACGAAGCCGATCGTGTAGTGCAGGAGAATCGGGAAGATCCGTACGGCGTCCCGCATCGGGAAACCGGCGTCCTCCAGGGTGCGCAACGTCAGCTCGGTCACCCGCCACATCGAGTCGTCACTGACGTTCGTGCCGGCCAGCACCCGAGCGCCGTCGCGGTACCGCAGCAGCGCCGCGCGCAGGCGGCCGGCCAGCTCGATCAGCCAGTCCTGCCACTGCGTCCCGCGCCGCGGCGCCTCGATGCCGTCGACGGCGGAGACGAACAGCACGCGAGCCATCGCGTCCAGCAACTCCTGCTTGTTCTTGACGTGCCAGTAGAGCGCGGGCGCCTGTACGCCGAGCCCGGCCGCCACCTTGCGCATCGTCAGGCCGTCGACGCCCGTGTCGTCGAGCAGCCCCAACGCAGCCGTGGCGATGGCGCCGGCATCGAGCTTCACGTTGCCTCCTGGGTCTGCAGCTGCCTTGACAGCTTAACAGCGTTCTGTTCTCCTTAACAGCATTAAAGTGAATTTAACGTTGTTAAGGAGCGAACTCATGCAGACTCAGGTGCTCATCGCCGGCGCCGGACCGACGGGACTGATGCTGGCCGGGGAACTGCGGCTGGCCGGGATCGACGTGATCGTGGTGGACGCCCTGCCGGCCCGGACGGGCGAGTCCCGCGCGGGCGGCATCCACGCTCGGACCATGGAGGTGTTCGACCAGCGCGGTCTGCTGGAGCGGATGCTGCCGCACGGGCGACCGATCCAGGCTGGTCACCTAGCCGGGCTGCCGCTGGACTTCTCCGACTTCCCCACCCGCTACCCGCACACGCTGGCCATCGTGCAGGCGGAGATCGAACGGGAACTCGACGAGCACGCCACTTCTCTGGGAGCACCGGTGCGGTGGGCCTCCCCCGTGCTCGGGTTCCGCCAGGACGCGGCCGGTGTCGACGTCGAGATCGGCGGCCCGGACGGCGGCTGGATCCGTGCCGCATACCTCGTCGGCTGCGATGGCGGACGAAGCGCCGTACGGAAGCTGGCCGGGATCGGCTTCGACGGGACCGACGCGACCATGACCGGCATGCTGGCCGACGTCGAGCTGACCGACCCGCCTGCCGGTCCCCTCTTCTCGCAGCGCGGCGGTCCTGGCGACTTCTCCGTCCTCAACTTCCAGGAGGGCTGGTACCGGTTGATCGTGCAGCGGCACGACCGCGTTCTCGACCGTGCGGTCGAGCCTGGCTTCGAGGCCTTCCGCGAGTCGTTTCGTGAGGTCGCGGGCACCGACTTCGGTATGCACAGTCCGCGCTGGTTGTCGCAGTACGGCGATGCTGCGCGGCAGGCTGATCGCTATCGGGAGGGTCGGGTGTTCCTGGCCGGCGATGCCGCCCACATCCACTACCCCGCGGGTGGTCAGGGATTGAACATGGGCGTCCAGGATGCGGTGAACCTCGGCTGGAAGCTAGCGACTGTCCTGCGCGGCGAGGCGTACGACGACCTGCTCGACAGCTACGCGAGCGAGCGGCATCCGGTGGCTGCTCGCGTTCTGCACAACACGCGGGCGCAGACCGCACTGTCGCGACCCGGCCCGCACAGCGAGGCGTTGCGCGAGATCTTCGCCGGTTTGTTCGACATCGACGACGTACGCCGGCGGCTCGGACTGATGATCGCGGCACTCGACATCTGCTACGACACGAAGTGCGACCACCCGCTGGCCGGACGCCGGGTGCCCGATGCCGATCTCGTCACGGCCGCTGGAGCCGGTCGTGTCCACAGACTGCTGGCTGCGGGGCGTCCGATCCTGCTGGCGCTCAACGGCGGCGAGGTACCGTCGGTCGACGGCTGGGCGGACCGGATCGACTGCGTGACGGCCACTTGTGCCGCCGAGCGGTGGACGGTTCCGGGCGTCGGCGAGATCAGCGTGCCCGCATCAGTGCTCATCCGACCGGACGGGTACGTCGCTTGGGCCACCAACGGCACCGACGACGGGCTGACCGATGCTCTCAGCACCTGGTTCGGTCCGGCCCACCTCACGACCTGACGCGGGCATAGGCTGCTGAGCATGACCGGCCTGGACGAGCAGGGACGCCCGTTGCCTCCGTTTGCGGGCAACGAGACTGAGACGATCGTGGGCTTTCTGGAGTACCAGCGGGCGACGTTCGCCTGGAAGTGCTCCGGCCTGGACGCGGCCGGGCTACGGGCGACCGTGGGCGTGTCGACGATGACGCTGGGCGGGATGCTCAAGCACGTCGCGTTCTACGAGGACCACTGGTTCTCCTATTGCCTGCGGGGGAACGAGCGCCAGGCCATGTGGAACGACGACTACTTCGACGCGGACCCCGATTGGGAGTGGAACTCGGCCGCCGATGACTCCCCCGGGGAACTGCAAGTGCTCTGGCAGGACGCGGTGGCCCGCTCCCGCGATCTGCTCTCCGAAACCTTGGCGGACGGCGGCCTGGACCGCCCGGCAGGACGCACCCGGAGGGACGGCACCACGCCCAGCGCACGTTGGATCGTCATGCACATGATCGAGGAGTACGCCCGCCACAACGGCCACGCAGACCTCATCCGAGAGTCCATCGACGGCCACGTCGGCGAATGACAGGGAACCTCGAACGCCTAGCCACTGACCTCGCATGAACCATCCGCACCGATCGTGACGAAGCGGAGTGCCTCGTCCCGGCGGCCGTGGCTCAGCCAATGGGTGAAGGCGATGCGGGCCGTGGGCGGCATCTCTAGGTCCGAGGGATCCATGGTCAGGTCGAACCAGTGGAGATCGCCCTCGGCACAGTCGACGGGAAGCGGCACCTCGGGCCGGAGTGCGGCGGTGAAGTAGTAGGTCTGGCGTAGTTCGGTGCCGGTGTCCCTGAGTGCCACATACCGCAGGGCAAGATCAGAGATCTGGTCAGGACGCACGCCAATCTCCTCTTCCAGCTCGCGGAGAGCACCCGCTGTGGGGTCATCGATCTCCCCGGGTTCGAGGTGGCCGCCGATTCCGACCCAGGAGTCCTCGTCCATCGCACGGGAGCCCTTCCGGTACAGCAGCAGGACCTGGCCGCCGCGGACAAGGAATACCGACGTCATCAGCCGGCTGGATCTCGAGCCCACCCGCGGAGGCTACACGAGCGACCTGGGTACTTAGGCGGCCGCGCGCCGGACGGCGGATCCCTAGGTGGTTCTCGGGGATTGGGGATAGGGAGGAGTTCCGATATGCGGGGGCTACCTCAGACCGGCAGGGTTTGGGTCGCACGGATCCTCTCTGACAGGAGCCACGGTGTTCGACGATGTTGTGCCCAACACGCGGCCTCGCATTCTGGTTGTCGGCGGCAAGCTGAAGCATGTACGCAAGGCCCGGGAGCTCGGCCTGGATGTGGTTCACGTCCAGTACCCGCACGAGTACGACCGCGGCCACTGGCCGTACGTCGATCAGGCGCTGCTGCTCGACTACGGCGACATCGACCGGCTCCTGCCGCTGGTCCGCGCGCTGCACGCGGCGTACCCGTTCCAGGCGGCCGTGTCGCTGACTGAGCTCGGGCTGCTGCCGACGGCGCGGATCAACGAGGCGCTCGGCCTCCGCGGCGAGTCGATCGAAACGGTGGAACTGCTGCTGGACAAATGGCGGATGCGCCGACACCTGGCCGCAAGGGATCTCAGTCCGGTGGCCTCGGCGGTCGGCCGGTCCGGGCAGGACATCCGGGAGTTCGTGAAGGCGCACGGGCTCCCGATCATCGTCAAGCCGGTCCGCGAATCGGGCAGCCTCGGCGTCTTCCGGGTCCGCGACCAGGCCGACGTGGACGTCGTCGCCGACCGGTACCGATCCCTCGACGACGTGCAGTGGACCGCCGGCGACCTGGCCTTTGCCGACTCGTTCCACGAGTTCCTCATGGAGGAGTTCCTGGACGGCCCGGAGATCAGCGTGGAGACCCTGTCGTTCGACGGCCGGCACGTGATCGTCGCGGTGACCGACAAGGAGGTCGGCGGCGCCGGTTTCGTCGAGATCGGACATTCGCAGCCCAGCGGCCTCTCGGCCGGGACGCTGGGCGAGGTCAGGCAGTTGGTGACCGGCTTCCTCGACGCGGTCGGCCTGCGCAACGGTCCAGGGCACACGGAGGTCAAGTTGACCTCGCGCGGCCCGCGGATCGTCGAATCGCACAACCGCATCGGCGGTGACCGGATCAACGAACTGGCCGAGATCGCGTACGGCGTCGACATGGAGCACTACGCGCTGGACGCCGGCTTCGGCCTGGTGGAACCGCTGACCACCTCTCCCGAGCCTCAGGGCGGAGCCGCCGTACGGTTCATCACACCGGAGCCCGGACGGGTCATCGAGGTGACCGGGGTCGAGGCCGTCCGCGCGGACCCGGCGTATGTCGACCTCCAGTTGGACGTGAAGCCCGGCGACGAGGTACCACCGCTGACCTGGAACGAGGACAAGGTCGGTCACGTCATCGCCCGCGGTTCCACCGCGGCCGAAGCGATTGCCCACGGCAAGCGACTGGCCGCGGCGGTCCAGGTACGCACGGAGCCCATCCCGTGAGCACCGCGCCGTCGGACCCGCCGGGCGTCGACGAGGCGCGATTCCGCGACGCGCTGCGCGGCCTGCCCAGCCGGGTGTGGATCATCAGCCTCGGCATCCTGGTCAACCAGGTCGGCAACTTCCTGCCCGTGTTCATCGTGCTGTACCTGACCCAGCGCGGCTATTCCGCCGGCGCCGCGGGGCTCGTGCTCGGCGTGACGGGTCTGGGCAAGGTGCTCGGCAACGCCGTCGGCGGCTACCTCGCCGACAACCTCGGCCGTCGATGGACGATCGTGCTGTCGGCAGTGACCACCGCTGGGCTGACCGCGATCGTGCCGTTCCTCGGACCGCTCCTGGCCATCGTCGCGGTGGCCGGGCTCATCGGCGTGACGTCGCAGCTCTACCGGCCGGCCGCGGCCGCAGTCCTGATCGACTCCGTCACGACCAACCAGCAGCGGCTCGCCGCCGTCGGCGTGTACCGGTTCGCGATGAACATCGGCGCTGCACTGGGCGGCGTCATCGGCGGTGTGCTGGCCAGCACCTCCTATGTGGGGCTGTTCCTGGGCAATGCCGCAGCGTGCCTGCTGTTCGGCGTGGTCGTGGCGGTGCTGCTGCGGGATGCGCCCCAGGTGGAGTCTGACGATGCGGAACGGGAGGATGACCGGGCGGTCGGGTATCGACAGGCTCTGTCCGACCGCCTGCTGGTGCGATTCCTGCTGATGACCGTGGTCGCCGAGTTCGTCTACATCCAGTCGACCGTCGGCCTGCCCCTGCACGTCAACGACGCGGGTCTGAGCGCGCGAGACTTCGGGCTCCTGATCGGGCTCAACGGTCTGCTGGTCCTGGTGCTGGAGCTGCCCATCACCGGCTGGGTCTCGCGGTACCGGCCGGAGTACGTCCTGGCGATCGGCAACCTGATCGTCGGTATCGGTCTGGCGCTGACCGGGTTCGCGACCGACATGGTCCTGTTGTCGGCGACGGTGCTGATCTGGACATTCGGCGAGATGGTGACCAGCACGTACTCCCAGGCGTATCTGGGAAGTCTGGCTCCGCCGCAGATGGTCGGGCGCTACCAGGGGCTGCACGGCGTCGCGTACACGATCGGTACGGGCGCCGGACCGCTCATCGGGGGTGCCGTGTACGCGATCGGGCCCTGGGCGCTGTGGGTCCTGATCGGCGCCGCCGGACTGCTGTCGGCCCAGCTCTGCCTGCCGCGCCGTCGCGCAACGTCTCCTTGAGCAGACGGCCGGCCTCGCGTCCTGGAGCTGGGGGGGTGAGCTCGATCAGGTTCGGCGAAGTCGGCCGTCCGTACCTCCAGTGTTGCTCGTTGTTCGACTAGAGACCTGCCCAGTGCGTGTCTGATCGAGCACAGCTGTGCGGCGGCCGGGTATGAGCCGGCCGCCGACAGCTTCAGGTCAGGCCGGTGATGGGACGGATCGGCCCAGATGGCGGGCGAAGAAGTGGCCCGAGATCTCGGTCTCGAACCAGGGAACTTCGTGATGGCCGCCGGGGTTGGCGTGCAACGTCTTCTCCTTCGAGGCGAAGGCGTCGAACAGGGCGAACCCGGATTCGCGGTCGATCTCCGCGTCGTCCCACGGGAGGATGAACTCGACCGGGATGGTGATCTGCCGTGCCGCCTCGGTCAGGGCGTCGTACACGAACACCCCACCGAAGACCGCTGCGCTGATCCTCGGCTCGATCGCTGCCCACATCAGCCCGATCGTGCTGGCCAAGGTCATGCCGCTGTAGCCGATCGGCGCGTCGGGGCCGATCTCGGGCAGTGCCTGGAGGGCGTCGAGGGTCGCCTGCCATTCCGGTACGGCGCGCTCCGCCAGCGACGAGTTGTAGTCGATGACGATCGGGCCGATCGGTTGACCGGCCGCCCGAGCCTCGAGGAGAGCCGAGACCCACTTCCCGTCCCCCGCCGATCGCGGCCGGTCGCCGTGTCCGGGCGCGTCGATGGCGGCCACGGTGAAACCGCAGGTGGTCACGTAGTAGTGAGCACGGGCCACGAGCCCCTGCGCCTTCTTGTGCAGGCCGCCGCCGTGCCCCATCAGGTGCAGTGGCGCACCCTCGGATCCGGATTCCGGGGCCCAGAGGACGCCGGTGATGTCACCCAGGACGAAGTCGCGTTCGATGACGCCGTTCGATGAAGTCTGCGTAGTGAAATGCATGATGTGTCGCCTTTCGGAAGTGCCTTCAGATTCAGGCGCTCCCGGCGACACCTACGTCAGTCGCCCAACCGTGACCACGACCGGGGAGCACCCACGAGGATGCAGGTTCATGGGTCTCACCTCCCAGAGCAGTGTCACGTGCACCCCGGAAACTACCAGCCCCCACGCCCCACCGCCCAACCATTTTCCGGCCGGGGATGGGACGGGTTGGGACGTATGCTCGCGGGCATGTTGAGTGATGGGGTGCGGGTTGTGGTGGCGGGCGGGGTCGAGCACTGGGTTCGGGTTGCGGGGGCTCACAACGGCGGGGTGCCGTTGGTGCTGTTGCATGGTGGGCCGGGCGAGAGTTGCTACTCGGTCGAGCAGTCGGTCGGGGACGAGCTGGCGAAGGTCTCGACGGTGATCTTCTACGACCAGCGTGGATGTGGACGGTCGGCCAAGCCGTCCGAGCCGGCTACCTACACCATGAGTCGGTTGGTGGCGGACCTCGAGGAGATCAGGTCGGCGTTGGGGTTGGACCGGATCATCCCGTGGGGTGTCTCGTTCGGTTGTCTGCTCGCCGCGGAGTACGCCGTTGCCCACGCCAACAATGTCGAGCGCCTCGTTCTCCACGCTCCCCCGGTCGTCGGGCCGTTGCACCCCGGCCTCTGGTCGCTGCGACCCAATGCCGTCGACACGTTCCTCGCGCCGGGCGAACGGACAGAGCTGCGGACACAACTGGACGGCATGACCGATCCGATCCAGCGGACATTTGCTGCGATCGGAGCGATCTCGTCGAGCGAGCACGCCACCCGGTTCTTCTACTACGACCCGGCCAACATGCCTGCGCCCGACCCTGCCGCGCCGGGGATGAACATGGAGATGGCGCTCGCACTGGTCGGCACCGAACGTCTCGACCTTGCCGACGAGTTGGCCGCGATCACGACCCCCGCGCTGGTGATGATCGGACTCTGGGATCGCCACGTGGGCTTCGACATGGCCCGCGACCTCGCCGACCGCATGCCCAACGCCGTACTGTGGATCTTCGACCGCAGCGGTCACCTGATCGACGAGGAACAGCCGGCCGAGTACGTCGAAGCGATCAGCACCTTCGTCCGCGACGCCGCCAGGTGACGGCGGTTTCTACAGACCGTCCAGTCGCGTGGCCATCGTGTCGAGGGTCGGCCAAGGAGGACCCGTGCGCAGCGCGCGCAGGAATTCTTCTCCGAATCGCCTCCCGTTCGGGAACTGGTCGCCGATGTCCCAACGCCACGCTGCGACCATCGCGAGAACGAGCTGCCGGCACTCGTCCAGCAGTCCTTGGTCAACGCCCGGGTAGTGCTCGCAGACCGCCTCGGGAACATGGGCGAGATCGAACTCGACGGGTCCACGGCAGCACGTCTCGAAGTCGATGAACAACGGGCCGTTCTTCGTGCTGAGCAGATTGCCTGGATGCGGTTCGCCGTGGAGCAGCTGCTCCGCGGCACCCCGGTCGTCGATCGCCCGTCGCAGGCTTCCCAGCCTGCTGCTGAGGAACACACGGTCCGCGTCGGCGAGCTTCGGCGAGAGATCCGGGTCGGCAACGACTTCCTCCGCCTCCGCGATTCGATCCGTGAACCGTGGGCTCGCCACATCAACCTTGCGCATGCCGGCGTGCAGCTGCTCCAGCGCCTTGGCGTAGTCGACTGGCGAGACGTGAGGTGTCACGGGCTCGTAGTAGACCCACAGCGTCACTGCGAAGCCATCGCGGGTGTACACCAGCGGGTCCACCCGTGGCTCCAACGCACCCACCGGGCTTCCGGCCTCGGCGAGTCGTTGAGCGAGCTCGACTTCGAACTGGGCAACCTCTTGCCCCACAGGCGCGACCCGGGCGAAGACATCGCACGGCGTCAGCCGCAGCGCCAGCTTGTTCGAGTTGTGCAGAACGACGGCGGCGTTGACTGGAAGGTCGAGCGATGCGGCGATCGAAGTGGCAGCCGCTATCGCCCGGGTGATGTCGGACATCTCCATGATCTGGTGAGGCTACCTGCGTGATCTTGTTCTGTCCTTCGTATTTGGCCGGGCCGCAGTAGCCGAGAGTCCCGTGCAGCCTGGAAATCCGGTGGTACGCCGAGGCGCAAGGGTCCACTGTGGTGGTCATGCACCTGACGTTCCATCACGACCCGCGCGGCGAGTGCTTCACGCTGATCCGGCGAGCGGACGGCGCGGTGTTCACCCTGTCCTCGTACTCACGCAAGCATCGCGTCCCCCACGACCTCGCGCACGCGGTCACCGAACGCGAACTCGGAATCGCCGACGGCATCTTCGGCTGCATCGCGGCAGGCGCGGTGTTCGACAGCATGCAACAGACAGCAGGCAAGAAACGCCACGACGCCAAGGTTCGCAGCACCCGAATCCTGAAAGCGCCGAACAGCATCGGCGTGAGCGAGGTCCTCACAAGCGTCATCCACGAAGCCGTCGAGAACGATCGCCGTACGCCGTACGCCCAAGCCCGCGAGAGCTGGGGCATCTCCCGGGCGGACGCCTTTCCCTACGACGACACAGACCTCGACCGCGCCACCAACACACTCCGGGAACTGAGCCATTGCTGGCAGTCGAGCCTCGACCCCCTCGTGTTCCCCTGGCCGAACAAGCTGCAGGCCGCCGCCGCACGATAGGCAGGGTGGGTGAGAACTACTCGTACATCTTGTCCAGTACGTCGGCGTACTCGTTCTCGACGTGCTTGCGCTTCAGCTTCAAGCTGGGCGTCATCTCACCGGACTCGACCGTCAGATCACGCTCCAGGATCGTGAACTTCTTGATCGTCTCCCACCGGTTCAGCCCGGCGTTGAGCTCGTCGACGTACCCCTGCACCATCACCCGAGCCGCATCCGAGCCGACGATCTCCGCATAGGACTTTCCCTCAAGACCGTTGGCCGCGCCCCACCCGACGACAGCATCAGGATCCAGCGTCACCAACGCCGACACGAAGTTCCGCTTGTTGCCATGCACAACAAACTGGCTCGCGTACGGGCAGATCATCTTGAAGCGGCCCTCGATCACCTGCGGCGCGACGTACTTGCCGCCCGACGTCTTGAAAAGATCCTTCTTCCGGTCGGTGATGAACAGATACTCGTCCTCGAAGTGCCCGATGTCCCCGGTGTGGAACCACCCGTCGGCATCGATCACCTCGGCCGTCTGCTCAGGCTGATTGTGGTACCCGCTCATCACGCCGTCACCCTTGATCAGGATCTCGCCGTCCTCGGCGATCTTGAACTGCGTGCCGGGGAACGCGGGACCAACACTGCCGAGCCGGTACTGCGTAGGCCGGTTCAGCGTGGCCCCGGCCGCCGTCTCCGACAGCCCGTACCCCTCGAGAATCAGCAGCCCAGCGGCGTGGAACCACTCCGCCAGCTTCTTGTCCAGCGCCGCCGACCCGGACACGAAGAACCGGATCCGTCCACCGAAGCGAGCCCGGATCTTCGACAGCACGAGCCGGTCCGCGGCGGCGTACTGCGCCCCGAGCAGACCGCCCGGCTCCTTGCCCTGCTGGCGCAGCGCGGACACGCGAGCGCCGACTCCGAAGGCCCAGTCGAACAGTTTGGCCTTCGGCCCACCCTCGGTCGCGATCATCGTGACGATCCGGCCGTGCGCCTTCTCGAAGATCCGCGGTGCCGCGGCCATGAACGTCGGCTGGACGACGGCGGCGTTCTCGACGATCTTGTCGATCCGCCCGTCGATCGCGGTGGCGAACCCGAGCTGGAACTGTACGGCGAGCAGCACCTGACCGAACACGTGCGACAACGGCAGCCAGAGGAACTGCAGATCGTCCGGGCTGAGCACCCGCATCCCCTCGACGGCGGCGCCCTCGTACGTCCACACCGAGTGCGGCAGCCGCACTCCCTTCGGTCGGCCGGTCGTGCCGGAGGTGTAGATCAGCGTGCAGAGATCTTCTGGCTTGACCTTGGCGATCCGGCCGTCAACGGCGTCCACCTCATCCGCACCCAGCGCATCCAACGCGGCAAGACTGATGACCCAGTCTCCATCGCTGTCCAATGGTTCCCCGTCGATCAGCACCACCTTGCGCACCGACGGAATCTCCGCCTTGCGCTCCCGCAGCTTGTCCACCTGAGCCGCGTCCTCGGCGAACACGACCTGTACGTCGGCATCCGCGATGATGAAGGCGACGTCGACGGACATCGTGGTCGGATAGATCGTGGTCGTCGCGGCCGCGGCGAGGACAGCGGCCAGGTAGCACTCGACCCACTCCATCCGGGTGCTGGACGCGATCGCGACCCGCTGCTCCGGCTGGACGCCGAGGGCGACCAGGCCGGCCGCGCGGCGGCGCGCCAGTACATCCATGTCGCGCCAGCTGACCGACGTCCAGGCGTCACCCGACGGGTACCGGAAGGCCTCTCGGTCAGGAGTCGCGGCGACCCGGTCCAGGAACATCTGGGCCATCGTGTCCTTGCGGTTGCTGAGCAGCGCGAGCTGGCCGGAATCGGCGACAGGCGTCATAACTGGCCTCCATCGGGGGTCAAGTAACCGGAGAGTAATCGGTACCGGGCACCGCTGACCATGGGCACTCGCGTACCCACGTCAGCCTTCTGCATTACGTTTCCGCAACAGGTAACAGGTACCTACGGCCGGTGCCTCCAGTCTTACTGTCCGTTCAACCGCTGCTGATCCAGGGCGTGCCGAGCAGCCTCGGCATCGGGATGATCGAGCGCCTCGAGGATCTCCAATGCCTCGGTCCAGCTGGCGTGGGCCGCGTCGTCGTACCCGGCTCGCTCCTCCACGGCCGCCCGCGCCATCAGGCACTCGGCCGTCTCCAGCCGACGGCCCTGGGCGCGCACGATGTCGACCGCGGTCGTGTAGCTGGCGATGGCGTCGTCGAGCCGTCCGGCCGCGGCCAGCGCGAAGGCCATCGTGTCGCTGACGACGGCACGCCCGTACTCCGAGTCCTGCTCCTGGAAGAGCTTCAGCGCCTGCTGTGCATAGTCGACCGCGGCCTCGTACTCGCCGAGCTGCGCGTAGTACCAGCCGAGGTTGTTGAGCGCGGTCCCCCGCGCGTCGGTGTGCCCGGTCTGCTCGTAGATCCGCAGCGCCCGGACGGTCTTCTCGATCGCCTCCCGATGCTTTCCCATCCTGGTGAGCACACGGGCCAGGCTGAGCGACCCGTGCGCGATGGCGGGCTGGTCGTCGAGCTCCTCCGCGATCCCCAGCGCGAGTTCGTGATGCCGGATGGCGTCGTCCCACTCCCGCATCGCCATGTGGCCGCGGGCCAGATCGCGGCGCGTCTGGGCCTGCTTGCGCAGGTCACCGAGCCGCACGGCTGCCTCGAGCGCGAGCCCTTCGGCCTCCATGTACCCGGACCGGCCGCGGAAGTCGAGATAGTCCGCGATCGCCCACACATACAGCCAGAGCCACTGATCGGCCCGCCCGGCCGCGGATCGCAGTACGGCGAGATTGTTCGGCTGCTCCGAGTCGAACCAGGCGAACGCCTCGTCGCGACTGGCCGGCAACACCAGCTCCACCGCCGGCTCGAGCTTCGGCAACTCGACCGGCTCCCGGCTCGGAGCGAGGAGTAGCGCTCCGGCGAACCCGGTGTGCACCAGATAGCCGAGCAACCGCGTGAACGCTTCCGCAGCCTCGTCGGGCTCGCACAGCTCACGCGCATACGTCCGCAGCAGATCGTGCAGAACATAGCGATCCGGTGTGATCTCGACCAGCTGATGATTGGCCACCAGTACGGCGATCATGTTCCGGGCGTCGCGGATCGGCGTACCGGCCAAGGCGGCCGCGGCACCCGTGGTGATCTCGCTGCCGGGATGCTGCGCCAGCAGCCGGAACATCCGCGCCAGCTCGGGCCGCAGCTGCCGGTAGGACCAGGAGAAGATCGTCCGTACGTCGACCCCGTCGGTGGTCGCCAGCGCGTCGAGCGGCGCCTCGTTGACCAGTTCGACGAAGGACTTCAGCTCTCGCCGCGGCCGCAGTGCGATCTGGGCCGCGAGCAGCGACAGGGCCAGCGGAAGACCGGCGCAGCGGTCGATCAGGGTGTCGACGCTGGCCGGATCCTCGCGCAACCGCCGCTCGCCGACTCTTGCCACGAGCAACTGTCTCGACTGGTCCGGGTCGAGTACGTCGAGCCGGATCGGCTCGGCCTGCTCGGTCGCGACCAGACCGGCGAGTTCGTTGCGGCTGGTGACGAGCGTCATACAGGTCGCGCCGGTGGCCGCGAGCGGCCGGACCTGCTCCGCCGTACGGGCGTTGTCCAGCACGACGAGAACCGAACGGTCGACGAGCAGGCTGCGGTACAACCCGACCTGTTCGTCCGCGGTCAGCGGGAGGCGGTCGGCCGGGATTCCGAGTGCGGCGAGGAACCGGGGCAGCACCGAGCGCGGGTCTGCCGGCACCGCGGCGGGCGAGTAGCCGAGGAGGTCGGCGTACAGGATGCCGTCCGGGAATCGGTCCGCGACCTGCTTGGCCCAATGGATCGCCAGCGAGGTCTTGCCGATTCCGGCCGGGCCGATGACGAGCGCGACCCGCGAGCCCGGCAGGAGGTCGTCAAGCTGCCGGAGGTGCTCGGTGCGGCCGGCGAACGCCGGTGCGACGGACGGCAGCTGCCGCGGTACGACCATGCTCTCGGTGTCGGTCGCGGCGAGCAGTTCGGCATGCAGACGTTGGAGTTCGGCACCGGGTCCGACGCCGAGGAGATCGCGGAGCCGGCGCGACACCTCGCTGTACGTCGACAACGCGAGAGCCTGCCGCCCGGCCGCGTGATGGGCGCGCATGAGCTGGGCCCAGAAGCGCTCCCTGGTCGGGTATCGATGGACCAGCTCGGTGAGTTCGGGGATGACGTCGGCCGCGGCGCCCTGGGCGAGTCGGGCGTCGAACGACAACTCCTGCGCCCGGAGGTGCTCCTCGACGAGGCGCGGAGTCATCTCTCGGGTGAGAGCGCCCGTGTCGAGGCCGGCGAGCGGCTCGCCTCGCCAGAGCGCGAGGGCCTCGGTGAGGAGTTCGGCCCTGGCCGAGGGATCCGTGGTCTGGCCCGCACGCCGGGCCAGCACGCGGAACACCTCGAGGTCGAGACGGGACGGGTCCGCCCGCAGCGAGTAGCCGCCGTCGCCGGTCTGGATCATCGTCCGGTCCGTGTCGCCCAGCGCGGCTCGCAACCGGGACACGTAGATCTGCAGCGCCGCCCGCGGACTCGTCGGGAGATCGTCGTCGTCCCAGAGCACGTCGACGAGATCGTCGGCCCGCACGGTCCGGTTCAGCCGTAGCAACAGGGCGGCCAGCAGCACCGCCGGACGATGTGACGGCAGCGGAACGACGTCACCGTCGGCGGTCCGAACCTCCACCGTCCCCAGCAACCGGAACCGCAGATTCGCGGATCCGATCGCAGCCCCTTGCTCCAGCTCGGTCACCTCCGCACGAAGGAGACCTCACCCTATCCTCGCGGCTGGTCCATCGCGCCCCTCCGCACGAGGGCCGCGGATTCAAACGAATGCTCTCCGATCAGCGCCGGGCGAGGATCTCCGCGATCTGGACGGCGTTCAGGGCGGCGCCCTTGCGGAGGTTGTCGTTCGACACGAACAGCACCAGGCCGCGGTTGTCCGGGACGGACTGGTCCTGCCGGATCCGGCCGACGTACGACGGGTCCTGGCCGACCGCGAGCAGCGGTGTCGGCAGATCCGCGAGTACGACGCCGGCCGCGGAACCGAGGATCTCGGTGGCCCGCTCCGGGGTGATCGGCTCCGCGAACTCGGCGTGGATGCTGAGCGAGTGGCCGGTGAACACGGGCACCCGGACGCAGGTGCCGGCCACCGGGAGCTCCGGGATGTGCAGGATCTTGCGGCTCTCGTTCCGCAGCTTCTGCTCCTCGTCGGTCTCACCGGTGCCGTCGGCAACGATCGATCCGGCCAGCGGGAGGACGTTGAACGCGATCGGGCCGGCGTACACCTTGGGCTCGGGGAGGGTGACGCCGTCGATGCCGCGGGCCAGGCGGCCGCCGTACTCGATCAGTGCCTTCGCCTGGTCCTCGAGTTCGCTGACGCCGACGCCACCGGAGCCGGAGACGGCCTGGTAGGTGGAGACGACGAGCCGGGTGAGCGTCGCCTCGCGGTGCAGCGGGGCGAGGACGGGCATCGCGGCCATCGTGGTGCAGTTCGGGTTCGCGACGATGTTCTTCGGCAGGTGGTCGAGGTCGGCCGGGTTCACCTCGGACACCACCAGCGGTACCTCGGGGTCCATCCGCCAGGCGGACGAGTTGTCCACCACGACAGCCCCGGCCGCGGCCACCTTCGGCGCGTACTCCTTGGAGGCCGTCTTCCCGTTGGAGAACAGAGCCAGGTCGAGCCCGGCGAAGTCCGCGGTCGCCGAATCCTCCACCGTGATCTCGCGGTCCCCGAACGGCAGCGTGCTCCCCGCCGACCGCGCCGACGCGAAGTACCTGATGTCGTCCACCGGGAACTCCCGCTCGACCAGCAGCTCCCGCATGACACTGCCGACCTGTCCTGTGGCTCCGAAAACTCCTACTCGCATACCCAAGACAGTAATAGGTGAGCCTGTCCGGGCACCGGGAATTCCAGGATGCGGCGGCCCGGTGCCTCGGGGCGGGAGAGGCGCCGGGCCGGGCACTCAGGCGTCGGCGGCGAGGGTGCCGCCGTTGGCGACGTCGGTCTTCTCGATCTCGGTGAACACGATGCGGACGGACTCGCGCTTGGCGCCGAGGATGGCGATGGCGGATTCGGTGACGGCGGCGACGAACTCGCGGCGCTGGTCGAGGGTGCGGCCGGACAGGAGCTCGACGGTGATGTTCGGCATGCAGATTCTCCAGAGAGTTGGCGGTTCTGTGTTGTGGGACAGTGTTCCAGGGTTCAGCCGACGGCGGCGGCGCGTCTCGCGGTGACGTCGCCGGGGTCGGTGTCCAGCGAGGTGACCAGGTCGTCCACCTCCGGGCGACGCTCCGGGAGGAGCAGCCCGAGGCCGACGTACACCACCAGGGAAGTTGCCAGCGGCAACGCAACGACCAGCGTGGTGTCGGTGGAGTCCAAGCCCCACTTGACGATCGCCCAGACCACCAGGCCGATTGGAGATCCTCCCAGGGGCGATGGGCAGTGACTAGAAGGTTCCACCGAACAGAACTGAGTGTCAAGACACGGAACCCGGAACCGTTAACGGTCTTGTTCCACGATTGACAGGAGGTTCCGTCGATTAGAACCTTGTTCCGTGAATGCTCAGCCGCCCATCCACATCAGGCATGCCACCCACCCCGATCAGGTGCCCGGCTTCGACACCGCCGCCCTGCGCTCGCACTACCTCGTCGACGACCTGTTCACGCCCGACACGGTCACCGCGGTGCTCACCCACCACGACCGGATCGTGCTGGCCGGCGCCCGCCCCGCGAGCGGTCCGCTGACGCTCGGCACCTGGCCTGAACTGCGCAGCGAGTACTTCCTCGAACGCCGTGAGGCCGGCATCGTCAACGTCGGCGGCCCGGGCACAGTCACCACGGACGGCACCAAGTACGAGCTGCCCACCGGAGCCTGCCTGTACGTCGGGCGTGGGGTTCGCGAGGTCGTCTTCGAGGGCCCGGATGCGGCGTTCTACCTCTTCTCGGCCGCCGCGCACACCGAGTTCCCGACCACGTTGGTCAGTCCCGGTGAAGGCAACCGGCTCGAGCTCGGCGACCAGCAGACCGCGAACCGCCGCACGATCGACCAGTACATCCACGCCGACGGCGTCCGTAGCTGCCAGATCGTGCTCGGCGTCACCACGCTGCACGCCGGGAGTACGTGGAACACGATGCCCGCGCACACGCATGACCGTCGTACCGAGTGCTATCTGTACTTCGGCCTGCCCGAGACCGAGCGGATCGTCCACCTGCTCGGCGAGCCCGAGGAGACCCGGCACCTCCTGGTCGCGGACCGCCAGGCGATCATCTCGCCCAGCTGGTCGATCCACTCCGGCGCCGGCACCTCGTCGTACAGCTTCGTGTGGGCGATGGCGGGCGAGAACCAGGCGTTCGGAGACATGGACGGCGTCGACGTCCGGGACCTGCGGTGACGGCTGACCCGTTCAGCCTCCGCGGGCGTACGGCGCTCGTCACCGGAGCCCGGCGGGGTATCGGGGCAGCGATCGCGGCCGGGTACGCCGCGGCCGGCGCCGAGCTGATCCTGATGGCGCGCGACGCCGCGCTCGAGGACACGCTCGAAGCGATCATGCAGAACGGCGGCGGTGAGGCGACAGTCGTCATCGCCGACTTCGCCGACCCGGACGCGGTCGAAGCAACTGCGGTCGAACTGGCGCGGACGCGGCGGATCGACATCCTGGTCAACAACGCCGGCACGATCCGGCGCGGGCCGGCGGCCGAGACCAGCACCGCGGACTGGCGGCAGGTGATCGACGTGAACCTCAACTCCACCTGGGCGGTGACCCGGCCGATCGGCGCCGCGATGGCCGAACGGCGTACCGGCAAGATCGTCACGATCGCCTCGTTGCTGAGTTTCCAGGGCGGGATCAGGGTTCCAGCCTACACTGCCAGTAAGCACGCGGTCGCGGGACTGACCCGGGCACTGGCCAACGAATGGGGTCCGGCCGGGGTCCAGGTGAACGCGATCGCACCCGGCTACATCAGTACCGACAACACCACCGACCTGCGCGCGGACCCTGCCCGCGACGCCGCCATCCGGGAGCGCATCCCGGCCGGTCGCTGGGGGCGGGCGGAGGATCTGGTCGGCGCCGCGGTCTTCCTGGCCTCGGCGGCGGCCGACTACGTCAACGGGCACGTGCTCGCGGTCGACGGTGGCTGGCTGGCCCGGTGATCGGCGCAGGAGGTGACGTGAGGAGTGGCAGGATGACCGACATGAGTTCGCCCTCGGCCATCGACAAGACGCTGATGGTGCTCGACGCCGTCCTGGAGCACTCGCGCTTCACCGACGTCGTGAACGCGACCGGCCTGGCCAAGTCGACGGTGCACAGGATCATGGCGTCGCTGGTGGAGCACGAGTTCGTCGCCCAGGCCGACGACGGGTCGTACCACCCGGGACCGAAGGCGCTCCGGCTCGCCGGTCACGCCCTCACCAACGTCGACCTGGCGACCGTCGCCCGGCCGGTCCTCGCGGATCTCGTCGCGCAGACCCGCTGCACGGTGCACGTCGGCCTGCTCAACGGTGACGAGGCGATCTACGTCGCTCGCCTCGACGGCCCGAAGCCGTACCGGATGCCGTCTCGCGTGGGCAAGGCGTTCTGGCTGCACTGCACCGGCATCGGCAAGGCGCTGCTGGCCGAGAAGGACGATGAGGCCCTCGACGCGCACATCACCCGCACCGGCCTGCCGGCCCGCACTCCCCTGACCCATACGACCGCGGCCGCGCTCAAGGCCGACCTCGCCCAGGTCCGGACCCGCGGCTACGCGTTGGACGACGAGGAGAACGAACCGGGCATCCGCTGCGTCGCTTCGGTCATCCACGACCACACAGGTACGGCGATCGCCGCCGTCAGCATCTCCACCCTGTCTCTGGAGCAATCCATCGCCCAGGTGGCGCTGATGGCTCCCGCCGCGATCGAAGCCGCGCGCAAGATCTCCGCGGCCCTCGGCTACATGGAGCCCACAGGCTAACTCGTGACGCTGGTGTAGCGGCGGAGTCCGCGGCGCCAGATCAGCCACGTCACTGCGCTGGTGCCACCGGCAACAGCGACTGCGGCAACCACGCCTCCGCCCATGAGTGCTTCGACCGGCACGGTGGCGATCAATGCCACGGGCAATGCGTAGGTGAAGGCAACCCGCAGTACAGGGCTGTAAATCTGGACCGGGTACCGAGCGAATTGCCAGACCGCGTCGTACAGCACATCGAGGTCGAGCCCGAACGCCCAGAACACCACTGACGCCAGCATCAACCGCGTCGCCCACATGACGACGGTCGCCGCGGCCACCACCACGAGCCAGCCGAGGACTCCGGTCGCCGTGATTGTCAGGCCCGCCCGCGCGATCCCGCCGATCACGATGCACAGCCCGACTCCGACCTGGATCAACGCCAGCGGAGCAAAGGCTCCGAAGCTGGCCAGGAAGATGGCCGGCGCCGGCTGCAGCAGCACGGCGTCGAACTGCCCGTTCTTCACCTGGCCGCCGAACCACGCCAGGTTCGGTTCGACGAACGTACTGCGAAGTCCGGTGACGACCTGGAATGTGCCGAGCAGCACTGTCGCCTCACCCGCAGACCAACCGCCGAGCGAGGCCGTGCGGCTGAAGACCATGCCGAGAGCGGCCAACGATGCGGCAGCGCCGATGCAGGTGGTGACGAGTTCGAAGAACATGTCCGCGCGGAACGCCAAGGTGCGCCGCAGCGACAGGGAGAACAGCGCCCCGAAGAGCCTGATGAGTCTGAACACCTATCCTCCGAAGGCAGTGAAACGACGGACCGCGCGCCGCCAGACGACGACGGCGATCACGATGAAGGCGACCAGCCAGCCGGCCTGTGTCGCGTAGACGTGGAGCGGCTCCCGGATGTTGCCAGCGGCAACCTCGGCCGGGGCACCCAGCATCGACCAGAACGGCAGGACCACGCCGATCTCCCGGAGCGGACCGACCAGGTAGGTCAGCGGCGCCGCGGTGCCACCCAGCAGGAAGATCAACGTCTCCCCCACCCCGACCGCACCGTGCGCGCGCTGCATCCACACGGCCGACAGTGCCAGCGTGTAGGTGAAGACGAAGCGCAGCGCCGCGGCCAGTACGACGGCAGGCAACGCCAGCAGGAGATCGAGGCCACGCAAGGAGACGCCGGCGAACAGACCGACGATCACGATGACCGGCAGGCCGAACAGCAGATGCCAGAACCGCAACGCGAGGTTGGTGGCCAGCAAATCGAGGACCACCGGTCGCGGCTTCACCAGTTCGGCCGCGAACTCACCGCCGTAGATCGCGTTCGCCAGCGTGTGGTGCTCGAACGAGACCGTCACCAGTTGAACGGCGAGGAGGACAACGTAGTACGTCGTGATGCCGCTGCTCCCGGGGACGGCGGAGGACCAGACGAAGAGGCCTAGCAGCGGCGTCACCGTCTGGCCGGCCACCAGGGTGATCACGAAGGACCGGAAGCTCCACCACTCCACCGAGCTGCGCCAGATCCCCGCCCGAAGCAGACGAAGGGTGCGCGCGGTCACCGAGCCCCGTCCCGATACAACCGGTCCAGTACGACGTCGAGCGCCGGATCCACGAGGTCCGGTGCAAGGGTCATGCTCAGCGCGCCGAGGTCGCCGTCGTACCGGATGCGGCCGTGGTCGATCAGGATGACCCGGCGGCACAGCGCCTCCACGTCGGCCATGTAGTGACTGGTCAGCAGGATCGTTGCCCCGGTCCGGGCGGCGTACTCGGCGACGAACCGGCGGAGCGTCGCGGCGGCCGAGACGTCGAGTCCCAACGTCGGTTCGTCGAGGAACAGGACCTTGGGCCGGTAGACCATCGCCATCGCCAAGCCGGCCCGCATCCGCTCGCCGAGGCTCAACGCCCGCACCTGGCGCGGCAGCAGCGCGCTGATGTCGAGCAGGTCGACGAGTTCGTCCACGGCAACCCGGAAGTCCTCGCGCGGCACCTCGTACAGCAGTTGCTGATAGCGGAGAGAGTCCATGACCGTCAGCTCCGCGGGACCGCCGATCGGCTGGCTCCCGCGGATCAGGGCGATCGTTCGCAGATAGCTCCGGCGCCGCTGCCAGGGCTCGGAACCAAGCACCCGGACGTCTCCGGTGGTGGGATGCAGGATGCCGGCGAGGATCTTCATGGTCGTGGTCTTGCCGGCGCCGTTCGGCCCGAGGAAGCCGACCACCTCGCCCGCGGCCAGCCCGAAGGTCAGGTCCGTCACCGCGTCGATCTCGCGGTACTCGCGCCGTACCACCGAGCGGAGCGCTGCCCGCAGACCGGCCGGGCGGACCGGTGCGCGGTACCGCATCCCCAGCCGGTCGACCCACACTGTTCTCGCCTCGTCAACACTCATAGGCTCAACCTAGAAAGCTGATGCAAGATGAAGGGTTTGGTGGGATCGAGGTGCGTCACCCAGGCGCTGAGGAGGCGAAAAGCCTTCATCTGCACTCGAAGCAGTACCTGCGCCCGATCGACCTGGCACGGGTGGCCGGCCTATCGGTCACGCAGATCCGCACCTACGAGAAGGTCGGCTTCCTGCCACCGGCCGAGCGCGGACCGAACGGATACCGCCGCTACACCGACGAGCACGTCGAGGCCTTGCGGGTCGCTCGCATCGTGATCGCCGGCTACGGCTGGCAGCCTGCCCTCGACGTCATGCGCGCGATCCACGCGAGCGACCGAACGGCAGTGCTCGACCTGGTCAACGCCGCCCACGCCGCCCTGGACCATCAGCGCGTCCGTACACAGGCCGCACTCGACGCGATCGAGTCAGCCCTTCGCCCGACCACCTCGCATCTGCGGACCCGCCGCCTCCGGATCACGGAAGCTGCCGCGATAGCCGGCGTCAGGCCGTCGGCGGTGCGGTTCTGGGAGCAGCAAGGGCTCCTGCAACCGGAGCGCGAGGCGTCCACGGCGTACCGGATCTACAGCCCGGAGCAGTTGAGACGGTTGACAGTCGTTGCGCTGCTGCGGGACGTCGGGCAGCGGTTCGACGTGATTCGAGACGTCCTGGACGAGCTCTCACAGGGCCGCCCCGACCAGGTCAGACGTGCTCTGCACGAGCGCCTCGACATCCTCGAGGACCGAACGTGGCGCTGCATCGAAGCAACCGCCACGATCCACCGCTACATGACCAACTGAGCCGTACGCCGTGCGCCGGCCCACCTGACGACGGGGACGAAGAGGACGCCGGCCACGGCGAACCAGACGCCCAGGATGATCCAGCCGGGGACTCCGAGGCCGAGTGGGAGCAGGGCCAGGACGGTTGGGGCGACCATGGTGCTGATGGACATGCTGGTGTTCCAGACGCCTTGGTACTGGCCTTGGGCGTGCTCGGCGGCGAGTTCGAAGCCGAGCAGGAACGAGCCGGAGGACTGCAGGAGCTCGCCGGCCACCTGGACCAGAGCACCGAGGGCGAGCAGGCCGACCGCGACCGCGGCGTTCCCCCAGGAGGCGCCGGCGAACAGGATCATCGATGCCAGGAGCAACAGTCCGGCGGTCCGGGTGGCCCGCGCGGCCGTGGTCAGATCCGAGATCCCGCGCGAGGACCGGACCTGGAAGAGCGCGACCACCACGGTGTTGATGATGAGCGTCACGGCGACCATCCAGCGCGGCGCCTCGGTGTGATCGACCACCCAGAGCGGGATCGCGACGTCGAAGATGGCGTAGTGGATCGACATCGCGGCGTTCAGCGCGGCCACCGCCAGATACCCACGATCGCGCAGGGCGACCCAGACCGGTCCGTCGTCGCTTCGTTCAACCGGTGGCACAGCAGGGACCGCCAGTACGACGAACGCCGCGATCGCACTGAGCATCGCGTCGAGCACGAACATCAGGCGGTACGCCGTACCTGTGTCGAAGTGCAGGGCGAACGCACCGATTCCGGCGCCGGCCATGATGCCGATGTTGGTCACCGCCCGCAGGTAGGCACGGGCGGCAACCCGGCCTGCGCCTTGCGTGATCGCGGCGATCAGCGCGCCCCGGACGGCCCCCGCTCCCCGGTCGAAGGCAGTCAGCACGATCGACACGATCAGGAACTGCCAGAAGGTGTCCACCAGCAGGTAGAGCAGCGACACCCCGCAGAGCATCAGGCTCAGGACGACGAACAGAGTGCGCGGACCCCGGCGATCGGCCAGATGCCCCATCGGCACCGCTGACAGCAGACCGAACAGGCCGGCGACGGTGAGCCCGAGTCCGACCTGCGCGATGGACAATCCGACGATCCGGGTGAAGTACAGCACGCTGACCGTCATCAGCAGCCCGTTGCCGACCCGGCTGAGCAGGGTGGCCAGTGCGAGCGGGCGAAGCGGTCCAGGTGCGGGCAGCAGGCCGCTCATGCGCGCGCCGCGACGCGCTGCGCGGTCTCACGGAGCTCATCCATCAGATCGACGCCGGAGTCCAGCATCCGCTGCATCTTCTCCGGTTCCTGCCGGCCGAACATGACGCCGATGGTGACCTCATGCTCCGGCCGGCTCAGCACCTCGACCGGATCACCGGCACCGATCGATCCGGTCCGCAGTACCTTCAGATAGGCGCCCGGACGGCCGGCCTGATGGAATCGCCTGACCCAGTGCGGCTCCTGCATCCTGTGCTGGAACGTGATGCACGGGATCCGCGGCGCGCGGACCATCACCTCGACCTCGGCACCGATCCGCCAGGTCTCGCCCAGCAACGCGCCGGTGATGTCGAGGCCCTCGGTGCGCAGGTTCTCACCGAACAGACCGGTCGGGATCTCCCGGCCCAGTTGCGCGGACCACCAGTTCGCGTCCTCGTCGGCGTACGCGTAGATCGCCAGGTCCGGGCCGCCGTGGTTCTTGGTGTCGCACACCCTGTCACCGGTCAGCCCGAGCTTGCCGACCTGTACGCGGCCCGCCTGCGGTCGTTTGTCGATGGCGGTGAGTCCGGTCTCCTTCGGACCCGGAATCAGTTTCTCCACAACGTTGACCGTCAGCACCCGCATACCGGGCATACTCCCTCGCCCGGCGTGCGGTCTCCACCGAATTTCTAGGGCGTGTCTCCCAATTCCACGCCGTAGCGAGCAGGTGCTCGGCGGAGTGCCTCGGTGAGCTGGAGCGGAGGGTTCGATGTGGTTCCATCGTGCCCTTCGCTCCAGCTCAGCGAGGTGCCCGCCGAGTGCCGCGCAGTAGGCGTGGGATTGGGAGACACGCCCTAGGCCTGGATGGCTTTCACGATCGCGATGTTGCGGGTGAGCCAGTCCTGAGGCAGGGACTCGTCGGCATCCTCCAGCGTCCACAGGACGTTGAGCATCTGCCGGACGATCACCCAATCGCGGGCGCGCTCCTCGTCCAGGCCGGCAGCGTCGATCGCCGTGTAGAAACGCTGTTTGACCGCGAACCGAAGGTCGCCGGAGGCAACGATCTCGTCCCAGCGGTTCCAGATCAGCGGCGCGACCTCGAAGTGCGGGTCGCCGGACAGCGGCTTCGGGTCGATCACCAGCCACGGCTCGCGTTCTGCTGCCAGCATATTCTCGTAGTGCAGATCGGTGTGGATCAGCCGGCCGTCGGTGTCCGGGTCGGCGACGAAGTCCTCAGACAGCGCGATCGCCTGCTCGACGTACCGATGCGGCACCGGCGCCGAGGCCGGCAACTGCCGGAACCGCTCGAGCCACCGCTTCAACTCACCCGACAACGTCCGGAACTGCGGTCCGGCCGGGACATGCAACCGCTTGTAGGTGCTGCCAACGATCTCGCAGGCGTCGAGGGCATCGATCGTGGTCAGGTCCCGCGGTTCCAGCCGCTCGAGCAGCAACGCGAACCGCCGCGGATCGGCCCGCAGCAACTGGACCACGCCGTTCCCGGCCCACGCCCGCAGCGCGAGATGCTCGGTCTCCGCCTCCCAGTGCGGGAACTGCACCTTCAGTACGGCGCGCTGCCCGTCCGCCGTCGTCACCGGGACGACCAGAGCACAGTTCCCGTACGCCGGCGTACCGTCGACGCGCAACTGCCACTCGTCGAGCAGTTCGCGGGTCAGCCGGGGCAGACGATCGAGCCAGTCCGCCCAGTCCTGACCTCGCGACGCGACGACCAGCAACCCGGCGGGGATCTCGACCGGCACTACTTCTTGGCCTTCTCCCCGGTGTCGGTGGTACGCAGAGCGGCGATGAAGGCCTCCTGCGGTACCTCGACCCGGCCGACCATCTTCATCCGCTTCTTGCCTTCCTTCTGCTTCTCCAGCAGCTTGCGCTTACGGGTGATGTCACCGCCGTAGCACTTGGCCAGCACGTCCTTGCGCATCGCGCGGATCGACTCGCGGGCGATGATGCGGGACCCGATCGCCGCCTGGATCGGCACCTCGAACTGCTGCCTGGGGATCAGTTCCTTCAGCTTGCCGGCCAGCGCCACGCCGTAGGAGTACGCGTTGTCGCGGTGCACGATCGCCGAGAACGCATCGACTGTCTCGCCCTGCAGCAGGATGTCCACCTTGACCAATGCGGCGGCCTGCTCACCGGTCGGCTCGTAGTCGAGCGACGCGTAGCCCTTGGTCTTCGACTTCAGCTGGTCGAAGAAGTCGAAGACGATCTCGGCCAGCGGCAGCGTGTAGCGGAGCTCGACCCGGTCCTCGGACAGGTAGTCCATGCCCTGCAGGTTGCCCCGCTTGGTCTGGCACAGCTCCATGATCACGCCGATGAAGTCCTTGGGGCTGAGGATGGTCGCCTTCACCACCGGCTCGTAGATCTCGGCGATCTTGCCTTCCGGGAACTCGCTCGGGTTGGTGACGACATGCTCCTTGCCGTCCTCCATCTCGACCCGGTAGACGACGTTCGGCGCGGTCGAGATCAGGTCGAGGTCGAACTCACGCTCGAGCCGCTCACGGACGATCTCCATGTGCAGCAGCCCGAGGAAGCCGCAGCGGAACCCGAACCCGAGCGCGCCCGAAGTCTCCGGCTCGTACTGCAGGGCCGCGTCGTTCAGCTGCAGCCGCTCCAGCGCGTCCCGCAGCGTCGGGTAGTCGTCGCCGTCGATCGGGAACAGCCCGGAGTACACCATCGGCTGCGGATGCTTGTATCCGCCGAGTGCTTCCGTCGCACCGTGCACGGCCGCGGTGACGGTGTCACCGACCCGGGACTGGCGGACGTCCTTCACGCCGGTGATCAGGTAACCGACCTCACCCACACCGATACTCGGCGTCTTCATCGGCTCCGGCGAGATCACCCCGACCTCGAGCATCTCGTGCACCGCGCCGGTCGACATCATCTTGATCCGGTCGCGGTGGGTCAGCTCGCCGTCGACCACCCGGACGTAGGTGACCACGCCGCGGTAGGTGTCGTAGACCGAGTCGAAGATCAGGGCCCGCGGCGGCGCGTCCTTGACGCCCTTCGGCGGCTCGACCTGCGCGACGATCTCGCTGAGCAGGTCCTCGACGCCCTCGCCGGTCTTCGCCGACACCTTCAGGACGTCGGACGGGTCGCAGCCGATGATGTGGGCCAGCTCGGCCGCGTACTTCTCCGGCTGTGCGCTGGGCAGGTCGATCTTGTTCAGCACCGGGATGATGTGAAGGTCCGCGTTCAGCGCGAGGTACAGGTTCGCCAGCGTCTGCGCCTCGATGCCCTGCGCGGCGTCGACCAGCAGCACCGCGCCCTCACACGCCTCCAGCGACCGCGACACCTCGTAGGTGAAGTCGACGTGCCCGGGGGTGTCGATCATGTTCAGGATGTACGTCGTACCGTCCGGGGCGAGCAGACCGCCCGGGGTGTCCGGTCCAGGCGCGAACGGCAGCCGGACCGCCTGCGACTTGATCGTGATGCCGCGTTCGCGCTCGATGTCCATCCGGTCCAGGTACTGCGCCCGCATCGAGCGGTCGTCGACCACCCCGGTGATCTGCAGCATCCGGTCGGCCAGCGTCGACTTGCCGTGGTCGATGTGGGCGATGATGCAGAAGTTCCGGATCAGCGACGGGTCGGTACGACCTGGCTGAGGCACGGTCGTGGGGCCAGCGGGCACGGAGGGGGTCCAGTTCAGCTCGGGTGACGGACAATCGGTCAATCATCCCATGCAGGGCCAGCGGATTCGAAAATCGCGAGCGGTCCGGGGCCTGGCGACCTACCGTTTGTGGGCATGGCGCACGCAGCTGGGGTCCGGTTGCCCTTCGAGGAGGTGCCCGCAGATGTGCGGGCGTGGGTCGAACGCGCGCTCGGGTCGGCGGTGGTCTCCGCCACGACCCAGCAGGGCGGGTTCTCCCCCGGCGTCGCCGCCCGCCTGGTGACCGCATCCGGCCGCCGCGCCTTCGTCAAGACCGTCGGTACGTCGCTCAACCCGAAGACCCCGACGCTGTTCCGCAACGAGATCGCCGCGATCCAGGGCGTCGGCCCGTTGCCGACGGCCCCGGCGCTGTACGACGTGTACGACGACGGCGACTGGGTCGGGCTGCTCCTGGAGGACATCGAGGGCTGGTTGCCGTCCCACCCGTGGGACCAGCACGAGGCCGACCGTGTCCTGGACGCTCTCGCCGAGCTGACCGCAGCGCTCGACCCTTCGCCGTGGCTGGCGGCGCCGGTCGCCGCCGTACGGAGTGAGGAGTTCCTGAGCCGGTGGGACAGCGTCATCTCGGACGGGCTCGACGTACCCGACTGGGTGGGCGGACGCGAGGAAGAGCTGGCAGAGCTGTCGCGGATCGGGCTGCGGGCTCTGGCGGAGGGCAAAGCGCTGGCGCACTGGGACCTGCGGGCCGACAACATCATCCTCACCGACGACCGGGTGGTCTTCATCGACTGGGCGCACGCAGCGTTGGCGCCGCCCTGGACCGACGAGGTCATCCTGCACGCGGACATGCGTGAGTCGGTCCAGTTGCCTGAGCTGCCCGACGACGTGGGGATCACTGGGTTCCTGGCCGCCATCGCCGGCGGGCTGTGGTGGGGCGCGGCCCAGCCGGCCCCACCCGGCCTACCAACCATCCGGTCCTGGCAGCGCAAACACGCCCTGATCCACCTGGACTGGGTGCGGGAGCGGCTGTCCTGAACCGGAGTGCAGCCGCTCGTGACCGCCGAGCACGACGAGGTCATCGCCGCAGTACAGCCCTGATTCCTGGACATCGGCTCAGCATGTGACAACGTGCTGAGCCGATGTCAGCTGTCGACCCGGACGAGGGTCGATCCGGAGCCGTCGGCGCCGTCGGAGTAGTGCAGCTGGCCGAGGTACCGCATGCCGGCGGTCAGACCGGTCCAGGAGGCTGTGACCGTGGTCTGGCCGGCTACCTGGACCTGCTGAGTGGCTGGGGTGACGGTCAGGTTGTCCTCGGACTTCTGGAGCTCCCAGTGGTTGAGCTTCACCTGCTGCTGGTCGGCTCCGGCGAACAGGTCGACGTATACGTCCACTGGTCCACCGGCGGGCTGTGCGAGGTCGACCTGTTCCTCGGCCGAGCCGCCGGTGCTGCTGCCGAGCAGCGTCGCCGTACCGGCCTTGTAGACGAAGACATCCAGGTCCGTGCCGGCTGGGTAGTCCGCGTCGAACGTGGAGAACCGGGCGTACTTCACACCGGCCTGGACGCTCACGGTGAACTTGGCGACGTGGTCGTTGACCTGCGGGTTCGCGGTCGGGAACGACACCCCGCCCGGGTTCTTCAGGTCGGCCTCGGCGGTGGTCGCTGCCGTCAGGCCGGCCGCGGTCGTGTTGAGTGTGCCGGAGTACCCGGCGGTGATGGGCACCTGCACGGACCCTGCGGTCCCGGTCCCCGTGACCTGCGTTGGTGCCTTGACCGTGAGCGGCTTGATCGCCAGCGTGCTGGTCACCGCATGCTGGTTCGACTTCCAGGTCAGCTTGCCGAACGAGTACTGCTCGAGCGGCGCACCCGTGTTTTCGAAGGTGACCTTGTACGTCGCCGTGTGGCCGGGCAGCGTGATCAGGATGCGCGGTGTCACGGTCACCTTGACCTTGGCCAGACCTTCGACCTTCGGGGAGTAGATCTCAGGGAGTTGGCCGACGTTCGTCACGGTGCGGGTCACGGTCTGCTTGCCGGCCAGGTCTCCGACCGCGATCGTCGGGTAGTTCAGGTCGCTCGGATCGATCTTGCCGCCCGCACACAGCTCGTGCGTCGCCGGCACCTGGCCGGAGCCGCAGACGAACTTGGCCCAGTCGGCGTACGACGAGTCGTAGACCAGGCCAGGGTCCATCGCCTTCTTCGGCTGCACGAGGCCGGCGCCGTACCCGAACGGGTTGGCCTCTGAGCCCGACTCGTTGCGGATCGGTTTGCCGCTGGTGTCCTGATCGGTGCCGGTGGTCAGCAGCGCCGACTTGATCGCCATCGGCGACCAGTCCGGGTGCCGGCCCTTCAGCACCGCCGCGGCACCGGCGATGTGCGGCGACGCCATCGACGTACCGCTCATGAACGCGTACTCGCCACCGGCCGCGCTGAAGGCGGTCGTCGCGGCGAGCACATTGGTGCCCGGCGCCATGATGTCCGGCTTGAGCAGGTCACCGTTGCCGGCCGGGGACGGCCCGCGGCTGGACGAGGTCGCGACCTTCGGTGCGGTCACGCGGACCGGCGTACCGGGGCCGATCGTGGCGGTCGGGTTCGCTGTACCGCCGACGTACGCCTTGACCGCGGGCGCGACCTTGTCGTCGAGGTGCACGGTCGGCACCGTGTGCAGGTCAGCGTCCAGCGTGCCCGGGGTGATGTTGAGCAGGATCATGCCGACGCCGCCGGCGGCCTTGACCTGCTTGCTCTTGTCCACGCGATCGCTGACGCCGCGGTCGCAGACGACGATCTTGCCTTTGGCCTTGGCGGGGTCGAGCGTGCCCGGCTGGCAGCGCGCGAGGGTCGCCGGGTCAGCTCCGGCGAGTCCGGCGTCCTTGGCAAGCGTCACGGGTGCTTGTGGTGTGCCGGCGCCGATGCCCGCGCCGGTGTACGTCTTGCCGTCGCCGAGGGTGACAGTGGTCTGGATGTCGCGGTCATGGGTGCCGTTGGCAACCGTCGTCACCCAGGGGTAGTTCTTGCCGACGGTGCCGACGCCCGGACCGGTGTTGCCGGCGCTCGTGGCCACGAACACGCCCGCCTTCGCGGCCCGCAGGAACGCCAGGCCGGTGGCGTTCACGTACGTCGAGCCGGAGCCGGAGACCGAGTAGTTGATCACGTCCACACCGTCCGCGACCGCTGTGTCGATACCGGCGACGATGTCCGCGTCGGTGCCGGTGCCGCCACCACTCTGGTCGACTGCCCACAGCACCTTGTAGATCGCCAACCGCGCGTGCGGGGCGATGCCGGAACCCTTGCCGTAGTCCCGGCCCATGACGCTCATCTCGACGCCGTGGTTGCCGCCCGCCGTACTGGCCGTGTGGGTGCCGTGACCGCCGTAGTCCCGCGGCGACTTGAACTCCTCCGCGATCGGGCGGCTGCCGATGCCTTTGTCGAAGTACCGGGCGCCGATCACCTTGTTGTTGCAGGTGACGGGCGCCTCCTCACCGGCCTGGCAGGTGCCCTTCCACTTCTTCGCGACGATCGCGTCCGACCGCTTGCTGGTCTTCATCGGCGCGAAGCTCTCCCGCTCGGGGACGAAGCCCGAGTCGATGACGCCGATGATCACGCCGTCGCCGGCCCGGTCGACCCCACCGGCCTGCTGCCAAGCTCCACCCTCGCCGGACATCCCCAGGAAGCGTGGGGTGTCCACGGTGTCCTGCCGTTGGAGCTCGTTCGGCTCGACGCTCTTCACTCCGGACGACCTGGCCAGCTTGACGGCTTCGTCGTACGACATCTGCGCGGAGAAACCGGAGTACGTGTAGCTGTAGTCGTACAGCTTCCTCACGCCGGGGACCGTCTCCAGAAGCGTTTGGCGCTCCTCGGCCAGGTGCTTGACGTACCTGACGACCTGGCTGGCCGTCTTCACCAACTTCCCGCCCGGCAGCACGCGTGTGGCAGGCAGTCCGGCGATGTCACCGCCGTACTCGGCCACCGGTGCGTCATCGAGCTGGACGATGTACGAGCCGGTGTCGGATCGCTTGACCAGTGGATCAGCCGCCGCCGGTGTCTCACCACTCTGCAATGCGTTGGCCGCACGGGCGATGAGCGGAACACCAGCCAGCGACGCAACAAGCGCAGTGACCACGACGATCGGCGTACGACGAAACACAAATCTCCTCCGGGAGCGACGGAGCGCCCGAGTATGCCGTCCGGTAGTCGCTATGTCACGCTCGGGCAGAATGCGTGGCGGCGGAGGAGACTGATGGCGGACTTGGCGGAATCCATTGCGGTGGGGGCGTCGGCGGAGCGGCTTTATGGGCTGGTCAGTGATCTGCCTCGGATGGGTGAGTGGAGTCCGGAGTGCACTCGGGTGAGTTGGGCCTCGGGTACGGCGGGGCCGGTGGTGGGGGCACGGTTTGTCGGGCACAACCGGGTGGGTGCGCTGCGGTGGTTCACGCAAGGGCGTGTGGTGGAGGCTGAGCCGGGGCGGCGGTTCGCGTTCTGGATTCACTTCGGGCCGGTGCCGATCTCGCTGTGGGCCTATGAGTTCGCGGCGACCGCCGACGGGTGTGAGGTGACCGAGTCGTGGACGGACCGTCGGCCGGTGGTGATGCGGACGGTGTTTCAGCGTGTGTTCGGGGATCGGACGCGGCTCAACCGGCGCGGGATCCGGGTGACCCTCGAGCGGCTCAAAGCCGCGGCAGAGGTGGACTGACGTCGCCGCTCACGTCGCCGCTCACGTCGCCGCTTCCGTCGCCGCTTCCGTCGCCGCTTCCGTCGCCGCGTAGGTCGCCGCCGGGGTGGCTGGGTTTGGAGCTGACGGTGGCTTGTTGGTAATCTGGCTCTTCGCGCACCCACGGGTGGTGTTCAGCCGTGCGCGCGACACCTTCCTGTTAATGACCGCATACTCCTGATCGAGGCTCTGCTCACGTGGCGAACATCAAGTCCCAGATCAAGCGCAACCGCCAGAACGAGGCTGCGCGACTTCGCAACAAGTCGGTGAAGTCGACCCTCAAGACGGCTGTGCGCCGCTTCCGCGAGGCCGCCGAGACCGGCGACTCCGCGAAGGCGCAGGAGCACGCCCGCGTGGCCGGCCGCCTGCTCGACAAGGCCGTCAGCAAGGGCGTCATCCACGCCAACCAGGCCGCCAACCGCAAGTCGGCCATCTTCAAGAAGGCCGCCTCTCTCTGAGGCAGCCCGCCAACGATCGGCCCGTCCTGAGACCGGCCGATCGTTTTGCGTGCCCGAACCTCTACGCTCGCGCGCCCGGCACTCCTCGGCTTGCGTGCTCGGACTCGGGTCGCGCGCCCGGCAGTCTCGGCTTGCGTGCTCGGAGGCGCCCGGCGTGCGCGGCCGAGCGGCCGCGGTCACCGGCGGCCGTGGGAGCGGCTGACGGTGATGACCATCCGCTCGAGGGCGTAGCCGGCGTCGCCTGAGGCACCCTTCACGTCGGCGTCGGCCTGGGCCACCGCCTTGATCGCGGTCGCCAGCCCGCCCGGGGTCCACCCGCGGACCTGCTGCTTCAACTGCTTCAGCTTCCACGGCGGTACGCCGACCTCCCGGGCCAGGTCCGCCTCGCGAAGCCCGCCCGGGGCACTCGAGAACTTCGCCAACCCGCGCAGACCGCCCGCCATCGCGCTCGTCACCAGCACCGGCGCGACGCCACAGTCCAGCGCCCACCGCAACTGCTCCAGAGCCGGCTCGGTCCGGCCCGCGATCGCCGCATCCGCGACCGCGAAGCTCGTCACCTCAGCACGACCACCGAAGTACTGCCCGATCAGCTCGGCCGTGACCGCCTGCCCGCCCGAGTCCGACACCAACTGGGAACACGCCCCCGCCAGCGCGCGCAGATCATGACCGACCGCGTCGACCAGCGCCGAGGACGCCCGCTCGTCCACGCTGCCGCCGAGCAGCCGGATCTCCCCGGCCACGAACTGCGGCAACTCCCACGCCTTCGGCGCGGTCGCCACGACCTCGCTGACCGATGCCTTGCGCAACTTGTCGAGGACGCCTTTGCCCTTCTGACCACCCGAGTGCACCAGCACGACCAGCACGTCGTCCGACGGGCTCCCGGCGTACTCCAGCAGGTGCGGGACCATGTCGGACGGCAGGTTCTCCAGCGCTCGCATGACCAGGACGCGCTCGCTCGCGAACAGCGAAGGCCCGGTCAGCTCCGCGAACACCCCTACGTCCAGCCCGGTCGCGTCGACGTCCGTCACCTCGATGTCGGCCTCGCCTTTGGACGCCGCCTCCTTGGACACCGCGGCGATCGCCGACTTGACGGCCCGGTCCGCGAGGAACGCCTCGGCACCGGTCACCAGCAGTACGTCGCCCAGCTTGGGCGCGGAACCCCTACGAGCAGCCACCCGGCCAGCATCCCATGTCGCGTCGACAGAAACTCGCTGGAGGTCGCTTGCACCAACCGGCAAGGATGGCGGCATGACCGACCCCGTTGCCCCTGTCGACGCCCTGATCCTGGTGGACCTGCAATCGGCCTTCGTCTCCGGCGAGAACGCCGTACCCGGAGCCGATCGTCTACTGGACCGGACGACCGAACTGCTCGACCGTGCGCGGGAGGCCGGGGCGGTCGTTGTGCACCTGCAGAACGACGGTGCGCCCGGCGCGGCCGACGAGCCGGGGACGCGGGGCTGGGAGTTGTACCTGCCGGTGAAGCCGGGGCCGCGTGAGCAGGTGATTCGCAAGCCCCGGGACGACGGCTTCGACGCGACACCGCTCGGTCAGCTCCTGATCGCGGCGGGCGTGAGGTCGATCGCGATCTGCGGCGTGATGTCCGAGATGTGCGTACAGGCCACCGCGCGAACTGCCCTGGCCCGCGGCTACCGCGTCGTCCTCCCGTACGACGCGCACGGCACCTACGACATCCCCGCTGTCACTGGCATCAGCGACGAAGTCCCGGCCCAGGTGGTCTCCCGAGTAGCCGCGTGGTCCCTCGGCGACGAACCGGAAAGCACAGTCCCAGCCGCGGCCGTCACGTTCTCCTGACGCTCCTGGCGCCTGGCTCGTGCTCATGGGTCGTGGGCGGTGGTGAGGGTCAGGTGGTTGGCGGGGTTGGTGACGGTCAGGGGGCCGTTCGTGCTGGTGGTGGCGGTTCGGGTGGATTGGTGGGCCAGGAGCGACAGGGTCCTGGGTGCCGGGTGGCCGTAGTCGTTGTCGCGGCCGACCGAGATCAGGGCGAGGCGGGCGCCGGTGGCGGCGATGAAGGCCGGGTCCTGCTGGGCCGAGCCGTGATGCGGAACCTTGAGGACGTCGGCTCGGAGGTCGGCGCCGGAGGCGAGGATGGCTCGCTGGGATTCGGGTTCCAGGTCGCCGGTGAGGAGGATCCGGAGGCCGGACGCCTCGACCATCATCGCGATGCTGGCATTGTTCTCCGGTGAACCCTCGTCGCTGGAGGTCGCGGACGACGTACCCGGTGGCGGAAGTGCCGGCACGCGGGCCGGCCAGAGCGTGGTCCAACTGAGGGCGCCGACGACGCGCGTCTCGTGATACGTGACCGTCCGCAGGCTGATGCCGTGCTGCGCCGCGAGGTCGACGACGCGGTCGTACTCCGCGCGCGGCGAGAAGTACGGCGTCACCTCGATCTCGCCCACGCGCCGGTCCTTCAGTACGCCGGCCAGCCCGCCGGCATGATCCGCGTGAAAGTGCGTGAGCACCAGCACCGGGATGTACTCGACACCGAGATCCCGCAGGCATCGATCCATCGCGGCCGGATCCGGGCCGGTATCGACCACCACCGCCGAGTTCTCACCTGCTCGTAGCGCCAAGCCGTCACCTTGTCCGACATCGCACATCACCAGCAGCCAGTCGCCTGGTGGCCAGCCGATCGAACCCACCGGACGCAGTACGACGACTGCCAACAGGACGAGCGCGAGGAGTGTCGCGATCGGGCGGGCCAGGATGCGATGCAGGCCGATGACGGTGGCCAGGCAGAGCACCGTGAGCACGGCGACGCCGATCATCGTGGCCGGCCAGGGATTGGATGCGCCAGGGAGGTCTGCGCCTTCTCGAGCTATCAGGATGATCCAGCGGGCCGGCCAGCCGGCGGCCCAGCCGACGAGCTGGGCTACCTGTGTGCTCACGAGTGCGACGCCGGCGGCTGCGAAGCCGAGGATGGTTGCCGGGCCGACTGCGGGACCGGCGAGCAGGTTCGCAGCGACAGCGACGAGTGAGACCTGGCCGGAGAGCCAGGCGACGATCGGCGTACACGCGAGTTGGGCGGCGAGCGGGCACGAGATCGCCTCGGCGAGCCAGGTCGGAAGCCATCGGGAGAGCGCGTCCCGCCAGCTTGGACCGAGCAGCACGATGCCTGCGGTTGCCAGCACGGACAGCGCGAACCCGGCCGATCGCGCGAGCGAGGTGTCGAGGAGCAGGAGCACGATGACCGCGACCGAGAGGCTGCGTGCCGCGCGGCGCCGGCCGCCTCCGCTGGACATCGCGGCCAGCGCGATCAGGCCCATCGCGGCTGCTCGCAACACGCTCGGCTGAGGGCGCGCCAGGATGATGAACACGACGACCGTCATCAGGCCGACCGCAGTCAGCCCGCGCGCCCGCACGCCGATCAGCCGGCTGAACGGCAGGACGAACGCCAGCAGCAACGTCAGGTTGGTGCCCGAGACCGCGGACAGATGGGTCAGACCGGTCGTCCGGAAGTCGTCCGCGAGTTCGTCGGAGAGCCCGGACTCGTCACCCATCACGAGTGCGGGGACCAGACCCTTCACGTCATCCGGCTCTCCCGCCACCGCTCCCCGCAGGCCGGCCCGGACCCGCTCGGCCGCGCGCAACCACCAAGCGGGCTCCTCCACCACCCGCGGCTCTCCGCGAACCGACAGCATGGCCGCAACATCACCACCACGCTCAGCTGCCTCCAACCGCCCCCTTCCGTCCACCCGCTCCCCGAACCGCACTCCTCTCCAGGCCTCGGCTCCCACCACCAACACCCGAGTCCGAACCCGAGTAATGACTTCCCCACCAGCCTGCGGGCTCGAGGTCCCGTTCCCGGGCGATGACGTCGTACTCCGAGTTCGAACCTCCTCGATGGTTGCCTTCACCACCACATACGGCGGGCGCCGGTTGCCCGGACTCCGGCGTACGGCGGGGTCACTGTCGATCTTCAACCGGACGCCAACCGTTGCGCCCTCCGCCGCCAACCCCTGGACCGGGCCGGCCTGCAACCCCTTCACCTGAAGGGCGGCTCCGACTCCCATCCCTGCGACCACCACGAGCACTCCGACGACAGCCCAGACCGCGCGCCTCCCGACGGACGTCGCGGACTTGAGCCGACCTCGCAGGAACGTGGCGGCCGCGCAGGCGAGGGCAAGTGACACGGCTGCCGTCACCACACCTGCGAGTGGCCGCTCACCGACCAGTACGACGGACGCCAACCAACCCGCACCCGCGGGCACCAACAGCCGTAGATCAAGCGTCTCCCCCGGCTGCTCGGGAGTCTCGTCAGATGCGGACATGGGACTTCAGGGAGTCGAACTTCTTGGGGCCTACGCCGGGGACTTCTTGGAGTTGGTCGATGGTGGCGAAGGGGCCGTTCTGGGTGCGGTAGTCGAGGATGCGTTGGGCCAGGACTGGGCCTACGCCGGGGAGGGTGTCCAGTTGGGTGAGATCGGCGGTGTTGAGGTTGACGGGGGAGTTGGCGGCGGACGGGGACGTTGGAGTGTTGCCTGGGGCGGTGGTGGCGCCGGGTGGGGTGGGGATGCCGACGAGGATCTGTTCGCCGTCGGTGACTGGGCGGGCGAGGTTGAGGGTGGTCAGGTCGACGCCCCGGAGTGGGCCGCCGGCGAGGGTCAGTACGTCGGCTACGCGCGAGCCGGCGGGGGCTCGGACGAGGCCGGGGCGGCGGACCTTGCCGGCGACGTCTACAACGACCACGCCGGCGGGCGACTGGCCGGTGCCCGAGCCCTGGCCGGTGGCCGAAGGCTGGCCGATACCCGACGATGGCTGGCTCGCGCCGGTGGACGGCTGCACGGCTCCGGGTGAGGGGTTCGCGCCTGGCTGGCCGCTGCCGGGTGAGGACGCGGCGCCAGGTTGGGTGACGGGTGAGCCGGAGGTGACGGTCGTGGGTGGGCGGGCGTCGGGGAGGGTTTCGGGGCGGGCGCGGAAGACTTGCCAGGCGGCCCAGGACAGGCCGATGGCCAGTACGGCGGCCAGGACCACGACATGCCGTGGGGACAGGGTCCAGCGGGCGTCTCGTAATCGTTCGGGCCGGATCGATTCGGGGATCCATCCACCGCGCACGTCCTCATCACGCTCCTCCAGGTGTTCGTCGGGTGCGTGCTCGCGTGCGTTGGCGGCGAGCCGCGCCAGCGCACGCTCACGGGCGCCCGGGGCGGGCGCTGGAGCACGACGTGTGACTTTCACGCCAGAGAAAGTACGAGTCCGTGCGCCCTAGAAACTCCCGAATTTGAAAGCTGTGGAAAACCACAGAAGGAGGTCGCCCGCCCGCTGCGCGGGCGGGCGGGAGGCGGAGGGTGGGTGTTAGCGGGGGGCTACTACTACGGCTAGGAGGCCGGGGCCTACGTGGGCGCCTATGACGGCTCCTACTTCGCGGAGGACTATTTCTTCGGCTGCGGGGAGGCGGTCGGAGAGGCCGTCGGCGAGGGTTTGGGCCTTTTCCAGGTTGGCGAGGTGGTGGACCGCGATCTGGACCGGGGTGTCACCGGCGCGCTGGACGGCGATGTCGGCGAGGCGGGCGATCGCTCGGCTGGAGGTGCGGACCTTCTCGAGCGGGACGATCCGGCCGCCGCTGATCGTCAGCAGTGGTTTGACGGCGAGCGCCGTACCGAGAAGGGCTTGAGCCGCGCCGATGCGGCCGCCGCGGCGGAGGTACTCGAGGGTGTCGACATAGAAGTACGCCGAGATCGACGCCATCCGCGCGCGGGCCGCGGCCTCGACGCCGGCCTGGTCCTCCCCCGCGGCGGCTGCGGCAGCCGCGACCAGGACGGGGAACCCGAGGCCCATGCCCAGCGAGCGGGAGTCGACCACGCGGACCGGGATGGGCGACTCCTTGGCGCCGATCATGGCGGCCTCGACGGTGCCGGACATATCGCCGGAGAGGTGGATCGACACCACCGACTCCGCTCCGTCCTTCGCACAAGCGGCGTACGTGTCCGCAAAGGTCTGCGGCGCCGGACGGCTGGTCGACACCGGGGTGAAGGTCTTGAGTGCCTCCGCGACCGCGTCGGTGGAGGTGGCGCCGTCGTCGTACGAGGTCCCGCCGATGACGACCTGGAGTGGCACGACGGTCAGCGGGTGGCGGAGCACCTCGTGCGTGGCCAGCCCAGCCGTGGAGTCGGTGACGACGTGCACGCGGGCTGACATGAAGCGAGGTTACCGGACAGTTAAGTGCGTGTCTGCCAGACTGCGGAGATGAAGGAGACAGCGGCAGAAGTCACCCAGCTGCAGCAGCTCCTCGACGCGGCGTACCAGCGCTCGACGGAGCATCTGCAGAACATCATCACGGACTCGCGCCGGCTGGACGCCGGCGAGCTGGTGCGGGTTCTGACCGGCATGTGCACGCTGAACCTGGCCACCGTCACCGCCCGCGGCGAGCCACGGATCAGTGCGGTCGACGGCCACTTCCTGCACGCGCGGTGGGTGTTCACGACCTCCGGGTCCGCGGCCAAGGCGCGGCACCTCAAGGTCCGGCCCGCGGCCAGCGTCTCGTACGTCGACGGCGAGCGGATCGGCGTGTTCAGCCACGGGCAGGTGGAGACGTTGACCCCGGACGACCCGGACTTCGCGGAGATCGAGGCGCACCTGGTCAAGCACTACGGCAGCTCACCGTCGAGCTGGGGTGACGACATCGTCTACTACCGCCTCCAGCCGACCTGGATGGTCGGCTACGCGTTCGACAAGAAGGCGGTCCTCGAGCAGGCGGACTCCCCCAAGCACTGAGCGAGGTGGAGGCCAACCCCTCCGGTGGCCTCCACCTCGTTGCGCCGGCTCCCCACTGCACCGACCCCCCAGTTCGTCACGCTGACTCCCCTCGTTGCCAGCGTTCCAACTTCTTCTGCTGACTCCCCCTTGTTGTCAGCTGAGCTCAGAAACCTCGGCGAGCTACTCCCCGTGCCGGTTCCGCGAAGTACCGGTCTGACCGCGAGCCCGTCGAGGTCCCGGGAGGTCCCAGCAGCCGACCCACCGCGGCGGGTGACCAAACCCGCCACTTCCCCGTGTCAGCCGGACCGGCACTCGTCCCCTGTGTCGTGTGCCCGGCCCAATACTGGGACCCCGCCCCGGGTCCGGTGCCCTGACGGCGCACGGCACCCGGTTCAGGCAGGACAGATCCGCACCGTGCAGCACTCCGGAGCTCTCGGCAGCCGATCGGCGCCCCCACCACTCGGCCACCGGATACCCTCCGCGTTGCCGCTCCCGAGCTCGACGGCAGTGCTGCGGTGAACCAAGGCCTCGTCATGGCTCACCACCCCTTCCCTGCCGCCGCTGCCGGTGTCGGACTCTGCTTCGTGGAACCTGTCCTACGGCTGTAATTCTTGGTCCGGCAGCCATGTCAGGACGAGGCAGAAGAACCGGCAGTTGCCCGGCAGCTTCAGCGGATCGGCGTCACGAAAGCGCAGCGAGTACGTCGTTCGCCAGCCGCAGCACCGCTGCAGCGGGGTCGGGCTCCGGCCAGCCAGGAGCCACCGAGGCACTCTCGCAGGACTCCTGCAGCACCGCCCACGCGGTCGGGAGCATCGGCGGGTCCATGGACCGCTGCCAGGCCAGCAACTGGCCACACAGGGCGTCGCCGTCCTCGGACTTCCCGAGGGCGTGCAGCACGGCCACGGCCTCCGGCAGGACCTCGAGCAGGTACACGACCCGCCCCTCGACCAGCAGCCGGTTGACCGCGTCGCGGATGCAGATGCGGGCCTGCTCCGCGTCGCCGGCGTCTCGGGCCATGCGGCTGCGGTAGCGCATGACCTGGTAGTCGAAGTACCCCCGGTGCCCGCGGATGTCGGCATCCGCCTCGTCGAGCAGCGCCCGGGCCTCGTCGTACTGGCCGTCGTGGTACTCGACCATGGCCAGGCAGCCTGCCACCTTGGTGCGCTCGGGGTCATCGGACGCCTGGCTGCCGCGGGCGAGCAGCGCCCAGCGCCGCGCGTCTGACAGGTTGCCGAGCTCCAGCTCGACGCGGCTGAGCGCCATGTACGCGATCTCGTCCGGGTACACGCCCGGGTTGACCAGTGCGGCCTCCCAGGCGAGCAGCAGCTCCTTGGCCTCGGGCAGGCGACCCCATCGCAGCAGGGCGAGCCCGCAGATGGCCTGCACCGTCGCGGACCGCTGCACGTCGCCGTGCTTGCGCGCGTCATCCACCAGCGCCGGGATCTCAGCCAGGCTCTGGGTGTCGAGCAGATGCGAACCGGACGACACCCACCCGCCGCGGGCGACCAGGCCCATCTCGGTCTCGCCGGGGATCAGTGTGCGGGCCTCGCCGTAGTGCCGGCGCGCACCACGGACGTCACCGGTCAGGCTCGACAGCCGCCCGGCGATCGCGCGCAGCATGCCGCTGACTTCCTTGTCCGCGACGTTGTCCGCGCACAACGTCGCCCAACGGATCCCGCTCTCGGCCACACTCGCCTGGTACTGCCACGCGATCCGGAACCCGAGCACGATCCGCGCGGCCACGTCCCACTGCCCGAGCTCGGCCGCGCGAGCCAGCGCCACCTCGAAGAGCGCCGAGTTGGCGTTCGCAGCCCGGTAGCGCCGGTCCCGATCGGGCGAGGACCACGCGCCCTCGAGCCCGGAGACGTAGTTCGAGCACCACGCCACCGCGCGGTCTCGGAACTCGATCAGGTCGTCCCCCTGCGACGACAGACCGGCGTACGCGTGCTCGCGGATCGTCTCCAGCAGCTTGTAGCGGGCGCCGTACAGCTGCTCGAACTCGTGCACCGGCTGCAGCAGCGACTTGTCCACCAGCTCGGCGAGCAGCATCGGTACGTCGGCCGCGTCGATCGGATCGCCTGTACACACACCGGCCACCGCATCCAGCGTGAACGGCGACCCGAGCACCGAGGTGCGGTAGAGCAACTGCCGCGCAGCGTCGGACAGCGCGTCCACGCTCCAGGCGATCGTGTCCGCCAGCGTCCGCTGATGCGGCGCCCCGAACCGCCTCGGCCCGGAGAGCAGCCGGAACCGGTCGTCCAGCGCGGCCAGGATCGTCTCCACCGACAGCGAACCGGCCCGCGCAGCCGCCAGCTCCAGTGCGAGCGGCAGCCCGTCCAACCGGCGGCACAGCCGGGCGACGATCGACGCGTTCTCCTCGGTCAGCACGAAGTCGGACCGCACGCGAGCCACCCGCCGGCAGAACATCTCCACCGCCGGGCTGGCCGCGATGTCCGCGAAGTCCCTGTCGTTGTCCGGTACGCCGAGCACCTGCACCCGGCGGACCACCTCGTCCGGCAGCCCGAGCGGGATCCGCGACGTCACCAGCACGCCGATCCCCGGGAAGCTGCGGACCATCCGGTTCGCCACTGTCGCGACCCCGTCGAGCACATGCTCGGCGTTGTCCTCGACGATCACCAGGTCACCCGGCCGGCGGCCGGACAGTACGTCGTCCAGGTCCGACGTACCGGGAGCCGTGCCGAACGCGTCCAGGATGGCCGACGGTACGGCGGCGTCCCGCTGGACAGTCGTGAGGTCGACAACCACCACCGTCGTGTCAGCACCGGAGAACTTGTCGGCCGCAGCCAGCGCAAGCTCGGTCTTGCCGACTCCACCAGGGCCGACGAGCGTGACCAGCCGGTTCTGCCGCAGCAGCCCTTCCAGCTCCAGCAGCTCCTGCTCACGGCCGACGAGGCCGTCCGGGATCGGCCGCGTCCCGCGCCAGCGCAGGCCGGTCGGTGCCGGGTCGGCCACCGAGATCACCGGTCGTACGGCGCCGTGCCCGGCCGCGGCGAGGAAGCGGTCCGCGTCGCTGGATCCGAGCCCGAGGCCCTCGGCGAGCAGCCGGACGGAGTCCTTCCGGGGACGCGCCACCCGGCCGGCTTCCATCTCACGGATGCTCCGCACGCTGAGCCCGGCCCGCTCGGCCAGCTCCTCCTGGGAGAGGCCCGACTGGACTCTCAAGTCGAGCAAGACATCGGCGAAGCCCCGCCGCCCCTCAGCCCGGCCATCCGTGTCCGACAAAGCCCGTCACCCCTCTAGAGCCTCACGTTCCTGTCACAACATAGCGTGACTGAGCGGTCGGTGCCGGGTGCGTCCAGTGAGCGGTATCACACAGAACTGTTGACCAAGGCAACGGGTTTACTTCAGAACGCAATTACTGAACGCGCAGAAAATCATCCGGCCCGGTGATTCAAGCACTTGCGCGAACCGAAACGGATTCATTGTCGCCGGCGTAGAGGGAAAGGATTCCGGCCCAGTCGTCGAGCCGGGCCCGGGTGTCCGCACGGCCGGAATCGGCATTCGTCAGGCTGCCGTCACAAATACCGCGGGTGGCGCGGATGAGGAGTTCGGTGCCGAGGCCATGCCAGTGGTCCCGCAGAGTCTCAAGGGCTGCCATACGGGCAATTCAATCGGAGCCGTGTTTCGCGAACGTAACGCGATCGGCAACATCACGATAAGTCACCGAAATCCCTCCCGGCGAGTTACCTGGTAGTCCGTTAACCGGGAAGCCAGGAAAGCCGGACCTGCCGCCGGGGATTGTCGACATTGGTATCGACCAGGCAGATCGACTGCCAGGTGCCGAGCATCATCCGCCCGTCCAGCACCGGGATCGTCGCGTACGGCGGCATCAGCGCGGGCACCACGTGGTCGCGCCCGTGTCCCGGCGTACCGTGCCGGTGCCGCCACTCGAGGTCGCGCGGCAGCAGTTGCTCGAGCACCGCGAGCAGGTCGGTGCCGCTGCCGGCCCCGGTCTCGAGGATGGCGATCCCCGCCGTCGCGTGCGGGACGAAGATGTGCAGCAGTCCGTCGCCCTGGGCCTGATGAGCCTCGGAGCTGACGTACTGCTCACACCTGCTCGTCAGGTCGAAGACGACTTCCGCACCGCCGGTCGTGACATCGATCAGCTCAGAACGCATCTGAGCAGCCTAGCCCGTGCCACTTGGACACGGGCCAGGCCGCAACGATCAGGCCGGAACGATGTTGACCAGCTTCGGCGCGCGGACGATGACCTTGCGGATACCCCGGCCGTCCAGCGCCTTCTGCACCGCATCGGAGGCCAGCGCCAGCTGCTCCAGGTCGGCGTCGCTGATGTCCGGCGCGATCTCCAGCCGGTCCCGCACCTTGCCGGCGATCTGGACCACGCAGGTGACCGTGTCCTGGACCAGCAGCGCCGGGTCGACCTTCGGCCAGCCGGCCTTGGCGACGGTCGGCTCGTAGCCCAGCGTCTCCCACATGTCCTCGGCCGTGTACGGCGCGACCAGGCTCAGCAGCACCGCCACCGTCTCGACCGCCTCCCGGACCGCCGGGTCGGCCGCGCCCGGTCCAGCGTCGATCGCCTTCCGGGTGGCGTTCACCAACTCCATGATCCGGGCAACCATCACGTTGAACCGCATCGAGTCGATCAGCTCGGCCGAGTCGGCGATCGTCCGGTGGGTGATCCGGCGCAGCTCGACATCACCGGTCGAGGGATCCGAACCCAGCGGCGCCTCGACCGATCCCGCCAGCCGCCAGGCCCGTTGCAGGAACTTCAGCGAGCCTCCAGGCGACATGTCGGCCCAGTCGATGTCGTCGGCCGGCGGACCGGCGAACACCATGGTCAGCCGGACCGCGTCGACGCCGTACAGGTCGATCTGGTCGCCCAGGTTCACGCCGTTGCCCAGCGACTTGCTCATCGACTTGCCCTGGTTGATCACCTGGCCCTGGTTCAGCAGCCGGGTGAACGGCTCGACGACGGTCAGCATGCCCATGTCGTGCAGCGCCTTGACGAAGAACCGCGCGTACAGCAGATGCAGTACGGCGTGCTCCTTGCCACCGACGTACTGGTAGACCGACATCCACCGCTCGGCGGCGGCCGGGTCGTACGGGCCGTCGGTGTACTCCGGCGACAGGTAGCGCAGGAAGTACCAGGACGAGTCGACGAAGGTGTCCATCGTGTCGGTGTCACGCTCGGCCTTGCCACCGCACTTCGGGCAGTCGACCTCGACCCACTCGCGGTCCGCGGCCAGCGGCGACACGCCCTTCGGCGCCAGGTCGGCACCGCGCAGGTCGGGCAGCTCCATCGGCAGCTGGTCGTCCGGGACCGGCACCTCGCCACACGTCGGGCAGTGGATGATCGGGATCGGCGCGCCCCAGAACCGCTGCCGGCTCAGCAGCCAGTCGCGCAGCCGGTAGTTGATCGTCCGCTCGCCCAGCCCCTTGCTGTCCAGCCAGTCGATGATCCGGGCCTTGGCCTCGTCGACCCCCAGTCCGTCCAGGCTGATCTCGTCGTTCGCGCTGTTGATCGCCGGGCCTTCGCCCGTGTACGCCTTGCCGTCGAAGTCGGGTGACGGCTGCACGGTCCGCACGATCGGCAGGCCGAACTTCTCCGCGAACTCCCAGTCCCGGGTGTCCTGGCCGGGCACCGCCATGATCGCGCCGGTGCCGTAGTCGGCCAGCACGTAGTCGGCGGCCCAGATCTGGATCCGCTCCCCGGTCACCGGGTTGATCGCGTACGACCCCAGGAACACACCGGTCTTGTCCCGCTCGGTGCTCAGCCGCTCGATCTCGGTGGTCGACTTGACTGCGGTCAGGTACTCGTCGAAGGCGGCCTGCTGGTCAGGGGTGACCAGCTCGGCGGCCAGCTTCGCATCCGGTGCGACCACCATGAAGGTAGCGCCGAACAGCGTGTCCGGCCGGGTCGTGAAGACCCGGATCGGCTCTTCGCGGCCCTCGACCTGGAAGTCCGCGAACGCGCCCTCGGACCGGCCGATCCAGTTGCGCTGCATCAGCAGGATCTCTTCCGGCCACTGCAGCAGCTCCATGTCGTCCAGCAGCCGCTGGGCGTACTCCGTGGTCTTGAAGTACCACTGGGTCAGCTCGCGCTTGGTGACCTCGTGCCCGCACCGCTCACAGCGGCCCTGGATCACCTGCTCGTTGGCCAGGACGGTCTGGTCGTGCGGGCACCAGTTCACGAACGACGCCTTGCGGTACGCCAGCCCGCGCTCGTAGAACCGCAGGAACAGCCACTGCGTCCACTTGTAGTACTCCGGGTCGGACGTGTGCAGCCGGCGCGACCAGTCGAAGCTCATGCCGTAGCGCCGGATCGACTCGGCCTGCGTCTCGATATTGGCGTAGGTGTAGGTCGCCGGGTGCTCGTTGCGCTTGATCGCCGCGTTCTCGGCAGGCAGCCCGAAGGAGTCCCAGCCGATCGGGTTCAGTACGTCGTACCCCTGCTGGAACCAGTACCGCGACAGCAGGTCGTGCAGCGCGAAGACCTCGGCGTGGCCCATGTGCAGGTCGCCGGAGGGGTAGGAGAACATCGTGAGCGCGTAACGCCGCTCGGCCGAGCCGTCGTCACGTGCCTTGAACGGGTCCAGCTTCTCCCACACCGGCCGCCACTTGGCCTGCATGACGTTGAAGTCGTACCCACCCCGGTCGATAGGGGCGTCCTCCACCTGCTCGCTCACGGTCCTACTCCCGCACTCGTGTGTTGTTGAGCCTAAATCTGCCAGACGGCGTTCCCAGAAATGAAAAAGCCCCTCACACAGGAGGGGACGCCGCACTGACCGGCGCTCATCGGCGCCTGGATGCCAGTACGGCTAACTAAGGAGCAGGCTCACTCGCATACCACCAGTCTAGCGCCTCGAGCCGAGACCGGACACCAGGGCGTCCAGCGCGAACACGAAGCGTGCTTCCGCATCTCGCGGTCCCTTCGCCGCCTCGGCCAGCAACGGGAACTCGGAGAGGTCGAGCGGCGCCAGCTGATCGACCGGATCGCCCTCCGACGCGGTGACGACCTGACCGACGACGAAGCCGGTCACCGCGTAGATGACGTCCAGTGCGTCAGCGGGTGCGAGACCAGCAGACCGCAGGCTCTCCAACGCGGTCTCCAGCGCCTGAAGGTTCTGTGCGGTGATGGCCGGCCGGGACGCGATCAGCGGGACCAGATTGGGATGCGCGAGGAGTGCGGCCCGCAGACTCTGCGCATAGTCGCGCATGCCCTCCTGCCAAGGCGTCTCGAACACCGGAGGGGCGATCGAGGCGACGAGTTGCTCGACCAGGCCGTCCAGCAGGGCGTCCTTGTTCGGCACGTGGTGGTAGATCGTCATGGCCTCGACGTCCAGCTCGGCGCCGAGCCGGCGCATCGACAGCGCCTTCAGCCCTTCGCGATCGGCCAACGCGAGCGCGGCCCGCAGTACCGCCTCACGGGTCAGCCCCACGCTGTGGCCACGGGTACGGCGTGCAGTCATCGGGACCCTGATTCTCGTTTGATGATTCTTACGGCGTAAGTATACCCTGAAACATACATCGTAAGAATCAGGAGGATCGCGATGACCACCATCGCCGCACCACCCCGCTCACCGGCGTACGTCAGGCCGGCTCTGTACGCCGGCCTGCTGCTGACCGTCCTGGCCACGCTCGCGCCGCTGATCGACATCGTCACGATCGACGTCATCGCCGACCACGTCCGGGCGGCGTACCCGGCCTGGCCGCAGAAGTCGGTCCTTGCCGACCGCAACGCGATCGCCATCTACCTGGCCGCCGTCGGAGTCCTCGGGCTCGTCGGCTGGCTGTACGCGATCTGGGGCGTCGCCCGAGGCAAGCGCCGGGTCCGCGCGGTCAGCACTGTGCAGTTCGTCCTCGGCGCGACCATCCAACTCATCGGTCTGTCCGTCGGCGGCGAGGCTTACACCACGATCGTGCCGCCACTGCACGGCATCATCGGCGCCCTGCCGTCCCTGGCCGGACTGGTCGCCGTTGTGGGTCTCTGGCGCCGCCGTCGGGACTGACCGGTCAGAGCAGTGCGCGTACGGCGGCGAGGTGGTCGACCTGGGCTCGCCACTCGGTGCCACCAACACCCAGTACGGCGTGACTCGCACCGGCTTCGGCGTACCGACCGAGTCGATCGGCCGCCTGCTCGGCAGTGCCCGTGAGCGGCAGGGACACCGCTCGGTCGTACGGCATGCCGTAGCCGCCGGCGAGCCCCGCTGCCAGCCCTCGGATGGCAGCGTCATCGGCGCCTCCGGCCGACACCCCGCCGATCGCGATCGTGGGCACAGGCCTCGCGTACCGGTCCGCGAGCTCCTCGAGCTGGTCCCGGCCGGTGGCCACCTCCTCGACCGGCACGAGCGAGGGGAACCAGCCGTCACCCAGTTGCGCCGCCCGCCGCCGAGCCACCGCGGAGTCGTTGCCAACCCAGAACCGCGGCCTCGCGACGGCGGGCGCCAACTGCACCGCCGGGCCGTCGGCACCGAGGTCAACGGGCTTCCCTGCCAGTAGGTCGGGCAACGCGCGCAGTGCCCGGTCGGTACGTCGCCCGCGCTCGGCGAACGGAACCTCGGCCGCCCGCCACTGCTCGTCGCCACCACCCGATCCGACGCCGAGGATCAGTCGTTCGCCGGAGACGTACTGCAGGGAGGCGATCTGCTTGGCAGCCCAGGCCAGCGGGCGGATGGCCGGCACGAAGACGCTGACTCCGATCGCGACCCGCTCCGTGACGGCTGCCGCGGTCGCCAGCCCGATCGTCGCCTCCAGGGTCGCGGCACCGATGGCGAGGTGGTCGCCCATCCAGACGCTGTCCAGCCCCGCCTCTTCGGCGTACCTGGCGGCCGCGCGCAGGTCGAGGTGCTCGGTTCGCTGGACATCTACGGAGGGCAGGATGACACCGATCTTCATCATGGCAGCCAGCCTGAGACCTCAACCGAGGTTCAGGTCAAATCTCCTGGACGAACTCGGTGCCGCCGGCGCGGCGGTGCTCGCCGGGAGTGCGGCCGTAGTGGCGGCGGAACGCAGTGGAGAACGGACGTACGTCGGAGTACCCGCAAGACCGGGCTACCTCGGTGACGGTGACCGTGGGGTCGAGGAGTAGCTGGGCGGCCAGTTCGAGGCGGAGGCGGCGGAGAGTGGTCATGATCGAAGCGCCGGTCTGCTGTTGGAACAGTCGCTCGGCGTGGCGCTCCGAGAGGTGTGCGGCGGCTGCTACATCCCGCACGGTGATCGGGCGAGACAGGTTGTCGCGGAGGTGGCGCTGCATCGCCTCCACGACCAGGGGGCCGCGGTCACGCCGTACCGGCTCCACTGCCAAGTCCCCGTCGAGGGCGAAGGCTCGGGCGGTCTCCATGACCAGAGTGGCGCCCAGAGCGCCCAGTGCGGTGCTGTAGCCGGACACCGGTGCAGCCGCCTCAGCCGCCAGCGCTGTGATCAGTGCGGGGAGTGAGCCGGTCCGGTCTGACATCACGGGCCCGTCCGAACGTGTCAGTCCGGACCACCAGCCGGGTTCATCAGAGCCTGGCCGGAACGTGAAGCCCCAGAACGCGATGCCGAGTGGCTCGCTCCGGCTGGACTCGATCTCGTGGACGTCGCCAGGGCGGGCCAGGAACACCGAGCCCGGCTGAACGTCGTACCTCAGGTCTCCTGAGTTGAAGCGGCCCGCGCCGGAGTAGGCCAGGCAGACCTCGTGGAACGAGTGGCTGTGCCAGTAGTTGCGCCAGTACTCCGGCCGGTAGTGCCCCCAGCTCAGGAAGTCAGCGCGGAACCCGTCGACCTCGCAGGACTCGAGCAGTCCGGCGAGGTCGACGAAACGGTCCGCGATCGCGACATCCGCGAGGGTCAAACAGCGCTCCTGCCGGTCGGGTCGACTCCTCGCAGCATCATGCCCTGCCCGAGCGAGTGGTCGTGCGTCTTCACCGTCGGCGGGTCCGCCGGGTCGCGGTACTGGATCAGCCAGGTGGTCCGCGCCTCGTCGCTGGTGTTCACCCCGGACCCGTGCACGGTCAGATAGGTGAAGAACAGTACGTCGCCCGCCTCGGCCGGCTGCGGCGTCGCCGCCTCGAACGGCGGGTCGATCAGGTGGTACGAACCCTCCGCCTCGTGCTGGCGCGGCCCGTCCTTGTGGCTGCCCGGGATCACCCGGACGCAGCCCTTCTCCACCGGCGCGTCGTCGAAGTGGAAGATCGCAGCGCCGACCCGGTGGTACTTGTGCGGGAAGAACGGGTAGTCCTGGTGCAGCGGGAACGGCGAGCCGTTCTCCGGCGGCTTCACGAACAGCTTGGTGTGGTGCAACTGGACGTTGTCCACCCCCATCACCGCAGCGGCCACGTCGGTGAACCGCGGGTCGATCACGAGCTTGCTGAACTCCGCGTCGTAGAACTGCGCGTCGTGCAGATGCTGCAGCCGGGTCGCGCCGTCGGACAGTCCCATCGCGGACTTCCAGGTGGCGTCATCGTTGCGGTTCAGCTGGGCCAGCAGCTCGTGGCTGCGCTGCCGGTAGTAGGCCGCCTCCTCCTTGCTGAGCAGGCCTTTCACCAGGACGAAGCCGTCCTCGGCGTACTGCTGTGCCAAGGTCGACAGATCGGGCTTGGCAGAGGTGACAGTCATCTCGAAGTTCCTCCTCCTCGGGTACTTCGAGACTACGAACACCGACGTCCGGACGGCAGGATCGGACCGGACGCCGATGTTCGTCAAACGGACACGATCACAGTCCGAGCTGCCCCAGCCGAAGGGCGTCGGCTCGAGTGCCGCCCTGTTGGTCCCACGACGAGTCGTGTGGATCGGGGTTACTCCTCGGACTTGGCTGCCTCGGCCCTTGCCTGCTCCTCGACCGGCACGACGATCGGCCGGAGCCGGGCCCAGAGGACGAACAGGGCCGCGAACACGATCATGGCGAGGCCGCCCCACAGGTTGATGTTGATGCCGGCCGCCTTGGCGACCTCGTGCGGGTCGGCGATGATCCCGAGGATGGTCAGCACCAATCCGTAGATCCCGACCAGCGCCGCGATCACCACCCGGATGTCGAACGCGCCGGTCTTCTTCTGCTGCTCAGCCATTTCTGTACCTCCCGTCAGCCGAAGACGATGTTGAGGGCGATGACCATGACCAGTGAGATGCCGGCCAGCAGCACCGGCTTGCGGTACCAGCCCTCGTCGCCTGCCTGCGCCACCTCGGTCCGCTGGTCCTTCGGTGTCAGCGAGTAGACCAGGCCGACCAGTTCGGAGTCCCGCTTGGGCGCCGTCGCCAGGCTGACCAGCACACTGACCAGGATGTCGACCACGAAGGCCGCGCCAGCACCGACGAAGCTGGCTCCCTGACCCGGCAGGTCGATCACGCCGTTCTCGGACAGGATGAAGACCAGGACCGCCGTCGCCGTACCGCTGACCAGACCGGTCCACCCGGCGGTCGCGGTCATCCGCTTCCAGAACATACCGAGGATGAACGTCGCGAACAGCGGTGCGTTGAAGAACGAGAACAGCTGCTGCAGGTAGTCCATCAGGTTGCTGTAGCCCGACGCGATCGCCGCCGTCCCGATCGCGATCAGCGTGCCGGCGACCGTGATCCAGCGACCGGTGCGCAGGTAGAAGTCGTCGCTGCGTTCCTTGACGATGTACCGCTCGATCAGGTCGTACGTCATGACGGTGTTGAACGAGCTGAGGTTGGCCGCCATACCGGCCATGAATGAGGCCAGCAGACCGGTGATGGCCAGGCCGAGCATGCCGTTCGGCAGCAGGTCGCGCATCAGCAGCAGCAACGCGTCGTTGTAGGTGACCTCGCCACTGCCGTTGGCCTTGAACTGGGCCAGCTCTGGCACGAGCACGGCCGCGATGATGCCGGGGATGATCACGATGAACGGGATGAACATCTTCGGGAACGAGCCGATGATCGGAGTACGCCGGGCCGCCGACATGTTCTTCGACGCCATCGCCCGCTGCACCTCGACGAAGTTCGTCGTCCAGTAGCCGAACGACAGCACGAAGCCGAGACCGAACACCAGACCGATCACGGAGAGGAAGTCCGAGGTGAACCCGCTCAGCGCGTTGCCCGGCCAGGCGCTCATCTGCTCCGCGCCGCCCGGCGACGCGCTCACCTTGTCGACCAGGCCCTCCCAGCCACCGACCTTGTGCAGGCCGACCAGCGTCAGCGGCAGCAGCGCGGCCACGATCACGAAGAACTGCAGCACCTCGTTGTAGATCGCCGCGGACAGGCCGCCCAGCGTGATGTAACTGAGCACGATCGCCGCAGCGGCCATCACGGACACCCAGATCGGCCAGCCGAGCAGCACGTTCACGATGGTCGCCAGCAGGAACAGGTTCACACCGGCGATCAGCACCTGGGCGACGGCGAAGCTGATCGCGTTCACCAGGTGCGCGGGCTTGCCGAAGCGACGCAGCATGAACTCCGGCACGCTGCGCACCTTGGAGCCGTAGTAGAACGGCATCATCACGACGCCGAGGAACAGCATCGCCGGGACCGCACCGATCCAGAAGTAGTGCACGGTCGGCATGCCGTACTGCGCGCCGTTCGCGGACATGCCCATGATCTCGATCGCGCCGAGGTTGGCCGAGATGAAGGCCAGACCGGTCACCCAGGCCGGCAGCGTGCGGCCGGACAGGAAGAAGTCCAGGCTGTTGGAGACCGCGCGTTTGGCGAGGTACCCGATCCCGAGCACGAAGACGAAGTACGTCGCGATGATGATGTAGTCGATCGCCGTGGCATCCAGCCTCAGGATGGATTCAAGTGCGAGCATCGGCCCTCCGGATCCTCGATGTGACGCATCGTGGTGTTACCGGTGAGGAACGTTACTCCTGCTTTCAACTACAGTCGCGCCGACCCACCAACAAGCTAGTGTGCTGAGTCGCCGTCGACCTTCCGGCTCAGGGCACTAGATCCGGATCTCGGCGACGACGGGTCGGTGGTCGCTGCCGGTGGAGCTCATCACCCAGGCCTTGGTCGGGGTGACGCCCCGCACCATGATGTGGTCGATCCGCGCCATCGGGAACTTGGCCGGCCAGGTGAAGCCGAACCCGTAGCCGGCCGCACCCTGGGCCGAGCGCAGTCCGGTGGTCAACGGGGCCAGGCTGCGGTCGTTCGCCGTACCGTTGAAGTCGCCCATCACGATCACCCCGGCGAGTTTCTCGTCCGAGATCTGCCGGCCGAGCGCCTCGATCGTGTCGTTGCGCTGGCCGGAGGTGAAGCCGCTGGTGCCGACCCGCACGGAGGCGAGGTGGGCGACGTACACCGCCACCTTTCCCTGCGGGGTGCTCACCTCGGCCCGCAGCGCGCGGGTCCACTTGAAGCCGACGTCGACCGACTCGCTCTGCGCCACCGGGAACTTCGACCAGAGCCCGACGGTGTCGCGGGCCACCTGGTACGGGTACGTCTTGGCGAACGCCGCCTTGTAGACCTTCATGTCCGCCGCGGTGACCTCCTCGAGGGCGATCACGTCCGCGTCGGCGGTGAGCAGATCCTGCGCCGTCGCCTTCGGGTTCGGGTTGTCCGCATCGACGTTGTGCGACAGGACACGCATGTCGTACGCACCGCCACCCTTGCCGGGGATCAGCAGGTTGCCGAACATCAGGCCCCACACCACCGCGGGCACCAGCAACGCGACACCGGCGATAGCGGAACGTCGTACCAGGGCCGCGATTCCGAGGATGGGTATGGCGACGCCCACCCAGGGCAGGAAGGTGTCGAGCAGGCTGCCGAGGTTGCCGACCGAGTTCGGCACCCAGCGGTGGAAGAGCAGTGGAAGGGCGGACAGCACCGCGAGGACGGCGATGAACCAGCCGCGACGCCACTTGCCGTTCTTCCGGCGCCCACGGCTGTTGGCCCGCGACGGCGGTTTCGGTGCTGCGACAGCGGTCTGGCGGTCCGACATGCAGTGATTGTTGCGGACACACGGTCCGGACCAAAGCCGCCGCAGGGTCCGGCGTGGCTTTTCATCCCTAGGAAGGACCGGTCCGGACCGAAATGATTAGCATTCTGTGAGGACGGTGGTGCGAAGGGCTGAGAGCCCTGACAATGCGACTATGCCGTCTGTGCAGACCGCCGAGCCGTTCGTCGTCAAGCGTCGCGGACTCGGGACGACGAAGACAGTCCTGTACCTCGGCACGCTGCTGTTCGCGCTGATGGTGCTGCTCACCGTGCTCTGCGTCGTCGTGCAACTGATCAGGGGCGAACCGGTCCGCGAACCCCTCGAGGCCATCTGGCTGTCCTTCGGCGGAACGCCGCTGATCTTCGCGGTCGGCCTTCCGGTGCTGCTGCTGGTCGGCGCCGTGACAACGATCGAGGAACGGCGCGAGGCCGACTCGGACGACGTACTGCTGTCGATCGACGCGGCCGGGATCCACCTGGGCGGTGAGCAGCGCCGCATGATCGCCTGGCCCGACGTACACGGTGTCTGCCGGGTGGAACGGCACGAGGTGAACGCCGAAGGCGACGAGGTCTGGGAACCGTATCTCGTCGTCCTGGTGCACGACGAAACCTCGCTCGCCCGGAGTTCGAGAAGCTGGGGTCCGTCCTGCCGATGGCCCGGCACCGTCGAGATCCTCGGCCGGCCCCTCCCCTACAACGACCTCGTCGCAGCCGTCGCCCGCTACGCCCCCGACGTCACCGTCACCGACCGCGGCCGCACACTCGACTGATCCCGGCCCCGGTCTCGGACGCGAGAGTTCCTCCTACCTCCCCGCCCTGAGCGAACCGAAGGGCGGGGAGCTTCTCAGCCCTTCGGGCTCAGGAGTTTCTCCAGGTCGGTGAGGACGTCCATGGCGCCGAGCGGGCCGAGGCCGAGGAACCAGACTTCGTCGTCGACGCGGGCCACGTGGCCGTCCTTCACCGCGGGCAGCGCCTTCCAGAGGTTGCCGTTGACAACGGTGTTCTCGGCGGTGGTGTCCGGCTTGCCGTAGCTGGAGTAGAAGATCCAGTCACCGGCCGCCTGCGAGATGTTCTCCTGCGACACCTCCACCGCGAGGTCCTGCACGTCCTGGATCTTCGGCCGCGGCAGCCCGACGTCCTTCAGGATCACGCCGATGAACGACAGGTTGCCGTACAGCCGGATCTCGGCCGGCCGGAACCGGACCAGCGAGATCGTCGGCGAACCGTCCACCTTCGACTTCACCTCGTCGGCGCGCTTCTGGTAGTCGTTCAGGATCCCGGTGGCCTTGTCCTCCTCGCCGACCGCGTCCGCGACCAGCAGGAAGTTCTCCTTCCACGGGAACCCGGGCCGGATGCTCATCACCGTCGGCGCGATCGCGCTCAGCTTGTCGTACAGGTCGTTCGCGCGCAGCTTGCTGCCGAGGATCAGGTCCGGCTTCAGCGCCGCGATCGCCTCCAGGTTCAGCTCGCTGATCCCGCCGACGGTCTTGATCCCCTGCGCCTTGTCCGCGAGGTACGACGGCACGCCGGCCTGCCCCGCGGTCGTCGCCATCCCGACCGGGGTGATGCCGAGCGCCAGTACGTCGTCCAGCTCACCGCTGTCCAGTACGACGACCCGCTCGGGCTTCTTGTCCAGCTTCGCCTCGCCGAGCGCGTGCTTCACCGTCCGCGGGAAGACGCCCGGCTGCGCGTCCGAGCCGAGCTTGGCGGTGTCCTCGTCGGCGGTCTTGAACAGCCGTCCGCCGGTCGCGACGTCGGTGTCACCGACCCCGGTGTCGGCACTGCCGGTGTCGGTGCCACCACCACACCCGGCCAGCACCAGCAGGGCTGCTGTAACGACTACCACGATGCGCGTCTTCACGGACGTTGAGACTACAACAACTTTGGTTAGGCAGTCCTAACCAGGTCCACTTGTTGGGCGGCCGGCAACTCCACCGTCACCTCGCCGTCGGGCCACGCGATCCGGTATGTACCGCCCTGCGCCGCGACCACGGACGCGGCCGTCAGCCGACCACCGCTCCAACTGACATCGAAGCTCAGACCACCCCGAGCCCGCAGGCCGCGGAACGATCCATCCGGCCAGTCAGCAGGCAGCGCCGGCAGCAGCCGAATCGTGTCGGTGTGACTCTGGATCAACAGTTCGGGGATGCAACCGGTCATGCCGAAGTTGGCGTCGATCTGGAAGATGTCGCCGTCGCGGTGCAGCAGGTTGTCCGACACCAGTCGACTCAGATAGTCACGGATCACCTCCGCCGCCTTCTCCGGGTCGAACAGCCGCGCCCACAGCGCGACCAGCCACGCGGCCGTCCAGCCACCGTTGGTCGCACCCGCGGTCCGCAATTCCAGCGAAGCACGAGCGGCCGCGGCCAGTTCCGGCGTACGTGTCGGGTCGATCTCCGCGCCCGGGTAGAGCCCGTAGAGATGCGATTGATGGCGGTGGTCGGGCTCGGACGGCGGCCAGTCGGTCGGCCATTCGAACAGCCGTCCGTCAGGCGTGATCCGCACCGCGGGCAGACGGTCTCGTGCGGCCGCGGCTTGTCCGGCGAGCCCCGAGCTGAGCCCCAGTGCCTCCTCGGCCTCGTGCAGGTTCGCGAACAGCTCGCGGATCAGCCAGATGTCGTACGTCGAGGTGAGGTCGACGGACGCCTTCTCGCCGGACGGAAGGACGAAGTGGTGCTCGGGCGCGGTCGATGGGATGAACTGCAGCCGGCCGTCGCCGTCCTCGACCAGCATCGACAGGACGAACTCGGCCGTGCCCGCGATCAGCGGATACGCGCGGTCCCGGAGAAACCCGAGATCCTGCTGGAAGCGGTAATGCTCCATCAGATGCGCGGTCAGCCAGACGCCACAGGTCGCACACATCGACCACACCGGGTCGTCGCCACCTTCACCGACGGGCCAGGTCGCACGCCAGATGTCCGCGTTGTGGTGCGACACCCAGCCCGGCGCGTCGTACAAGATTCTCGCTGTCTCCGCGCCCGACGACGCGAGGCCCTCCAGCAGGTCGGTGAGTGGGTCGAAGCACTCCCCCAGGCCGGTCAGATCGGCCGGCCAGTAGTTCATTTGGGTGTTGATGTTGTTGGTCCAGTCGCTCGCCCACATCGGCCGTCGGTCGGTGTTCCAGATGCCTTGCAGGTTGGCGGCCTGGGTCCCGGGCCGGGACGACGCCATCAGGAGATACCGGCCGAAGCCGAACATCAACGCGACCAGGTCCGGATCGTTGCCCCCGGCAGCCACCGCCTTGATCCGCTCGTCGGTCGGCAGTTCGCCAGGCTCACCCAGGACCAGTTCGGCGCGGTCGTACAAGGCGACGTGGTCCTCGACGTGCCGCCCACGAAGCTTGTCCAAGGCAACCGCGTCCAGTACGCCGATCGCCTCGCGCAGCGCCACCAGCGGATCGCGGCCGGGCGGCACCGACCAGCCGGCGAACGTACTTGCCGCCGACAACAACACCGTCACACTGTCGGTACCGCGAACAGCGACACCGGCGTCGGTCACGTCCACGGCACCGCCCAGGTTGTCCACGCGCAGGGCGACACCGAAGCCGATGCCGTGACCGTCGCGGTACCGGATCGGGTCCGGACTCTGCCGGTACTCGATCGTCAGATCCGAGGGCGCGTGGCCGACGACACCATAGGTGCCGTCGGCAACTTCCACGCGCACCGGATGCTCACTGTCCAGGCTCAGGTCGAGGTCGATCGCACCCGGCCGGTCGGCCGTGATCGTCCACACCATCACCTGGTCCGGCGTCGACACGTACGTCTCCCGCCGGAACCGGGTCCCATCCACTGTGTAGTCCACACCGACGATCCCGGTCCGTAGATCGAGGCTCCGGCGGTAGTCCCGAGCCTCACCGGAGGACCGGATCAGCAGGTCGGCGAGCGGCTGGTACGACTCCACCAACGGACCCTGCAACGCCCGGGTCCGCTCAGTCGCGGCCAGCCGATCACCGTCCTCCAGCAACAACCGTCGTACGTCGGCCAGCACCTCGGGACCGTCCGCCACCGTCAGCTCGCGCGGGCCGTCGCCGGACCACACGTCGTCCAGGTTGAGGGCGATCCGCTCCACACCGACCCGGCCGAACACCTTGGCACCGAGGTGACCGTTGCCCAGCGGCAATGCCTCGAACCAGTCCGGCGCGGGGGTGCGGAACCACAGTTCGTGGGACATAGCGGGCTACTTGCTCCCGGACTTGTACTTGTCGTACGCCTGCTGCTGGATCTCCAGGTACCGGGTCATGCCGGTGCTGTCGAGACCCTTCACGTAGGCGTCCCAGTCGGTGTCGATGTTCTTCGACCCGGTGATGAACGCCAACTGGTTCTGGTTCACGTAGGTGCTGAGGTTGGTCTGCAGGGTCGCAGTCTCACCGCTCAGGCTGGGGTCCGGCCAGACCGAGGTCTGCGGGAACCACTGCGCCTTGTCCTCGTGGCCCTCGTACTGCTTGGTTGCCTCGAACAACCGCCGCTCCAGGCCGGCACCGGTGTAGATGTCCTTCGGAACCACCTGCGCGTTCCGGTAGGCCAGCGTGTTGTTGTACTGCCCCAGCGCGCCCCAACTGATGTTCTTCGGAGCGTTCTGGACCGGGTTGTACAGCGGCTTGGTGCTCGCGTCGAGCGCGATCTCACCGGTCTTCGGCTTGTTCCAGCCGACACCCTCCGGACCCATGTTGGAGATCATCTGGCCCTCGTCGGTGAAGATGTAGTCGAGCATCTTGACCGCTGCGACCTGCGCCTCCTTGCTGGCCTTGTTGGTCAGCATGAAGGTGTAACCGGTCGAGGTCGGGTGGTTGTAGCCCGTGTAGCTCTTGCCCTCAGGGCCGGTCAGCGGCGGCACCGAGTCGTACTGCTTGTCCCGGCCGTCCTTGGAGTCGAGCTGGACGAAGATGCCCGGCCACAGCACCGGCACCGATCCGAGCACGACCGCCTTCGGGTTGTTGCCCTGCGCCTGCAGCGCCTGCGCGTTCTGGGTGAACGCGGCCTGGTCGATCAGGCCTTCCTTGTAGAGGGAGGCGATGTACTTGAGGCCTTCCTTCCACTCCGGGCTGCTGACCGGGGTCACGACCTTGTCGCCGTTCAGGGTGAGCAGCGAGCGCTGACCGTTGTTGGCGCCGACCGGGTCATACGCGAACGCGTTCATCAGGTACGCGATCAGGCTGCTGTCCTGGACGTCGGTGGTCATCGGGATCTCGTCGGCCTTGCCGTTGCCGTTCGGATCCTGGGTCTTGAACGCCTGCAGCACCTTGCGCAGGTCCTCGGTCGTCTTCGGCGGCTGCAGATTGAGCTTCTTCAGCCAGGTGCTGTTGATCCACAGCTTGTCCGGGTAGGTGCAGTGGAAGCAGTCCGCCCACTGCGGCAGCGCGTAGATGTGACCGTCCGGCGCGGTCGACATCTCCTTGTACTCCTTGTTGGAGTCCAGCACCTTCTGGATGTTCGGCGCGTTCTCCTTGATCAGGTCCTCGAGCGGGACCGCGACACCCTGCTGACCGAGCTTCAGCACCTCGGCCTGGGTGAACGCGTCCACCCACGGGATCAGGAAGAACAGGTCCGGGTAGTCGCCGCTGGCCAGTGAGATCTGCCGCTTCTCCTTGGCCGGACCCGCGTCGTACGTCGTGGTCTGCCAACGGAACTGGATCTTGAACTTGTCGCTCATGATCTTGGTGACCTGGTTGGTGTCCAGGTTGGTGCTGGAGTCGGACGGGGTGAACGTGTCGATGATGACCTTGCCGTCGGCCGAGGTCTCGTTCGCTGCACCACCCTTGTCCTTGTCCGAGCTGCACGCCGCCAGGGCGAGCGCACCGGCCGCGGCCAGCGCGACGACCTTGCTCACGGATGAGCGCATTGCTGTGTTCCCTTCTGAAGTGGGCCCATTCAGCCCTGAATGGACCCGTTAGCCCTTGACCGCGCCGACCATCACGCCCTTGGTGAAGTGGCGGGCGACGAACGGGTAGATGATCAGTACGGGCAGGCTCGAGATGACGATGAGCGCGTACTTGAGAACGTTGGCCAACTGCTGCTGTTCGAGCTGCTGGGCCAAGCTGGTGGTCGTGGTCGAACCGGTCATCGTGTTCAGGATGAGCACGTTCCGCAGCACGATCTGGAGCGGATACAGGCCCGGGTCCTTGAGGTAGACCAGTGCGTCGAAGTAGCTGTTCCACTGGAAGATCGCGTACATCAGCGCGATCACCGCGATCACCGGTTTGGACAGCGGCAGCACGATCGACCAGAGGAACCGCAGATCACTGGCCCCGTCGATGGTCGCCGCTTCGTACAGCTCGTCCGGGATCGTGCTCCGGAAGAACGTGCGCGCGATGATCACCTGCCAGACCCCGATCGCGCTCGGGATCACCATCGCCCACCGGGTGTTCAGCATGCCCAGGTCCTGCACCACCAGGTACGTCGGAATCAGGCCGCCGGAGAACAGCATGGTGAAGATCAGCAGACTCATGATCACGTTGCGGCCGAAGAACGTCCGGCGCGACAACGGGTAGGCGATCGCGATGGTCAGCGTGACGCTGATCAGGGTGCCACCGATCGCGTAGATGAAGGAGTTCAGGTAGCCCTTCATGATCAGCGGATCGCTGAAGGCCTCTTTGTACGCACGGATGCTGGGCTCGACCGGCCACAGCAGGACCCGGCCGGCACTCACCGCGGACGCACTGCTGAACGAGTTCGCGACGATGTAGATCAACGGCACCGCGACAAGGATCAGCGCGATCCAGAGCATGATCTTCACGCCGATCAGGAAGATCCGGTCGGTCTTGGTCTCCTCGATCGCGGTGCGCTCCGACCGCCCGGACGCCGTACGCCGGAATCCCTGCAACGTGACACTCATGACCAGAGTCCGTTCCCTGTGATGCGCTTGGCGGCGAAGTTCACGCCGAGCAGGAGGAAGAGGTTGACCACCGAGTTGAACAGCCCGATCGCGGTGGCCATGCTGAAGTCGGCGTTCAGCAGTCCGGTCTTGTAGACGTAGGTGGCGATGATCTCGGACTGTGCGGTGTTCAGCGGGTTCTGCAGCAGGAAGGCCTTCTCGAACCCGATTGACATGATGTTGCCGACTCCGAGCACCAGGATGATCACCGCGGTCGGCATGATCCCCGGCAGGTCGACGTGCCGGATCCGCTGCAGCCGGCTGGCCCCGTCGATCCGGGCCGACTCGTGCAGCGCCGGGTCGATGCCGGACAGCGCGGCCAGATAGATGACAGCGGAGTAGCCGGTGGTCTGCCAGACGTCGGACCAGACGTAGATGTGGCGGAAGTAGTCCGGCTTGCCGAGGAAGTCGATCTGCGGGACCCCGAACAGGCCGATCGCGTCGTTGACGAATCCGAGCCGCGGCGACAGCACCAGGATCGTCATCGAGACGACCACCACGGTGGAGATGAAGTACGGCGCGTAGGTGACCAGCTGGACGGTCTTCTTGAACCGGCCGTTGCGGATCTCGTTCAGCGCGATCGCCAGGATGATCGGGATCGGGAAGCTCGCGAGCACGGTGTAGGCGGCCAGGATGAAGGTGTTCTTCACCAGCGTCCAGAACACCGGGTTCTGGAAGAACAGCTCGAAGTTCTTGAAGCCGACCCAGTCGCTGCCCCACGGGCCCTTGATCGGGCTGTAGTTCTTGAACGCGATCACGCCGTTCGCGATCGGGATGTACTTGAAGATGACGAAGTAGGCGAGCGGTACGACGATCAGCAGATAGAGCTGCCAGTGCCGGCGCAGGCTGCGGCGGGCCGCGGTCCGCCGGCTCGGGCGAGGCGGCGGGGTGCGTTTCACCGCCTCGGTCCTGGCCGGGGCCGCCGGCGCCGGCTTCACCTCGAAGGTTGCGCTCACTCCGCATCCTTTCCGTCACGCTCTGGGGTGGAACCGATATCCGATAGGATCTCGGGTTTCGCTATCCCGGAGAATGACACAGAACCCCCGGCAGTGGAAGACTTCTGCACCGGGTCGATACCGGACCTTGACCGATGCGCTCAGATCGCTTGCCTGCAAGGGTTCCCTCGTGTTGCTGAGAGCAACGACCCTCGGCGAACGCCGAATGATCCACTGGCATCGCCAGCGGATCCGGGCGGACAGCGGTCCCGGCAGAAGTCGCTCTGAGCCAGCGGCTTCGGTCCGGACCGGAATTTATTTCTCCTGTGAACTATGTCGCAGTCAACCCGCCGTAACCCGCCCATGTCAAGACCTGACCGAGCAGTTGCCGCTCGAGCATCGCTTGCCGCGCGCTGAGCGAGGCAGTGCGGACCCGAGGGTTGCGATAGTGCGGGTATGGAACTGGTGGTGCGGGGTGAGCTGGTCGAGGTCGACGGGACCGTGGTGGGAGCGGCCCGGATGCGGTGGTGGGACGAGGCGGACGGGACTCGGCTCTATCTGCTGACCGGATCGGTGGAACCGGCGTGGCAGGGGCAGGGAATCGGGCGGCGCCTGCTGGCTTGGCAGGAGGACCGCGCCCGGGAACATGCGGCGGCTGACGCCGGGATCGGTACGCCGATGTTCGGCGGGAATCCGGAGTCGGAGCGGCAGTTGGCGTTGCTCGAGGCGGCCGGGTACCGGGTCGCCTTCACCAGGGTCCGGATGACGATGCCACTCAACGCGCCCACAGAAGTCGCGTTACCCGCCGGGGTCGAGCTGCGGCCGGCGTCGGCGGGCGATCATCGGGCGGTGTTCGAGGCGAACGCCGACGTGTTCGGGCGGAGCTCGCTCGGGTACGTCCAGGACACCTTCGAGGAGTTCGAGACCGATGTGGCCGAGGACTTCCCGAAGTACGCGCTGTGGACGCTGGCCTGGGATGGCGATCGTCTCGCCGGATGGGTGGTCAGCGGCGTCGACGACACACCCTGGGTCGGAGTCCGCCCCGCCTGGCGCCGACGCGGCTTGGCGTCCGCGCTGCTGCGCTCCAACCACGCCGGCCTCTGGGAGTACGGCGTACGCACGGCGTCGCTGTGGACAATCCTGGAGAACCCAACCGGCAGCGTCGCCCTGTACGAAAGCCTCGGCTACCGCATCGCGGAGAGGCAGCCGAGGTATCGCAAACCGTTCTAGTCGACGATCGAGCCGCAGCTGAGGTTGAGGACGGCGCCGGTCATCGGGCCGGCGTGGTCGGATGCGGCGAACGCCGCTGTCCGCGCAACCTCGGCCTTCCGCGGGAGCCGCCCGAGGGCGGTGCGCTCGAGCAGGTGGTCGAGACCGTCCTCCGGGATGTCCCACTCCGGGTGGGTGTCCGGGGTGAAGTTCGGCCGCAGCGCCACCACGCGTACGCCGTACTTGCCGACCTCGCCGGCCATGGACCGGGTCAGGCACTCGATCGAAGCGCAGGCCAGGCTGAACCCGCCCATCTCGAACCCGGACTCCCGCGCGGCCGACGAGGACAGCAGGATGATCACGCCGGAGCGCTGCGCGATCATCCGGCGGGCGACCGCCGTCGACGTGACGAAGTTGGTCCGGGCCGCGTCCTGGACCGGGCGGACGAAGTCCTCGACGTCCATGTCGACCAGCGGGATGTCCTGCTTCACGCGGATACTGACACCGTTGAAGACGACGTCGATCGGGCCCTCGATCGACGCCACGTGATCGTTCACCGCCTGTACGTCGTACGCGTCCAGCACCGTGACCGAACCGACCGCCGTACCGATGTCCGCGGCGACCTTCTCAAGGTTGGCGAGGGTACGGCCGGCCAGGTGGACGGTGGCTCCTTCGGCGGCGAACGCCCGCGCGACCGCGCCACCCATCGCGCCGCCGGCGCCGTACACGATCGCGACCTTGTTCTCGAGCAGCATGGCTGTTCCTTCCGGTAGGACTGACTGTCTACCGGGGGACGAAGCCGACAGGCCGTTCTCGACATCCCTGACACAGAAAAACCTGACCCGACCATCACGGGGGAACGGCCGGGCCAGGCATTACTGATGGTACTCCTCAACACCACTCTGAGGCGGGAAATTGAGCGGCGGACTCGCCGCCGGTGGCCTACTCTGAGCCCCATGCAACGTAGCTCCTGAAAGCGCACCACCGCCGCTGTTCCGGGCCACTACCGGTAGGCCGCCGTAGTGCGTCACGTCAAGCGTTTGACCTACTCGGGTCGCGCCTTGTCATGCCCGCACACGCTTTCGGGAGCTACCCGCGATGTCTCACCCTGTCTTCCGGTCCGCCGACCCCGTTCGGACCTACTACGCCTACAACGCCGCCTGGGCGTTCTTCGGTGCGCTGACCTCCACGCTCAGCATGGTGTACTACGTCCGCGAAGCCGGACTGAACCCACTCCAGATGGTCCTGGTCGGGACCACGCTGGAACTGGCCTGCTTCCTGTTCGAGATACCGACCGGCATCGTCGCCGACCTGTACAGCCGACGACTGTCGATCATCATCGGCGTCGCGCTGATCGGCGCCGGCTACATGCTCCAAGGCCTGATGCCGGCCTTCCTCGCGATCCTCGCCGCCCAGGTGCTCTGGGGCCTCGGCTATACCTTCACCTCCGGCGCCGACCAGGCCTGGATCACCGACGAGATCGGCACCGACCGGGTCGGCCCGGTCATGGTCCGCAGCCAGCAGGTGAGCCTGGCCGCCACGATCGCCGGCATCGTGTCCGCGGGTGCGCTCGGCCTGATCAGCCTGCCGCTCCCCCTCGTCCTGTCCGGCGCCGGGATGATCCTGGTCGCGCTGGTCCTGGCGGCGTTCATGCGCGAGGCCAACTTCCACCGGACTCCGGCCGCGGAGCGGGAGACCTTCCGGGAGATGGCCGACACCTTCAAGCACGGTCTTTCGGTCGCCCGGCGGCGTCCCGTCGTCCGGACGCTGGTCCTGATCAGCCTCATTTCCGGCCTGTCGAGCGAGGCGTTCGACAGGCTGTGGTCGGTGAAGATTCTGAACTTCACCTTCCCGACGGTCTTCGGTACGTCGGACCCGGCGTTCTGGTTCGCCGTGCTCGCGCTGGTCGGGACGCTGCTGTCGCTGATCAGTTCGCTGGGGTTGAACAAGCTGTCTCCCGAGCGGGTCGGTGCCTCGCATCCGAACGGCGTACTCGCGCTGCTCAGCCTCCTGCAGGTGGTCGGCGTCATCTCGTTCGCGCTGCTCGACCACCTCTGGCTGGCGCTGGCCGCGATGTGGCTGCGGACGATCGCCGACACCCTCGCGTGGCCGATCGAGTCGGCCTGGCTGAACCGCCACGTCGACTCCCGGTCGCGGGCGACGGTGATCTCGATGGTGTCCCAGGCGAACGCGATCGGTCAGGTCGCCGGCGGCCCGCCGCTCGGTGCGCTGGCGGGCCGGTCCGGCCTCCGCGCCGCCCTGCTCACCTCCGGGCTGATCCTGACGCCGATCCCGGCCCTCTTCCTACGCCTGAAGGAGGAACGCCGTCCGGAGGAGGCGGACGCCCAGCACTCACCAACCACACTCCCCTGAGCGGCTCACCGCTCAGCGGAAGCCGTCGGACCGCCGTTTGTCGAGGTTGGTGAGTGGTGGCGGTCCGGTCAGTCGTCGATCCGGACCTTCACCTCGACCTGGCGCCGGTCGTACGACGACTTGATCAGGCTGGCGACCGTGGTCACGAACAGGGTGCCGGCGATGAAGCCGAGCGAGGTCAGGATGCCGATGTGCGGCAGGTGGATCGCGCCGATGTCGTCGATGTGCGAGCCGTGCAGGGCCTCGATGATCAGCTTCACACCGATGAAGGCGAGGATGACCGACAGGCCGACGTTCAGGTAGATGATCCGCTCCAGCAGACCACCGATCAGGAAGTACAGCTGGCGCAGGCCCATCAGGGCGAACGCGTTGGCGGTCAGCACGATGTAGGCGTCCTGGGTGAGCCCGAAGATCGCCGGGATCGAGTCGAGCGCGAAGATCACGTTCGCCATCCCGATCGCGGAGATCACGATCACCAGCGGCGTCAGCATCCGCCGGCCGTCGACGCGGGTGGTCAGGTTGGAGCCGTCGTAGTCGTGCGACAGCGGCAGGATCCGCCGCAGCCCGCGCAGTACGGCGTTCTCCTGGAAGTCGGTCTCGTCGTTCTCACCCTCCAGCGCCAGCCGGATCGCGGTGTAGACCAGGAACGCGCCGAAGATGTAGAACACCCAACTGGCCGCGGAGATCGCGGCCGCGCCGGCCAGGATGAAGATCGCCCGCAGCAGCATCGAGACCACGATGCCGATGTAGAGCACCTTGTCCTGGGCCAGGCTCGGTACGGCGAACCGGGCCATGATGATGACGAAGACGAACAGGTTGTCGACACTCAGGCTGTACTCGGTGATGTAGCCCGCCACGAACTCGCCGCCGGTCTGGCCCGGACTGAACACGAACAGGCCGACCGCGAACAGCGCGGCCAGGCAGACGTAGAACAGCACCCACCGGGTCGCGTCCTTGATCGTCACCGTGTGATTGCGACGCGCGATCACGATCAGGTCGAAGGCGACGATCGCCAGCAAGCCGATGATGGTGAAGACCCAGACAGCAGGGGACATGACAGAGACCATGACTAACCTCCGGACGACGGCACACAGCTTGGTCCGGAGGTCTCTTCCGCCCGGAACTCCGGGCCGGCAGCACCGGTTCGGCCGCCCAGGCCTCCCGTGATGACGACGCTGCCGCTTCGGGCGCACTGGGGGCGGCGCCCGAGAGGAATACTCCCCTCCACAAACACACCGATCCTATCCGGTACCGATGCATCACACCGTGCACCAGGTCACAACCAGCGCGTTCGCCAGGATCGTATACCGCATACAGACTCCAGCGCCAGGGGTTGAAGCATTCGACTCCGATCGAATACCTACCCCGGGTTCTGGGCAAAAAGTTTCCGTTTCGACCTGAGCTCTGGGAGATTCCCCCTCGGCAGAGTACAAAGTTTCTGTAGGTCTTACCGCCCCTAGACCTGGAGGAATCTGTCATGGCCGGACTCAACGGCGAAGTCTCATGGTTCTGTTGCGGCAACGCATGGGGACCCTGCGCGAGCACCGGACGAGGTGCTTGCGGAACCTGCCACTCGGGCAACTTCCAGCACGCGTGGCCGAACGCCTCGGCCGCCTGTTTCGCGATCACCCACCCCGACACCTGCGGAGTCACCGGGATGTCCCGGCGGACCTGCGGGTTCCGCCACTCCACGACCAACCTGTGCAACGGATCACGGGTGGTCACGTCGATCGCGGACTGCGGTCCGCAGACCGACCTGTTCTGTGGTGAGCGCGCCTGCTGCGGCGGCAAGTGCGCCTCCAACCGGATCGTCGACCTGACTCCGGCCGCGTTCTCCGCGATCGCGAGCCTGAGCGCCGGCCTGATCCCCTGCACGATCGACGTCGGCTGAGAGGTGAGCTGAGATGACCACAACGATGGACCGCAGGTCCCTGCTCACCCGCGCCGCACTCGGCGCCACCGGCCTGGTCGCCGCCAGCGCCATGGGCTCACTCGCCCCCGAGACCGCGTTCGCCGCGGCCACGCAGTACCCCGAACCCGGACAGCCGGACCCGAACTTCGCCGAAGGCCTGATCATGGGCCGGAACCAGGATCTCCTGCAGGTACAGGGATCCGACGGCCGGCTGCACCGGATCCAGCTGACCGGAGTGACCAGTGTCTGGAAGCTCCGGCCCACCACGCTCGACCAGGTCCGGGTCGGCGACGGCCTGTACGCCCGCGGCGTACTGATGCCGGACGGCACCCTGGCTGCCGAGTCGGTCTGGGTGAACATCGTCAACCTGACCGTCAGCATCACCTCGATCGGGCGGTCCGCGTTGCAACTCGAGCACCACGGCCAGAAGGTCGTTGGGCATGTGCAGCCCGGGCTCACCGCGGCCGTCTACAACGGCACGCCGGCGGTCTCGGATCTGTCGATGCTCAAGGTCGGCCGGCATGCCCAGGTGATCGGTGCCTGGCGACCGGGCACCAACGAGATCGACATCGCGACCGTCTACGCCTCGAACTGACCGGGAGGCCGTGATGTTCGCACATCAGGTGGCGGCTGCCCAGCCGCTACTCATCGGATTACTCCTGCTCTGGTCGTCGTACGGCAAAGTCGCTGGGCGGGACAGCGCGGAGCAAGCACGACGGACCGCCTTGCCTCGGCTGGTCGGCGAGACGCGCGCGGCACCGGCGTACCGCGCGGTCGGTGCGATCGAAGCCGTGATCGCCTTGGCCCTGTTGTTGCCGCCGGCATTGATTGTCGAGACGGTGGCGGCTGTGGTGCTGGCGGCAGGGTTCACCGGGTACTTGATCTACGCCAAGATCGTGGTGCCGGATGCGTCCTGTGGGTGCATCGGTGCGTCGGCCAAACCCGTTGGCCGGCGGGCGATCGGGCGCGCGGTGTTGCTGCTGGCAACGGCTTCGGCGGCGACGGCTGCAGGTGATGGATGGTGGTCGGTCGGCTCCGTCGCGGTTGTGGCGGTGCTGGTGCTGGAGGCTGCCGCGTTCGTCATGCTGTCGGCCGAACTGGATCGGTACTGGTTGCTTCCGCTGCGTCGGCTGCGGGTGGAGATCACGCATCCACTCGCCGGCACCGCGACCAACGACGTACCGCTCGCCGCTACTCAGCGACGGCTGTTGCTCAGTCCGGCGTACCGCGCGGTCAACGGGTTGCTGCGATCCGACATCCACGACTACTGGGACGACGAGGACTGGCGGTTCGTCAGCTACACCGCCAGGTACGACGGCCGCCCGGCAACCGCCGTCTTCGCCGTACCGCATCACGACAACACACCGGAATCGGTCCGCGTCGCCGTCGTCGACGAGACGTCGGGCCAGACGCTCTATCGGCCGACTCTGCTAGCCACCGCCTAGGAGACCCTTCTCCGGCAGTGCTCGGTTGTGATGGTACTGTCACAGCAACAAGGCTGTGACAGTACCATCACACAAGAGAGGCGCTGAGATGGCGATCGGGCAGATGGACGACCTCGGTGCGGCCGTTCGAGCCGAGCGCCGGCGGCGGCAGCTGTCGCAGGCTGCCCTGGCGGCGCAGGCCGGAGTCTCCCGCGAGTGGCTCAGCCGCTTGGAGAACGGAGCCCCTCGACTGGAAGCAGACAAGGTCATCAGCGTCCTGCGGATTCTTGATTTCAGCCTCCTCGCGCAGGACGAGCAGCCGACCCAGTCGGACATCGCGAAGGCGCAGAAGATCGCCTGGACGATGGCCCTGGAGGCTCAGCCGCTCACGGATGACGGCTTCCAGCGCGTGCTACGCAAGATTGTCGCGCATCGGATCGGTCGCTCCGCCGCGTGACGGAGCTCGGCGGCTCGGAGGACGGCCAGACGCCGGTCGACGCCGACGATGCTCAGCACCTGACCGAGGAGTTCTCGTGGATCCGAACCCGGGACGAGCTGAACGAGGCCGAGGCGTCGAACATCACCGACGGGCTGCTCTGGCTTGGCGATCAGGACCTCGAGCCGAGGGATCTGCTCAACCACACCTTCCTTCGTGAGACTCACCGCCGGATGTTCGGTGATGTGTGGACCTGGGCGGGACGGCTTCGTCAGCGCGACACCACCATCGGTCTTCCACCGGCGCGCATTCAGGAGGAGTTGCAGGTCCTGCTCGGCGATGCCGGATTCTGGATCGAACAGGGAACCTTCGGTTCTTCGGAGACCTGCGTTCGATTTCACCATCGGCTCGTGTTCATCCACCCGTTCGTGAGCGGCAACGGCCGGCATGCCCGACTCGTCGCGAGCGCACTCGCGGATTCGCTGGGCCTCGGTCCGGACCATCTCACCTGGGGCGCGCGCAGCGGCCTTCCGGCGAGCGAGGCCCGCCGCCACCATCTCGATGCTCTGCGTGCTGCGGACGGTGGAGACTACGCAGCTCTCCTCGCAAACGCTGTCAGGTGAAGGTTGGGCGGCCGAAGTTGGCGTAGGTGGGGGTGGGGTGGGTGAGGGCTTGGAGGGCGAGGGTCAGGCGGCGGGTCATGGAGGGGCGGAGGTTGGGGGTGGCTTCGGGGAGGGTCAGGAAGTGGTGGGTGCGGACCTCGGTGGGGTCCGGGGTGAGGGCGGACAGGTGGTGGTCGTCGAGGGTGCCGCCGTCGAAGACGAAGGCGAGTGCGTCGGTCCAGACGCCGAGGACCGGGACCCAGTCGACGACGAGGAGACGGCCGATCTCCAGGTCCAGGCCGATCTCCTCCTTGACCTCGCGACAGCAGGCGTCGTACGGCGATTCGTCGTACTCGGCGATGCCGCCGGGGATGTCGAGGGTCGGTTTGTAGGTCGGTTCGAGGAAGAGGATGCGGCCGGCCTCGTCGCGGATCAGTGCGCCGCCGGCCACGGTCTTCCGCGGCAACCGCGCCGCGATTCCGGGGTTGAACTCCTTCTCCGGTTCACCTTCGGCGGCCAGATCGTCCTGTCGGTTCACGGGTCTAGTCTCGTACAGACTTCAGCAGGAGGAGGGCACATGCTCCGGGGACGTTCGTCGAAGGGTCATTGGTTCGGGACGGTGATCGACGCACCGGATCCGCAGGCGCTCGGGTTGTTCTACCACGCGGTGCTCGGCTGGGAGATCCACAAGAACGAGCCGAGCGAGTTCACCCTGGCCGTGCCGGGGAACTCCGAGACCTACCTGGCCTTCCAGTCCCAGACGTCGGCCGAGTGGGTCCGCCCGACCTGGCCGGCCGAGGACGGGAAACAGCACATGATGATGCACCTCGACATCGAGGTCGGCGATCTCGAGGAGGCCGTCGCGCATGCCCTGGAGCTCGGTGCCACCCTGGCCGAATTCCAGCCGCAGAAGGACGTCCGCGTCCTGCTCGACCCGGCAGGCCATCCGTTCTGTCTCTACGCCGACGGCTGACCGAGCTCGCGGGTCATCCAGATCAGGTCGCCGCGTTCCGGGTCCTCGGTGACCCGGTCGCTGCGGTGGAAACCGAGCTTCTCGAGCACTCGGAACGACGGCCCGTTCCACTCCCGCACCGTGGCCCACAACCGCCGCCGGCCGGTGGCTTCGGCCGCCTCAACGACCGCTCGACCCGCCTCGGTGGCGTAGCCGTGACCGTGCGCCCGCCGGGCCAGCTCGTAGGCGATTTCGGGCTCGTCGAACGACCCCTGCCCCACCGTCAGCCCGCAGTACCCGACGAACTCGCCGGTGTCGCGCCGCTCGATCGGCAGCAACCCCAGCCCGGGCTCGGTGCCCAGCGGGTTCGCCACCAGCCACCCGCGCATCTCCTCGACCGTCGGCCGTCCGTCGGCGTCGATCCGGCGTACCGCTCGTTGATCGCGCTCGATCCACAGTCCGCGGTGCTCCTCGGCGTCCGACGGCTTCCATCGCCGGAGTCGCAGGCGCTCGGTCAGCAGTTCGGCCGGGAAGTCGCTGTACGTCGTCATGCTGCGAGCTGTCCTTTGACGTAGGCGAGCTTGTCGGGGTTCAGGACGGCGCGGATGGTGCTGATCCGGTCGTCACGGACTTCCGGGACAAGTATGACGGTGAGCTCGCCGGACTCGTGGACCAGGATCGCGGGCTCTCCGTTGATCTCGCCCACGGCAACGGTCGCCTCCAGCGCCCGCTCGGTCTTCCCAAGGCCGGTCAGGTAATGAGCGGCTTCGACGCGGCCGAAGATCGGATGGCGGGCAGCGGTTGCCTTCCCGCCGCCGTCGGCCCACACCGACGCGTCCTCGGTCAGGATTTGTTCCAGCCCGGCCACATCGCCCTCGACGGTTGCGGCCAGGAAGCGCTCCACCAGCTTCACCCCGTCCGCGGGACTCGCGGAGAAACGGCGCCGCGCATCGCCGATCCGGGCGAGCGCCCGGTGGTAGAGCTGCCGGGCGTTGGCCTCGTCGATCCCGAGTACCTCGCCGATGTCACGATGCGAGTAGTCGAACGCCTCCCGCAGGACGAACACGGCCCGCTCCGGCGGCGTCAGCTTCTCCAGCAGCACCAGGAAACCCATGGTCATGGTGTCCCGGCGTTCCGCCAGCTCCAGCGGGTCATTGCCCGTGGCAACAGGCTCTGGCAGCCACGGGCCGACGTACCGCTCCCGCCGGGCCCGGGCCGACGTCAGCCGGTTGATGCACAGGTTGGTGACGACCGTGGTCAGCCAGGCGGCCGGCGTACTGACACCCTCGGCCGACCGCCAGCGCAGGTACGCGTCCTGCACGACGTCCTCGGCCTCAGTCGCCTCACCGATGATCTGGTAGGCGATGCCGAACAACCGGGGTCGCTGTGCCTCGAACTCGGCCAGGCCATCCATGACCCCGATTGTGCCGGTCGGCATCAGGTCCCCGGGAAGGGGATGCGTCGGCATCAGGTCCCCGGGAAGGGGATGAACTGTCGCCGCTCACCTTCCCGCGCGGCGAGCTCGTGCCGCCACACCTCATTGTCGACAAAAGTATTGTCGAACCTTTCCGCCGTCGCGAGCACCTCGGCCGGTTCCGCCTGACCGCGCCGGATCCGGTCGCCCAGCCGGAAGTAGTCGAACCGGTTGTTTCCGGGCGCCTTGACGATCAGCACGTCCGCTCCGACCTCCTGCGGCGTACCCCAGGCGTGCGGCATCAGCGGCGGGACGAGCAGGTAATCGCCCTTCTCCACCGTGACGATCTGGTCGCCGGCCAGGATCCGCAGCACGCCGTCGAGCAGGTAGAACATCTCCGGCGATTCCTTGTGGAAGTGCGGCGGCGGACCGTCCACGCCGGCTCCGAGCGTGGTGCGGACGACGTTCATGATGCCGTTGGTGTGCTCGGCGTCGGCGATCAGCCAGGTCATGTTCGGCGGATCGCCGAGCCGCTCGGCCTCCGCGCCGCGCATCAGGACAGCCTTCTGCTGTGGCATGTCTTCCTCCTCGTAGACGATGCCGACCTGACCAGACAGCCCGCGGAGTTCGTGACAGCCCTGGACGTGACCGTCGTCACGTCACATTCGGGCCGCCTCGCTGTGTCAGGAGTCATGTCGAGAGGAGTGCGCACATGTCACCGCACATCGTCGTACTGGGAGCCGGGTACTCCGGGATGATCGCGGCCAAGCTGGCTGCTCGCCGTACCGGTGCGCCGGTCACGCTGGTCAACGCCCGCGACACCTTCGTCGAGCGGGTCCGGATGCATCAACTGGCGTCCGGCCAGGAGCTGCCGGAGCGCCCGATCAAGGACTTGCTCGAAGGCACCGGGGTCGACTTCGTCGCCGATCGCGTCATCCACATCGACGCCGACCGGCGGACCGTCGTACTGACCGGGCGGGAACTGCGGTACGACGTACTGATCTATGCGCTGGGGAGTCGCACCAGCCTGAGTTCGGTGCCTGGGGCAAGTGAGTACGCCTACACCGTGGCGGATGTCGACAATGCGACGCGGCTGCGGGAGCGGCTGGAGAAGGAGGGGTCTGTCGCGGTCGTGGGCGGTGGGCTGACCGGCATCGAGGTCGCGACCGAGATCGCCGAGACCTACCCGGGTCGGGAGGTGCGGCTGGTGACGAGTAGCGAGCTCGGCGCCGGGTTGTCGGATCGTGGGCGACGCCATCTCCACAAGACCTTCAAGCGTCTCGGGATCTCGCGCGTCGAAGGTGTGCGAGTGGCGTCGGTCGATGATTCGGGTCTGCCCCTGGCCGGCGATGATCGGCTCGAGGCCGATGTGGTGGTGTGGACGACCGGGTTCGAGGTGTCGAGGCTGGCTGCGGAGGCGGGGTTCGCAGTCGACTCAAGGGCCCGGATGATCGTGGACGGGACATTGCGGTCGGTGTCGCATCCGGACGTCTACGCGGTCGGCGACGCGGCCGCCGTACGACGGACCACCGGCCAGGAACTGCGGATGGCCTGCGCAACCGGCATCCCGGCTGCGGCGCATGCGGTCCGTGCCCTGACCGATCGTCTGGCCGGGCGCGAGCCGCGGGATCTGCACTTCCGCTACTTCAACCAATGCATCAGCTTGGGTCGCAACGACGCACTGATCCAGTTCGTCCGGGCCGACGACTCGCCGGTCGAGGCCGTACTCACTGGACGCGCGGCCGCGAGGTACAAGGAGACGATCGTCCGCGGCGCCTACCTGGCCCAGCGCCATCCAGCGCTGACCGCCTTGACCTGAGGTCAGGTGCGTTTGCCGGCGCGGAGGATGAGGTCGAGGGACTCGACGGGTGGCGGGCCGACGGGGAGGGCCGGTTGGTTCGCTGGGCGGAGGCCGTCGAGGAGGAGAGCCAGGTAGCGGCGCCACAGGTTGGGGTCGATCGCGCGGCTCAGCTCGAACGCCGGTCCGAGCAGGGCGAAGATCGCGGCGATGTCCTGGACCGCGGCATCGGGGCGGATCGCGCCGGCGCGGTACGCACGATTGAAGAGTTCGGTGACTGCGGCAACGATCTCGGGCCAGATGCGGGCCTGGACCTCGTCATCGCCTTGCCCGGTGAGGGTCTCGTACAGTCCCCGGTCGGCGGCCTGGCGGGCGCCCGTGCGCTCGAAGAACTGCACGAGCGCATCCCATGGGTCCTCGACCTCGAGCGCCTCCCGTGCGTCGACCGCGATCTGTTCGGTGGCTTCCCGCAGTACCTCGGAAGCGATCGCGCGCTTGTTCGGGAAGTTCCGGTACGCCGTCCCGGTGCCGAGGCCCGCATGCCGGGCGATGTCGTCGAGCGTGGCGCCGAACCCGTGCTCGGCGAACACCTCCCGCGCGGCATCGACCAGCCGCTCACGGTTCCGCACGGAGTCTCGCCGGGCGCTCCTTGGCGTGGCGTCGTTCACGCGGCAACCACGCCGTGCGCGATCAGGCTCTGGGCACACTCCACGACCGTCTGGGCTGCGGGACGCGCCTTCCAACCGAGCACACGCTCAGCCTTGGCCGTGGTGTGCCGGTTCCGGCGTCCGAGCGAGATGGCGATCGCCCGCAGCGATGGGTCGGTGATCGCGGCAAGCCGCACCACGAAGTTCGGGAGCCGGCGGCTGGGCACCTTCGCTGCCTGCGGGCCGAGCGCCTCCTTGAGCGCCGCCGCGATCTCGCGCATCCAGACGAACTCGCCGGTGCCGAGGAACCGCTGACCCGCCGCCTCCGGCGCAACCATCGCGCGGAGGTGCAGATCCACCAGGTCGCGAACGTCCACGACCTCCAGACCGATCTTCGGCGTACCCGGCATCTTGCCCGTCAGCATCCGCTGGATGATCTGCGTCGTACCGACGTTGTCCGCCGTCAGGATCGGCCCGAACACCGCACCAGGGAGCACGGTCGTCAGCTCGGTCGGGCCGTCGTACCCCTCCATGAAGTCCCAGACCGCCTTCTCCGCAAGGGTTTTCGAACGCCGGTACGCCGGCAGCGACGGCGAGTCGACCGTCCACAGTGTCTCGTCCGTGACGCCGTCGTCCGTGTACGACGCCGGACTCGCGGCGTTCGCGGCCGAGGTCATCACCACGCGCTTCACCCCCGCACGAGTCGCGGCCCGCAGCACCCGCAACGCCCCATCGCGCGCCGGCACGATCAGCGCATCCGGATCCTTCGAACCCTCATCCCCGAGCGGCGAGGCGACATGCAGCACATAGTCGACACCCTGCATCGCCGCATCCCACCCGTCATCCCGCATCAGATCCGCAACCGCGAATCCCACCCGCTCCCCCACCACATCCCGGACCGACTGCTCCTTGCTCGCGGCACGAACCGTCGTACGCACGTCGTACCCGGCATCGAGCAGCACGACGATCGCCCATCCCCCGACGTACCCCGTCCCACCGGTCACGAGCACCGTCTCAGCCATCTCCACCCTCCAGTTCCCTGAACGGAGATCCCATCTCCGCTTTCACCGTAGCACAGAACCGGAGACGACCTCTCCACTTAGATCGATCAGGTTTGAAGAAGCTCAGACCGCGGACGGGTTCCTAGCATGGGAAGTGTTCTCAGCGGATCTCGTAGACAGGAACTCCGATGAACGCGAAGAAGGCCGCAGGCTCGAAGGGCAAGTCGTACGAAGGGTTCACCGCCGAGGAGCGGGGGGCGATGAAGGAGCATGCGCGGGAGATGAAGGCGGCCGCGCTCGGGGCGGACCAAGAGGCGGCCCAACTGGAGAAGATCGCCGAGATGCCGGAGGCGGAGCGTGCGATGGCCGAGCGGATTCACGCCATCGTCAAGGAGAACGCGCCTGGGCTCATGCCGAAGCTCTGGTACGGGATGCCCGGGTGGGCCAAGGACGGCAAGGTCGTCTGCTTCTTCCAGAACGCGGGCAAGTTCAAGTCGCGGTACAGCACGTTCGGCTTCAACGACTCGGCGAACCTCGACGACGGCGAGATGTGGCCGACCGCCTTCGCGTTGACAAAGCTGACCGCGGCCGGCGAGAAGCAGATCACCGCGCTCGTGAAGAAGGCCGCGAGCTGATCCCTACGGCTGGGGTGGCGGGGCGAGAATCGTGATGCCGTGCCGCGCGGCTGTCTCGGTCAGCGCAGCCAGATCCGGCGGTACGGCGGGTGCCGGCGGCAGCGTGAGCGCCTGAGCGGGCTCTCCGACCTCGGCTGCGAACTGCTCGAACCCGCCAGGCATGTGCAGCGTGATGAACCGTGCCGTGGGGGACGTGACGACGTACGCGTGGCTGATTCGCCGCGGCAGCACCGCTACGGTGCCGGGGCCGGCGGTGTGTTCCTCTTCGCCGGCGAAGACGCGCAGGTCGCCGTCGAGGACGAAGATGGTCTCGTCCTCATCGTCGTGGAAGTGGACCGGGCTGCCGTTGCCGCGCCGGGCGAGGTTCTCGGTCAGAGAGAAGGCCCCGCCGGTCTGTTCGCCACTGACACGCACCTGCGACAGGACGCCGAGGAACCACAGGGCCGTCTGGGTGTCCTGACTGGAGATCACGCCTCGAGTCACGGGCTGGGTCATGGCTGGGGATCCTTTCGGGGATCGCAGGGATCACCAGCCAACCGTGCCGCATCGATGTTGTCCAAGGCCGATCTATTCTTGATTGATAACCTCAGTGCATGGATGTGGACGCGCGGTTGTGGCGGTCCTTCGCCGCGGTGGCCGACGAACTGCACTACGGCCGGGCCGCCGAGCGCTTGCACATCACGCAGCCCGCTTTGTCGCGGCAGATCCGCGACCTCGAACGGATTCTGGGCGTCAGGCTGTTCGACCGGACCAGCCGACGGGTCGTCCTCAGCCCGGCCGGGCAGGCGGTGCTCGGGCACGCACGGCGCGCGCTGACCGAGTCCGACCGCGCAGTTCGGCTGGCCCGACTCGCCGCCGAGGGTGACTGGGGTGAGCTCGCCATCTCGGCGCTTCCGGCGGTCACGCTGGCACTGCTGCCCGCGATCATCCGCTCGTACCGCGACGCCCACCCTGCGATCGAGGTCCGGATCAGCGAGAGCTTCGACGACGAGCAGTTGGCGGCACTGACGGTCGGGCGGATCGACGCCGGGTTCCTGCGGGCGGCGGCGGCTCCGCCGGGCATCCAACTGGAGACTTTGCTGACCGAGCCGGTCCTGGCTGGGCTGCCCGCCGATCACCGGCTCGCCCGGCGCGCTCGGATCGACTTGTCCGAACTCGCTGACGAGCCCTTCGTGTTCTTCCCGCGTCACCGCTCGGTGCTCGCGTACGACGAGTTCATCGCCTCCTGCCGCGGTGCCGGCTTCAGCCCGGCCGTCGTGCAAGAGGCGAGCGGCATCTCCGCGTTGGGGCTCGTCGCGGCCGGACTCGGGGTGACCATCGTGGCAGCGTCGTACCAGGCGGTGTCGCTGGAGGGCGTCCGGTTCGTACCTGTCGTCGGGCACGAGCTCACGCTCCAACTCGCCTGGGCTGCCGACAACGCGAACACCGCCCTTCCCGGCTTCCTGGAGACGGCCAGACAGATAGCAGTCAAAGCATGAGCCACTCGATGGACACCGTTGCCAGGTGTCCTCCGTAAGGAGTCGTGCTCCTCGGTCAGCGCCCCTGACCTCGGCTTTCCGGAACGTTCTCGCCACCTGGCGCCTCTTTGTTTCCGTTGATCCCACGTCGCGAAGCAACCGGCCGCCCATGGCAAGATCGGGCGGGTGCAGATCGGGATGCTGGGATCATTCGAGGTTCGTTCGGACGACGGGGTCGTCGCCGACGTGCCTGGCGCCCGGTTGCGGGGGCTGTTGATCGCCCTTGCGCTCAGTCCGGGGCAGGTGGTTCCGAAGGCGACGCTCGTCGACTGGATCTGGGGTGAGCAGCCGCCCACCGAAGCGGCGAATGCCTTGCAGCGCTTGGTCTCCCGGCTCCGGAAGGCTCTGCCGGACGCATCGGTGGAGGGCCAGACCGACGGCTACCGGCTGATGGTGGAGCCCGACACCGTCGACGCCATCCGGTTCGAACGCCTCCTCAACCAGGCCCGCACCGACCAGGGTCCAGCCCGGATACGACTGTTGCGCGAGGCCCTCGCCTTGTGGCGCGGCGCGGCCTTGCAGGACGTCGGTTTGCAGGACAGTACGGCGTACGACGCGGCAGTCACGCGGCTCGAAGGGCTGCGCCTGACCGCCCTCGAGGATCGCTTCGACGCGGAGATCAGCCTCGGCAACGGCGCGGAGATGGTCACCGAACTGACCGACCTGGTTGCCGCGCACCCGGTCCGGGAGCGGCTCGTGGCGGCGCTGATGCGAGCCCTCGCCGCGGCCGGCCGCAACGCCGACGCGCTCCTCCTGTACGAGAGCACGAGAGAAGCCCTGGCCGACGAGTTGGGCGTCGACCCCTCCCCCGAGCTGTCCGCGGTACACGTCGCGCTGTTGCGGGGCGAGTTGGGACGGCGGGAGGAAACCCGGACCACCAATCTGCGCGCCGAGCTGACCAGCTTCATCGGCAAGGACGCCGACGTCGCCACGGTTCGCGATCTCGTCGCCGGCCATCGGCTCACCACCTTGGTCGGGCCGGGCGGCGCGGGGAAGACCAGACTCGCGGCCGAAACCGCGCGCACGCTGGTCGGTGACCTGGCCGACGGTGTGTGGTTCGTGGAACTGGCGCCCATCGGCGCGGACGGCGACGTGGCGCAGGCGACGCTCGCAGCGCTCAGCCTGCGGGATGGTCTGCTCACCGACGCGTCGGACACGGAGCCGACGGATCGGGTCATCACCGCGTTGCGTGAGCGCGAGGTGCTGCTGGTCCTGGACAACTGCGAGCACGTGATCGAATCGGCCGCGACGTTCGCGCATCGGGTGCTCGGGGAGTGCCGCCGGCTACGGATCCTCGCAACGAGCAGGGAGCCGCTCGGCATCACCGGTGAGGCGCTGTGGCACGTCGTACCGCTGGCCCTGCCCACGAGCGACGCCGACCTGGACGCGATCGAGTCTTCTCCGGCCGTCCAGCTGCTGCGCGACCGGGCAGCCGCCGTACGCACGGATATCGCGGTGGATGCCCACACCCTGTCGACTATGGCGCGGGTCTGCCGCGCGCTGGACGGGATGCCGCTGGCGATCGAGCTGGCCGCGGCCAGGCTCCGCACCATGTCCCTTGATCAGCTCGCTGACCGGCTCGATGACGTCTTCCGCCTGCTGACCGGCGGCAGCCGTACGGCGCTGCCGCGGCAACGGACTCTCCGCGCGGTGATCGACTGGAGCTGGGAACTGCTGTCCGACGCCGAACGGACGGTCCTACGCAGGCTGTCGGTGTTCTACGGCGGCGCGAGCCTGGAGGCGGCCGAGCGAGTTTGCGCCGGCGATGCGGTCGAGGCGGGTGAGGTGCTCGAGTTGCTGACCGCACTGACCGAGAAGTCCCTGCTGGTCGCCGACACCGACAAGGCGCCGCGATACCGGATGCTCGGCACCATCAAGGAGTACGCCGCGCAGCGGCTCGCGGAGGCGGGTGAATCGGAGCTGGCGCGGCATGCGCATCTCACCTATTTCACCGAACTCGCCGAGACCGCGGAGCCGCACCTTCGCCGCGCCGAGCAGCTGGAATGGCTCGCCACCCTCGCGGCCGAGCACGACAACATCAGTGCCGCGATGCGTGCTGCGGTGGCGGCCGGCGAGGCGCAGGGGGCGATGCGGTTGGCCGCGTCCGCCGGCTGGTACTGGTGGCTCGCCGGGGACAAGACCGAGGGCAACGAACTGATCATGGCGGCCATCGAGACACCCGGCGAGGTGACCGACGAGATCCGCGCCATGGTGTACGCCCTGGTCGTGCAGTTCCTGACCTCCGGGCCGGGCGACGAGCACCAGGTCGCGGAGTGGATCCACAAGGCCTACCGATACAGCCAGCAGAGTAAGGATCCTCATCCGGTGCTCGGGTTGATCGCGCCGCTGGAGATGATGTTGCAGGCCCCGGACCAGATCCTGCCCGCGTGGGAATCGCTGCTCGGCCACGAGGACCCCTGGGGACGTGCGATGGCCCGGCTGCAGCTCGGCAAGATGAGGATCATGCTCGGGCGCGACGGGCGGGATGCGGACAAGGATCTCCAGCTGGCACTCGCCGAGTTCCGGGCGGTCGGCGAACGGTTTGGGATCTCGTTCGCCCTGGCCGAGCTGGCGGACCGCATCGCCACGCGGGGCGAGTTCGCTGCCGCGTGCGAGTACCTCGAACAGGCGGTCGGCGTCGTCACCGAATTCGGTGCTGTCGACGACGTCATTCGGCTGCGCGCGCGACAGGCTCAGCTGTACTGGCTGCTCGGCGACGAGGCGTCCAGTGAGGTGGCAATGGCAGACGCGCAGCGCTACGCGGACCGGATCCCCTGGCCGGGTGCGCTGGCCGTGCTGGCACTCGCGAAGGCGGAACTGGCCGGCTGGCGCGGAGACGCCGAGGAGGCACGTCGGCAACTCGACGTCGCGACGACCGTTCTGGGAGACGAAGCGGATCAGGCGAACATCCGCGCGGTCGTCCAGAGTCAGCTCGGCGACTTCGCCGACGATCTCGAGCAAGCCCGCGGACACCGAGCCGCCGCCTTCCAAGCGGCGTCCGAGGCCGGCCACGCACCCACGCTCGCGCACGCCATCCTCGGAGTCGCGGATCTGGCGATGCGCCGCGAACAGTACGAGCAGGCAGCGCGGCTGCTCGCGGCGAGCAACGGCGTACGCGGTCTGCCAGATCTTTCCAACCCGGCCGCGGTCAGGATCGAGCACGACGTACGACGTCACCTCGGCGACGCACGGTTCGCCGAGGTGACGCAGGTAGGTACGGAGTCGAACTGGTCTGAGCTGGTCGAGGTCACGCTGGCCTCGTGAGGGCGCGCCACGGCACCACCCGAGTTCGTCAGGCTCGCTTCGCGAAGGTCGAACGAGCCCACAGATAGCCGACCAGAGCGATTCCGACGCACCACGCGAGGGCCGGGATCACGTCGCCGGCGGCCGGTGCGCCGTTCAGCAGCCCACGCAGGGTTTCGATGATCGGGGTGAAGGGCTGGTACTGCGCGAACTGCTTGAGGCCGGCCCCCATCTTGTCCGCCGGGACGATCGCGCTGCTGAAGAACGGCAGCATGACCAGCGGCACCGCGGCCAGTCCCGCGGTTTCCGGAGACTTCGCAAACAGTCCCAGGGCGACGGTGAACCAGCCGGCCGCGAATCCGAGCAGTACGACGAGACCGATCACACCGAGCCAGTCGACGAAGCTCGCCGACGGGTTGAATCCCAGCAGGAACCCCACCCCGACGATCGCGGCGATGGCGATCAGATTGGTCAGCACACTGGCGATCACGTGCCCGGTCAGCACGGCACCGCGGGAGACGTCCATGACCTTGAACCGGTTGATGATGCCCTTGGTCATGTCGGAGTTCACCGCGGTCGCGGTGGCCCCCAGCCCGTAGCAGACGGCCAGCAGCATCAGTCCCGGTGTCGCATAGTCGACGTAGTCGACGCCGACGTTGAACGCGTCGCCGAGCATGTACACGAACATCAACATGATCACGACCGGCATCAGGACCGCGTTGAACACCGAGGTCGGGTTCCGGGTGATGTGCTTGAAGTTGCGACGCAGCATGACGATCGAGTGGTTCTGGGCGCTCATTTCGCGACTACCTCCGTGTTGTGGCCCGTCAGGGCGAGGAAAACGTCATCAAGATCGGGTGTGTGGACGGAGAACTCCTCGGCGCTGATCGAGTACTCGTCGAGCCGGTCGAGCACGGCCCGCAGCGACCTCGTCCCGCCGTCGCTCGGAACCCGCAGGTCCATCGCTTCGTCGTCTCGCGTCGAGTCGGTGAAGATCCGCGCGGCCGCGTCGAGTTCCTCGACGGTGCCGAACCGGAGCCGGACGTGCGTCCCGGGCAGCTGGCGCTTGAGCTCGTCCGGGGTGCCCTCGGCAACCAATCGGCCCTGGTCGAGTACGGCGATCCGGTCGGCGAGCTGATCGGCTTCGTCGAGGTACTGGGTGGTCAGGAAGATGGTCACGCCGTCGGCCACCAGCCCGCGGATGATCGTCCACATCGTGCGCCGGCTGCGCGGGTCGAGGCCGGTGGTCGGCTCGTCCAGGAAGATGATCTCCGGGTTGCCCACGAGCGTCATCGCCAGGTCCAGCTTGCGGCGCATACCTCCGGAGTACGTCGACACCGGCTTCTGCGCCGACTCCACCAGATCGAACCGCTCCAGCAGGCCCGCGATGACCTGCTCGCCGGAGTTCACCCCGAGCAGATCCACCATCAGCTGCAGGTTCTCCTGCCCGGTCAGCAGCTCGTCCACCGCCGCGAACTGACCGGTGACCCCGATGACCGACCGCACGACCTTGGCCTCGGTGTCGATGTCGTGGCCGGCAACCCGTGCCGTCCCACCGTCCGCCTTCAGCAAGGTGGTCAGCACGTTCACCGTGGTCGTCTTGCCCGCGCCGTTCGGACCGAGCAGCGAGAACACCGTCCCGGCCCGCACCTCCAGATCGATGCCATCGAGCACGACCTTGTCCCCATAAGCCTTACGCAGTCCCGAGACTGCAATCGCTGAGCTGTTCATGGAGCAACCATCGCGACCCGCCCAGACACCCCCCTGACACGCCACTGACACGCCCACTGACACGGCTTCGTCCCTGTCTGAAGGCGGCTGAAAGGTTGTTGAAAGTGGCGGCGCTCAGGATCGGCGTACAGAGGATCTCGGGAAATCCGCGGGGCGATGTCGGATCGGGGGTGGGGGTGTTCGTGGAAGGGGTGTACCCGCAGTGGGCGGACACGATCGACCGGGAGGAGTGAGACATGAGGCAGGGATTGAAAAAGCTCTCCAGAGCCAGACAACTGCTGACGATTCTGTCAGCGCAGTCCGCGTCCACCTATGCCAACCAGGTGATCGCCCTGGTCATCCCGTGGCTCATTCTGACGCGCACTGGCAGCGCCGCCAGTGCCGGCACCATCGCCTTCGCCATCGGAATCGCCGCGGTAGCCGGCACCTTGGTCGGAGGTTTGGTGACCGACCGGATCGGTGGTCGGCGGGTATCGATCCTGGCTGACGGCCTGAGCCTGATCACCGCGTTGACACTGGCCGTGGCGCTGTGGTTCGGCTTCTTCTCGCTCTGGTTCGTCGCCGTCACCCAGATACTCGGTGTCTTCTTCGATGGGCCGGGACAGATTGCCAAGACTACGAGAGTGCCGGCAGCCGCCAGGGAAGAAGACGTACCGATCACCCGCGCGATGGGCCTGACGCAGACGCTTCAAGGGGTGGCGATGTTCATCGGACCGATTACCGCCGGTCTGCTGATCGCCGCCTTCGGCGAGGCCAACACGCTGTTGGTCACCACCGTACTTTTCCTGCTCAGCATCATGCTTGTCTCACGTCTGCGGAAGCAGGTCATGACGCATGAGCACCCCATGTCGGCCCGCCAGACGTACCTCGACCTGCGTGAAGCGGTGCACTTCCTCGTCAAGGAACCTTTCCTTGGCAAGATGCAGCTTCTCGGGCCGCTCATGGGCGCTGTGATCGTGCCGATCTCGGCGCTGATCTATCCGGCCTGGTTCATCTTCGCGCACCAGGACTCCCGATCTCTCGGCATCTTCCTGGGTGCAGGTGCGGTTGGCGGCATGGTCGGAGGTGTCAGCTTCGCCGCCTTGGCGCAGAAGCTGGCTCAACGGACCTGGCTCGTCGGCGCGACCGCCCTGTACGCCGTGGCTCTGCTGGGCATGCACTTCCTCCAGCCCGGTTCGATACCTGCGGTCGGCGTGAGTTTCCTGGCCGGTTCGATGCTGAGTGTGATGTTCGCGGTTCCGTACACAGCCTTCTACAGTCGTACGCCGCAGAAACTGCTGGGTCGCGTAGGCAGCCTGGGAGCCGCTTACGGCACCCTGATCGGTGCACTGTCCGCACTCGGCTTCGGTTGGCTGATCCACACCGTATCCGCACCGAGCGCCCTCTTGGTCTCTTCCCTGGTCATGGGTGCTGTTGCGGCATCCTTGGCCTTGGCGCCGTTCATGCGCCTGCTGGACAACCCATCTGAACCGGCTGACCCCGAACCAGAAACCACTGCCGTCCCGGCAGCAACCCAGCTTTAGCTGTTCAAGGAGGACATCATGACCGCTATCTACACCTTCGACGTCTTCGCCACCCTCGACGGATTCGGCTCGTACGGCGAAGGTGGCGACTGGGGAGGCTACTGGGGTAAGCAAGGGCCTGAGTTCCTCGACCGCCGCCTTGCCTTCTACGGCGAGACGCCGCGGTTGGTGCTCGGGGCAACCACCTACCGGCAGTTCCTGGAGATTCTGGGCCCGACCATCGAGGAGTCCGACGTCCGTGACCCGGTGAACACCAGGATGAGGAGCCTGCCGACGACGGTGGTGTCGAAGACACTGGAAGGACCCCTCGCCTGGAAAAACGCGACGCTGGAGAACGGCGACGCCGTCGAGGTCGTCGCCCGGCTCAAAGAGGAGTCCGACGTACCGATGTGCTCGGCCGGCAGCCTGTCCCTGAACCGGTCGCTGATGGCCGCCGGCCTGGTCGACCGCGTCCAACTGACGATCTTCCCCGTGATCTCCGGTCAGACCGGAGTTGACCCCGTCTTCCAGGGTGCGGCCGACTTCGACCTCGAGCTGATCGAGCAACGGACCCTCGACGGCCACACCCAAGAGCTCACCTACCGCCCCACCCTGCACACCTGAGCCGCCCGCCCGCGGCGCCGCCTCAACCCGCTCTGATCTTCATCGGTCACGCTGACGGGAGGGTGCTCATGAGCTGCGCGGCGTCGTCGTTCTCGGGGTCGAGGTCAACGGCGCGTCGGAGCGCACTCCTCGCCAGGTCGAGCTGTCCGTCGAGCTGATGGGCCCATCCGGTCATCGTCCAAGCGGCGGACGAGTCCGGACGCAACTCGGTCCACACTCGCAGCAGCGGCCAGACCAGGTCTGTGCGGCGCAGCTCGATCGCTCCCCACACAGCCTCGTCGAACCCCTCGTCGTCGAGATCGAACTCGGCCGGCTCGAGCGCAGCCAGTCGGTGGTACGCCGCCTCTGCGGCATCCGGACCCGATGTTTTCAGCGCCTCGGCGACAGGGCCGACGACCGGGGGCAGCAAGGCGCGCATGGCCACCACCCCCTCGGGCGTCGCACCGGAGAGGTGGTGATCGGCGAGGGCGACGTCGAGCGCTGCCTTCGCGATCAGCGAGGCAGGGATCGCGTTGGAGTTCGCGAGTACGACGACGCCGGTACGCCGCTCCGGAACCAGCACGAGCCTCGACCTGAACCCAGGGTCCATGCCACCGTGACTCACCGTTCGGTGCCCGCGGTAGCTGCCGATGGCCCAACCGAGTGACCTCGCCTCGTCCGACGGAGGGTTGCCCACCGACACCACGGGCTGCCACATCAGGTCGAGCAGCCCAGGATCGAGCCGCGCCCACCGCCCGTCGGAAGCCACTGCGGCCGGCTCGAAGTGCGCCACCATCCAGCGACACATCTCGACCAGGTTCGAATGCAGGGTCGAGCTCGGGGCATGACGCCTGGTGTACGGATAGGAGCGACCGGGCACCGACAGCGGCATCCCGACGTGCGGTGGGGCAACCAGGTGCGCGGGTACCTCGCTACGCAGGAACGTGCTGTTCCGCATCCCGAGTGGCGCCAGGACATCGCGCCGTACGGCGTTCTCGAACGTCGTCCCCGTGACCCTGGACAGCAGGAGGCCGAGAAGCTCGAACCCGGCGTTGGAGTAGGAGAACGCCGAGCCGGGCTCCGCCTGCAGCCGCCAGTCCGACAGGCTGCGAGCGAACTCGCTCAGGGCGTCGTCGCCGAGCTGAGGGTCGTGCCAGCCGTAGTCGACGACGTCGGGAAGACCGCTCGTGTGGCTCAAGAGACGCCGGGCTGTGACGTCGCCTGCGCGACCGTCGGCCAAGGTGAACTCAGGCACCCAATCGGTGATCGGAACATCCAGATCGAGCACCGGTTCGCCGGTGTCCCGAGCGATCGCCAGCGACACGACCGCGGTCGCGACGAAGGGCTTGGACACCGACGCCAGGTGGAACATCGTCTCCGGCGTGACCGGCGCACCGGTGCCGACGTCACGAACGCCGAACCCACGCGCGACGACCTCCTCGTCGCGCACCACCGCGATGGCCAGGCCTGCCACGTCGTGCGAGCCGAGAAAGGACTCGACCAGCGGCCACAACCCTTCCTCAACGCTCCCCCGAAGACCCATCTCCATGCCCACCCTCCCCGACTCAGTCCAGACAGAACTCGTTGCCCTCGACATCCAGCATGGGAAGGCACGACTCGTTGAAGCCATCGGCCCGCAGTAGACCTACGCGGGTCGCGCCGAGCGCGACCAGCCGTGCGCATTCGGCCTCGAGCACAGCCACGCGCTCTTCACCCACAAGCCCGGTGCCGACCCGCACATCAAGATGCACCCGATTCTTGACGACCTTGCCTTCGGGAACGCGCTGGAAGTAGAGCCGCGGGCCTACACCGGTGGGATCGCCGCAGGAGAACCCCGCCCCCTGACGCTCAGGCGGCAGCGACCGATGGAAATCGGCCCACGTGGCAAACCCCTCCGGTGGCGGCGGTACGACGTACCCCAACACCTCGCACCAGAAACGAGCGACGCGCTCGGGTTCCGCGCAATCGAAGGTGACTTGGAACTGCCGGACCGATGCCATCCGTCCATCGTGCTGGACATCGAGCGACTGTGCTAGGAGTTATTCGCCGCCCGGGCTCGGTACGCCGCGACCGTCGTACGACTCGCGCACGCGTTGGAGCAGAACCGGCGCGTCCGGTTCCGTGACTGGTCCACGAAGTAGTTTCCGCACCCGGCCGCGGCGCACCGCCCCAGCGTCACCGCCGGATCCCCCGCCGCGACCAGGGCGAGCTTGGCGGCGATCAGCTGGCCGGCCCAGCGCTTGGCCGGGGTGCCGTTGCGACTGAAGTGGATGTGCCAGCCGCCGTCGTGGTCGGACAGGTGCATGTCCGGCGGATAGTCACGCAGCAGGCGGTGTACGGCGTCGGGGGCGGCACCGTCGACTGACTGCGCCAAGGCCGTACGCACGAGGTCCGGCAGGTCGCCGTAGTCGCCGTCGGGCGGCGGAGTGATCTCGTGCTCTGCGAAGAACGCGGCGACCAGTTCACCGTCCTGGTTGAGCGTGCCAGTGTTGGCCAGCTCGACGGCCAGGCGCGTCACGTTCCCAATGTAGTCGCCGTACTCCACTTGACCACCTACATCATCGATTCCTATGGTAGGCGTCATGCTAACTGATGACGCCTACGTAGCCCGACGCCTGCACCTGCTCGGGGAGTGGGATGCCGCACTCGCCGTCGTGGACCCCGACGCCGAGCCCGAACTACACGCCGAGATCGCCGTCGACCGCTGGTTCTTCCAGATCGAGGGCCATGAGGAGGCCGAGAAAGCGGTCGCGGCACTCGATCCCGCGTCGCCGACGGCGCAGTTGCTCACGGCCCGAATGGCGTACAGCCGCCTGCTGTTCCAGCGCGACCCCCGCGCCGACGACCGCGCCGTGGCCGAGGCCGGCTACCGCGCGGCGGCACAGAGCGACGACGAGAAGCAGCGCGGTTGGGCGGAGTACCACTGGGGCGTTTTGCTGGACAACATCGACGAGGACCCGGCCGGCGCCCTCGCACGCTACGAGACAGCACTCGAGATCGCGACGAGGTCCGGCGACGGCTACTTCGAGTCGTACATCATCCGGCACCTCGCGCATCTCAAGGAGCCCGCGGAGCGGATCGCGATGCTGCGCCGCTGTCTCCATCTGCGCGCCGCGCTCGGAGCCAGGCCCCAGACAATCGCCGCCCAAGCCGCCCTCGCCGAAGACCTCCCCGAAGACGACCCCGAACGCGCCGAGCTCATCCGGACGTTCCGCCCCAGCGCGGAAGAACTACGCATCGGCTGGCTCCTGCCCACGAACTGATCCGCCCCGAGGTGACCTCCTGGCGCCAACGCGTCAGGTAGAGGATTGTTGGCCTCACCGCCCACTCGTTCTCGTTGCCACCGGCCACACCTTCAGGAGGCACGATGCCGGACCGGACGGATCTGCTGGTCGTCGGCGCGGGGCCTTATGCCTACTCCGCGGCGGCCCTTGCCCGTGACAACGGCATCGAGACCCGGATCGTGGGCCACCGGATGGCGTTCTGGCGGAAGAACATGCCGGTTGAGATGTTTCTGCGGTCAGGCCCCGACTGGCATCTCGACGGAAACGGCGAGTACACGTTCGAGGCGTTCTTCGAGGATCGGGGCCTGCGCCCCGCAGACTTCGACCCGATCCCGATCTCGGTCTTCCTCGACTACACGGAGTGGTTCCGCGAGTGCAAGAGGCTCGACCTCGACGAGCGGCTCGTGACCGGCCTGACCAAGCCGAACGCGGGCTTCGTGGCAACGATGGACGACGGTACGACGATCACCGCGGACAAGGTACTCGTCGCACCTGGCGTCGGCTCCTTCCTCAACCTGCCGGAGTGGTACGCCGAGGTTCCCCCGGCTCGCCGCTCGCACACGTGTGAACTGGTCTCCTTCGATGCCCTTGCCGGTGCGCGGGTCGTGATCATCGGCGGCCGGCAAAGCGCCTACGAATGGGCGGCTTTGCTGTGTGATCACGACGCCGCGCAGGTGCACGTGGTACATCGCCACAGCACACCGTCGTTCGCCAAAGTGAGTTGGCGCTTCGTCGACCAGTACGTCAATCAGACGCTGACACACCGCGGATGGTGGCGAGGACTCCCGGTCGAGCGGCAGCGAACGATCGCGGCCGAGTTCTGGCAGGTCGGCCGTCTCACCCTCGAGCCCTGGCTCGTACCGCGGATCCCGGACGCCGTCGTGACCAGTCATCCGGGGTGTGCGGTGGTCGGCACGGCAGTCAGCGAACACGACGTGACGCTGACTCTCTCCGACGGCGCGGCGCTGACAGCCGATCACGTGGTCTTCGCTTCCGGCTACCGGGCCGACCTTGCTCGCGTGCCTTACCTGGGCGATGTCGTGGATCGGATCTCGGTGACCGAAGGCTTCCCCGCCTTGTCCGAGGGCCTCGAGACGTCCCTGGCCGGGCTCTACATGACAGGGTTCGCGGCGACCCGCGACTTCGGCCCCTTCTACGGCTTCACCAAGGGCTGCCCGTCAGCCGCCCGCATCGCCGTCGACGACATGCTGGGATGATCTCCCTGCCGATGGCAACGGAGTTCATCCACCATGGGTGACGCCCCGGACAGTCCGGACCTGCTGCAATGCGACCGAGACGCCCATCGGAGGCGCAGGTCATGAAGCTCGACCTGGGTGAGCCGGCTGGCGCGTCCGCTCATCTCTGGAGGGAATGACCGTGGACGCAATGACGAATGACTTCGGGGAAGTTCTTCTGTGGAGCTTCTGGTTCTTCATCTGGATTGCCGCACTGATGGTGTGGTTCCGTTGTCTGTGGGACCTGTTCAGCGACCGCTCGCTCAGCGGTTGGGCCAAGGCCGGCTGGGCGATCCTGCTCATCTTCGTGCCGTGGGTGGGGGCACTGATCTACCTCATCGCTCGGGGCCGGAGCATGAACGAGCGCCGGCGGACGCAGTTCGAGGAGCAGCAGGCCGAGCAGAAGAAGTACATCCAGGATGTCGCAGGCACGTCCAAGAGCCCGACCGACGAGATCGCCAGCGCCAAGGAACTGCTCGACTCCGGAACGATCACGCAGGCGGAGTACGACTCCATCAAGACCAAGGCACTCGCCTGACCACGTACCAGCGCGAGGCTTAGCCTCCCGGGGCACAGGTCGGAGGCCCTTTCCCGAACGGGACAGGGCCTCCGACGTGCGGTGAAGCTCAGGGGCGAGGCGGCTCAACCATGGACGAGCGGTGGTCCGAGCGGAAGCGCGCCACCGCCTGTGGCCTGCGAAGCCGAGTTGAAGAACAGGTAGACACCCACCGCGGCGAAGAGGAACACCACCACACCTGCGATGTGGAGCACGCTTGCTGATTCCTGCAGGGTGCCGATCAGGACCAGCACCAACGCGATTTCGATGAGCGCGAAGAGCACCGTGTACGCGCTCGGCAGGCGGAGTGTGGCCAGGGTCAGCATCCCGATCACGACCAGCCACGAGATCAGGAACAAGCCTTGTGTGTCGATGGCGTCCGCGGCGACGATGCCGAGCCAGTTGTGTGTGAGGCCCAGTACGAGCATGGCGTAACTGAGCCAGAACCCCGCGAAGATGCCGAACACCCCGGCTACCGCGCTCTGGCCGACGCCTGCCGCCCAGACGGCGGCGATCACCAGGCCTAGTCCGGTGGCCGCGACGATGATGGAGAGCGAGGCCCCGACCGCCGCCGCCGGCACGTAGCCGACAAGGACGAGACCGAGCGCGACCGATCCCACGATGAAACTGGGGAGACCGATCAGAGACGGGTCTCCAGTCACCGCTGGAACCGCGGCCTCAGCCTCAGCGGCCACAGCGGCAGGTTGGGCGCGTTCCTCGTGAGCGCCGAACGCATCGGCGTCGATGGTGGTCATGGCGAACTCCTTTCGGGCGTATCCCGGATGGAATCAGTCTCTCCACTTCCCACCCGGCAATCTGTCTCGTTTTGAGGCACTACCCGCCCCACGCTCACGCTCTGCTGATCGAGTTGGCCGCCTGGGCAACCGAGATCGCAGCCACGCTGATCGCAAAGTGCTGGTAACCAATCAAGCCGCGCACGAGCAAGTGCTCCTCACCACGGCGCCCTGACCTCCGCGGCGACCCGACAACTCCGGCACGCACTAGTTGACGTACCGGTCCTGCGGAGCGTTGTTGTCGGCAGCAAACAATCCGCGCGAACAAGTACCGTCCGTTGAGCAAGCCGGTGCTGCGGTCCGAGCTGAGTTCATCAAGTCCGCTAGATTCACCGGTCAGTGGGGATGGCAAGGCCCACGATCGAGAATCGGAGTTCGCAGGACGATGAACGGCCGAATCGACTATCACGAGGTGGAGCCACTCACGGTCTGGCTCGACGGCAAGGAGCAGCAGTGCTCCGTCGACGAGACCTCCACCACCGACTCTCACTGGACGCTGGTCCTGACAACGCCGGACGGCAGGGCCTGGACCGGCTCCGGCCAGGGTCTGTGGACAGCGTCCGTCGACCTGCGCCGCCAAGTGGAACCCCTCGGCTACAGACTCTGCTGCGCCGGCGCCCGAACCGACGCCTTCATGCGCCAGGGCAAATCCGTGGGCGGCTACATCGTCGGCCTCTGGACCCGCCGAACCTTCTTCGGCATCCGGCACGAGGCCTCGTTGTTCGACTACGCCCCCGCAGGCAAGGTCACCACCATCGATGAACAACTGGCCCGCTACGCCCGCTGGACAGACACGCCTTGGTGGCGAGCCCTCCTCCCCGGGGACCCGGTCCGCTGATGTCACTTCGTACAAAGGCCGGTGGACGATGATCGACTACCACGTCGTGGAGCCGGTCACCTGCTCGATCGACGGAATCGAGCAGGTGTGCTCCCTGGAGCGGACCTCGACGCCGGACTCGTACTGGACGCTGGTTCTGACAACGCCTGACGGTGCAACCTGGACCGGAGCAGGGCATGGCTTGTGGACCGCGTTCCTCGAGCTGCGACGTCAACTCGAGCCGGTCGGCTACAAGTTGTGTTGCGCGGGGGCGAGAGTCGACGCCCACATGCGCGGTGGCCGATGGACGGACGGCGACATCGTCGACATTCTGAGCCGGCGGACCATGCTCGGGATCCAGCACAAGGTTTTCATCTTCGACTACGCCCCGCCTGCCAGAATCGCCACCGTCGACGAGCAGTCGGCCCGCAACGACCGATGGTTCGACACCCCCTGGTGGCGAGCCCTTGTCCCCGGCAACCCAGTCCGCTGATGTCACTTCGTGCACATTTCGGCGGCCGATGAGCGACTGTCACGACGGCTCCGGATGGGCTCAGGCCGGTTTCGGGCGACGGATCAGTTGGTAGGCCTTGCAGCCCAAACACAGCCCGGTGGATGCGTTGAGGGCTGCCACGCCGAACGCGAGAGCGGTGAGGCCGTAGCCAGCGACATCGACGCCGAGTACAAAGGTGGTCAGCGCCAGAGCGGTGAACACGAAGCCGACGAACTGGGCGAATCTCGGCGGCCGAGCATCCTCCAACTCGGCTGGCGCTCCGATCCGCGGCCAGATGACACGGGCGAAGAGCTGCGCCCACAACGACCACTGAAAACTCACGAACGCGGTGAACGCGAACACGGCGACCTGGGAGGCGAGCAGGCCGAGACCCAATGGTCGAACAACGTCAACGATGAGCAGCACGACGGCGAGCACGCTCGCTGTGGCCCCGGCGCTGAATCGCAGGAGGCGCGGATCGACATGGGCACGCAGCGGGCACGCGCCAAAACTGCTGCCGGGCATGTGGTTCTCCAGAACGTGAGATGCCAGCTAGTCCGATCCAAGTCAGGCTACCCGGCCCACACCACCTCAGCCGTGCGTAGCATCAAAGGTCAGCTAGCCGTCGTCTCCGCGTGGAGCGAGGGATCGCTTCAGTCGCGCGTGCTCGGGGCGACCTCGCGCACCATCACGCAGTTGCCCAGGCCCTTGGGCCGGTCGTAGGTGAAGCCCTCGCGCTCGTACATCGTGCGGGTGCCGTTGTAGAGGAACGACGAGTTCTTCTTCCGGACCCCGCCGGTGTCGTGCGGGTAGCCCTCGACGAGGCCGCCGCCGGCCTGCGCGATCAGCTCGACGGCTCCGCGCAGGGCGATCGCCGCCAGGCCGTGACCGCGAAAGCTGCGCTCGACCAGGATGCAGGTGACCCGGTAGTCGGGCAGTCGCTCGGCAGTGGCGACGTACTCCTTGCGGTGCTGGATGTTGGGCAGCTCCTCGGGTGATCCGTACTCCGCCCAGGCGACGGCCCGATCGTCCTCGTAGACCAGCGCCGCGTGCGCGATCCCGTCGGCCACCAGACGTTGCTTGAGCGCCCGGTTCCCCTCGGCGGTCTGGCCCTTCTCCGCGCAGTCGGGATGGAAATGCGTACACCAGCAACTGGCGAACATGCCCTTGTTCCGCTCGACGAGAGCGGCGAAGTCGTCGAACGTCTCTGGCGTGAGCGCCTTGATCCTGAAGTCGGACATGGCGACAACGTACCCCCGATTGCGGACGTTCTGCGTCCGGTAGCGATGGACGAAATCCTGCCCGAACCGGCAGACACTCAGGTCATGCAAGAGGCCGGTCTCCCCGGTGGTTGCCTCCCGGTTTGCCTCCCGAACCGGCGGCTCCGACTCACTCGCCTCCCGCCGGAATGACATCTGAGGGTTCAAGGGCTCGGGGTAACCTCCGAGTTCGACGTGTGCAGGGTCAAAACGGAAGGGGCCGATAGACGTGCGTGAAGCGGATGCCGACATTCCGGTCGTGTCGCTCTCGGATGGCGTGGTCACTCTGCGACCTTGGTCGAGAGATGACGCCGGGTTCATGGCGGAGGCGTTCGCCGATCCAGCGATCCGACGCTACAACGGGCCCCACGACCGACTCGGACGACCGGGTCCGCCGCTCTCGATCGAGGACGCTGAAGCGATCAGCGACGAGTTCACGTCGAGCTGGCAGGCGTTCGGCGCAGCGGAGCCACCATCTGGTGTTGCCTTCGCGATCACCGACTCAGCCTCCGGTGGCCTGGTCGGCTGCTGCGGCGTCGATGAGTGGTCGCAGGGAGACGTAGCGCAGTTCGGCTACTGGATCGGGCCGAGCGCGCGAGGGCGCGGGTACGCGACTCGGGCGGTGGTTCTGCTCACACGGTGGTTGTTCGAGCTCGGCGCAGCTCGTGCCTTCCTGACGGTCGAGGCGGACAATGCAACGTCAGCTGCGGTGGCCCGCCGAGCGGGGTTCGTGCACGAGGGAACGATGCGCGCACACAGCGTGTGGCAGGGCGAGCGCATCGACGTGATGTGGTTCGCAGCGCTGCCACACGAATGGACGATCCACGAGCCAGCCGAACCAACGTGATGTCGTAACGTCGGCGCATGTTCCATCAGGTGAGCACCGGAGTCGTCAACAGCTGCCGAGACCTTGACGTGAGTCCCGCAACATCATCGGCCCAAGCGAGCTACAACTTCGCCCGCGGGACATCGGCGTGACGGCGCCCCAATTGCTCCTTGTCGACCTCGACGCCGCTCTCGTCTCAGCGTGGCGCGATGTCTTCGCCACGCAGATCGACGAGGGCGTGATCGAGGTGCAGCAAGGATCGTTGCTGGACGTGCTGCCGGAAGTCGACGCCGTACTGACGGCAGGGAACAGCTACGGGCAGATGGACGGCGGTGTCGATCGAGCACTCGCTAGCTACTGGCCCGATGTTCAGCGGTCAGTCTGGGCAGCGGTGGCTGACGAGTATCACGGCTACCAACCGGTCGGGGCAGCGAGTGTGGTTCCCACTGGCGGCGCGCCCTGCCGTTGGCTTGTCTACGCACCGACCATGCGCGTGCCGATGCCGCTGACAGGCGGGATGGATATCGCCGTGCATGACGCCTTCTGGGCCGCTCTGTTGGCCGTCGGCCGTCATTCTGCGGCCAACCCGGTCACGAGAGTTGCCGCACCTGGTTTTGGTACGGGATACGGCCGCGTCCCGGCTGGCCGGGCCGCACAACTCATGGCCGCCGCCTACACCATGTCGCGTCTGCCAGCCGCCACGCGCATCTCGCAACGCGAGGAACTGCTTCACCGAGTTGGACCGGAGAATGCCGTCTGAACACTTATTCGGTAGTCATGCGGTGGCGGGGCGCGGTTCACATGGTCGGCCCAGAACCGGCCCGAGGCGATGGACGAACTGCGATGCGACTGCGAAGCATGGCTGCCCTGCTGCAGCCACGGCACCACGCTGCGGTGACCCTCATTCTTTGATCTCTCCAGGCTTACTGACCGTGAGTCCGAGGTCCTTCATCTCCCGTACCGACTTGCCCTTGAGCTTGCGTCCGAGCAGCGGTCGGCCGTCGGAGTGCTGGTAGACGCCGGCCGGCTCCTTGGCCAGTGGCTCCTCCCAGCCGCGGTACAGGGCGAGCAGGCGGAGCGCGAGGCCGATCGCGAAGGAGATCCCGGCCGAGGCCCAGGTCCCCAGTCCCACGGCGTAGCAGACGAGCCAGACGGCGCCGGTGAGGAGCGCGATGGACACGAACCACTCGCCGCGGATGAACTGCTTCGGCGGCACCCCGCTGGTGATGTCGATGTAGAAGCGCCCTGCGGTAGGCCCGATCACCGCAATGGCCAGAATGCCGACGACGGGCAGCCCGGCGGTTACCGCGGCCTGGGCGCCGGCGATCGCGTACCAGGGCAGCGAGAACGAGGTCATGAACTGGAACAGGCCCTCGCGGAACAGCTGCCCTTCGGCGAAGGCGAGTTGGTACCCGATGATCCCTGCGATCAGGCACACGGTGATGTAGGCGGGGTTGGTGAACGCGCCCGGAATCTTGTTCAGGAGCACGTCGCGGGTGATTCCGCCGCCGAGACCGCCGAACAGCGCCATGAGCAGGATCCCGACGATGGTGAAGTTGCGGTAATGATCAGGCCGGCGGGCCAGCAGCGCGCCGTTGAGCGCGTTGGTCGAGGCGGCGATCAGGTCGATCAAGACGAAATTGCCGCTGAATTTCCAGCCGCCGTAGTCGATCCCGGCAGCGAGGACTCCGAGGTCGATGCTCATGGTCTCTACACCTCCATCACGGCGCCGTGCCCCAGCGGGTTGAAGCGCAGGATAAGTCGCTGCGACCCGGGCGCGGCCCACCGCTGGATCGTTTCCTGGCTGGGCCGGCCTTCCGCCCAGGCGAGCAGCAGCGAGGTGCCGGGCGGCACGAACGCGCCCAGCCCCTTCAGCCGCCGGGCGGACAGCCCGCGGCCCGCCCACAGGCCGTACAGGGCCCCGGCGACGACGCCGAACAGGGCCCACAGGATGCCGGTGACCAGCCCGCTGTCGATGGCGCCGAGAACCCCTCCGTCGCCGATGAAGCCGACGATGATCCCCCACACCAGTCCGAAGAGCCCCCAGCTGATCGTGTCGCTTTTCGCGAAGGCGGCTGTCCCGGTGGTGGGATCGATCACCCGGCGCCGGCCGTGCTCGTTCGCCTCGATGACCAGCTCGACCTGCGGCACCTTCTGGTCCTGGTGGCTGGCAGAGCCGGACTTGCCCAGGACCCGCCGCGCCCCTCGCTCACCGGCGAACCGCACCAGCAGCATGCTCAGTTCGGCCGCCTGCTCCGCGGCCACCGTCGGTGCCGAGCTCGCCGGCGCAGCGGAGGTTTCCACCGGGTTCGGCGCGCCGCCGTAGGCCCGCGCGGACAGGTCTGCCCCGATGACCGCCGCGCTCGCGGTCGAGGGCTCGAAGGAGGCGGTGGCCGACAGGACCCGCCGGGGATCGGTCCCCCGGACGAAGGCCAGCACGGCCGAGGAATCGCCCGGCAGGCGGCCGCCGATGCGCGTGAGCTCGTCCTTGGCGAGCAGGTGCTCGGTGTAATAGGCGTACAGGCCACCACAGACGGCGCCGAGCACCGCCCAAACCCCCAGGCCCTCCAAACCCCCGGCGAGCAGGCCGAAGATGCCCCACGTCAGCGCCGACGTCAGGCAGCCGGCCAGTGTCCGGCGCGGGTCATAAACCTGCGCCTTGTGCTTTGCGTCGACCTTGAGAACCACCTGGTCCAGGACGGTGTCTCCGCCACCGACGAGGACCTTGTCCAGCTGCCTGCGGATCTTCGTGGCCCGCTTGGCCCCGGCGAAGCACGCGAGCAGAACGCACACCTCGGCGGCCGCGCTGCCCTCGTCCGATGGCTTCGCAGGGACCGCGCCCGCCGGGCCGCCGCTCATCCGGACTGGTGCTCGATCCCGTGACCGGGGTCGGGAAGCTCGTCATGAGACCTGACCAGCGTGGTGATGTACTGCACGATGGGACCGATCTGCAGGTGTGTCTGCGGAAGCAGCTCACCGGGCTGGGGAGGCACGTACGGGTCGGGCGTGCCCGGCTTGATCGGTGGCTCCACCACCAGTGACTTCAGGAACGCCCCGGCCGCCGCGGCAACCGGGTGCAGCACCCAGGCATGCGGGAAGTCGACCGGATGCTCCTCACGCGGATCCCACTCCAGGTTGTAGAGGATCGGCACGTTGTTCGGGGACCACGTGGAGTAGAAGTCGTCCTGCTTGAAGAGATGAACCTTCCACTGACGCCATTTCGCCGCCTGCAGCCGGTTGCCCTGCAGGCACAGCACCATGTCGCGGCCCGATTCCTCAGCATCACCCAGCAGCAAGCCGGTCATGTCCATGCCATCGATCTGCCGGTCACCCGGCACGGTGCCGCCACCGGCTTTCACCAGCGTCGTGAAGAAGTCCACCTCGTGCACCAGTTCATTGCTGACCCTGCCCGGAGGGACCTTGCCCGGCCACCGCACCATGCACGGCGCCCGGTTGGAACCCTCCAGCGCGGTGAAGAGCCCACCGCGCCACGGTCCCGAGAATCCGCTCCACTGACCGCCGAGCGGATCCGGGTCGGCCACCGGGAGCCGGTAAGTGGTGTCGGCGCCGTTGTCGGAGGCCCACACCACGATCGTGTCCCCGGCGATCCCCAACTCCTCGAGCTTGTCGAGAATCACACCGGTGAAATCGTCCATCTGAGTCAGGATGTCGGCCCAGTTACCCCGCTTGGTCTTACCCGCGTACTCCGGGTCCGGGATCGGCGGGATGTGGACCTGCGTGTAGGGCAGGTAGACGTAGAACGGCTTGTCGGCCTCGTGGGAGCGGGTCATGAAGTCGCAGGCCCAGTCGGTGATCCTGCGGTCGAAGCCGGCCCGGAACTCTGCGTCGTACGTCGAGACGACCTCGGACTTCTCGCCCTTCTTCCGCGAGTAGATCGGCTCCGGTTCCAGCGGGATCTGCGCCTGGCCGGCGTACGGGGTGGCGGTCACCGGGCCGTCCGGGAAGTAGGACTGCATGGTCCACAGCACCTCATCGGCGGTGCGCGGGCTCCATACCGCATCGTCGAACCCGAAGTCCACCGGGCTTCGCGCCTCGGGGTCGCTGCCCAGGTGCCACTTGCCCCACATCCCCGTGGCGTACCCGGCGTCGGACAGCGCCTGGGCAATCGTGACCTCCCACCGCGTCATCCCGTCAGGCCCGCCGCTGAGATCCACCGTCTGGGTGCCTGAGCGGATCGCATGCCGCCCGGTCAGCAAGGCAGACCGGCTCGGCGTGCACTGCGCCTCGACGTTGAAGTTCAACAACTTCAGACCCTCACCGGCCAGGGCATCGATCCGCGGAGTCGGCGCGCCACGCAGCACACCACCGCCATAACAACCCAGCTCGCCCCACCCGAAGTTGTCCCAGAAGAAGAACACGATGTTCGGCTGCTGATCGCTCATGCCTTACCTCCCCCGCCCCCGGGCATCTCCCGCAAGCCAGATCAGGAAGCGCGGAATCGAGCGGTGCGGCATGCCCAGGTTCACATCGCCGGTGACGTCTGCCGCGCTGCTCCTCCCCATCGAGCAGTGCTCCCCCACTCAACCTAGAGCGCGGCCAGCCGAGGGCTCATCACCCCGTCCGGATGATCCGGTGCGGCCAAACCAGTGTCGTCACAGTGAAGCGGGCACGGACCGTGACATGGGGTTCTTGGTGCGATCAACAGGCCACATGAGTACCAACACCACAGAGGCCTACCGGCACGGGCTGCGGCCGGTGATGACAAGAGGGGCCGCGACGACGGATCAGATCTTCGAGCAGATGGGCGACCACACGAAGGACCTGGAGTCCTAGCCGCCCGGGTCAAACGTCAGAGGCCCTTTCCCAGACGGGAAAGGGCCTCTGACCTGCGGTGGAGCTTAGGGGATTCGAACCCCTGACCTCTTCCATGCCATTCACACCCGGGCACCAGACGACGGTCGTTGTGCAACTCGCCGCAGTCCTTGAACGTCCGTGGTTGTCCGGCTCGCCCCGGCCCCGTTGTCACTCAGTTAGTCACTCAGCACTCAACCCACGATCCGCGCCTGGCAGCGCCGCGCTGGTGCTAGTACGACGTCCGGGATTGGTTCAGCGACGCCCCTTCGGCACCTCAATCAACCATCGCACCGCGCGGTCTGATGTCTCCAGGTCAACGATGCGACCCAGCGCTCGCTTCGTCAGGAGTGTCTCCAGGTCGCTTTCGTACCTCGCTATGACGTCGGCGGTCTCCGAGAGACTGAGGCCCGGTGGCAGCTCACGGGTGATGACGAAACAGTCCGCCTGGTCCTCCACGTAGGGCATCGGGTTCTCGATCAGAGGTCCTAACGGAGCCGCGCGCAGCTCACCTCCCGCGCCGACGGGTACCAGCGGCCCGAGCCCCTTCCGCTCCCCGGCAAACTCAAGGGGTTCCAGCACGACCGGCTTCAGGTACTCACGGATCTCGGGGACAGTCGCGTTCGCAAGCTCCGGCCAGACCACCGAATACTCCGCATCAAGCAGCCGGCCGATCTCGGCCACGGACCGGCGCTGACGTCCCGTGATACGAGCCTCCGGTCAGTTGGAACCATCGAATCGTCATCGGCAAACTCTCCCAGCGACCTGGCGGGCACACACCGTATCGCGCCTCATAAGTCGCGACCATGTCATTCTCCCAATCCAGCGCCCTCGCTCAGTCACCGAAGAGCAGCGTCGGTCGCGCCTCACGCTTCGGCTCCCTGAGTGAAGATGCGGGATACACACGGGCGGTACCAGCCAAGCAACTCGCCAACTTCGCGGGCGTCACAGATCGGTTACTCGTGCTCCTCGCTGTCGACACCCAGAATCAGCCCAGCGATCTCAGCTGCGATCTCGGTCACCGTGTATTGAGCTGTACTCCGCGCGATCTTGTCAACGAGCGATGGGGCTTCGGCCATGATCTCGTCTTTCGTAATCTCGTGCCAGATGGGCAGCATCTGCTGCTCACCGGAAACGGACCGACTCACGATGCCATCGAGCTCGTATTGTGGCCAGCCCTTCGCGAAGAAGCTGCGCGACATGACCACGATCGCGAACCTGCTCCGAGCCAGGCCTGAGTCGATCTTGCGACGGAGACTGTCACCGATTCCCAGTTCGTAGTCATCGAGCCACACCGAAACCCCTGCCTCGCGAAGTGCGTCGGCCAGAGGGCGAGCGACGGCGGCTTTGTCCTCGCTGGCATGCGAGATGAACACGTCACGCACCTCACCATCGACACCAAGTGTCGGCGGATCATTCATGACAATCTCGCCAAGCGCGCCCCCAGACAGCCCTTGACGTGCGGTAGGTAACGCTCCGGGCAGTACTCGAACAGCCGAACGTGTCGTTCCGCGTAGTCCGTTCATGTCCACCGTCACGTACCAATGCCCACTGTTGGGAATCGACATCCGATAGGGAGAGCGCTTGACGAGACCGCCGACATAGCGATGACGCCGCCCGTTCTTGTAGGCGTTGAAATTGCTCTGATTCATCAGCCGGACATTTGCAGCGCTACCTGACAGCGTGACTTCGACAATCTCGCCGCGCTGTCGATTCTTCAAGTCGTAGACGTTGAACTGGCCCTCGCTTGCCATTAACTATCCTTCCTCGTCTGCCTTCCGCAGCTTCTCGGCAAGAGCATCAGTCTCCTCCACCGAGAGCTCCGGCACGTCGCCCCACTCTGTTCGCCCACCAGGCAGCGTTCCAGCCACGTGGAAGTGAACGTGACTGATTGACTGTCCAGCAGGTACGCCGTTGTTCTGCCAGACGGCGATGCCCGGTCGACCCTCTGCTCGATCGATGATGCGTGCTGCCTCTCGAACGGCAACCATCAGCGCACCCGACTCCTCGTCATCAAGATCAAGGATCGTCTCAACGTGGCGCACCGGGATGACGAGCAGGTGCGCAACGCCCCGCTGCTCCCGAGTCACCAACGTTGCCGTCACATCGCCGCGACTCAACATGGTGTAGGGACGCGTTCCATTGAGGTAAGCACAGAACGCACAAGAGACGTCATCCGGGAGTTGGATCGAGTCCGCCATCACGAACCTCTCAGCGACATTAGGAACGCCTGGATCTCCAGGCGGTCAAGCCGGTCATACTGCGCCGGCTGTACGACGATCTTGAGCTCATCGCACACCCGCTCTCGGCGACAGGCGAACATGAACGACAGAATGATGAACCGGATTGAGTCCTGTGCGGGAAGGATCTGCGACAGCCGCGCCAAGCCACCACCAAGTACCGGGACGGCAACTGTTCCACCGTTGGCGTGATCAGTCACCTCCCGCCACAGTCGATCGAGCCCTCGCCAGACGTTCTCAATCGAACTTCGGGCTACGTTCTTGCTGTCCATCTCCGAGTACGCCACGCAGAAGAAGCATCGAGTGGGGTGCTCCAGCACGGCGACGGTACCTACCTCGTAGACCTTCGTCTTGCCGGGCTTCGAGATGACACTGATCGGCGTTGTACTGCTGAGCGCCTGGTCGAGGTCCGCATCCAGCCGCCTCACGTCCCCGCCGTAGACCCGATCAACCAACTGCCCCTGAAGGCTCTTACGCTCGATGATTCGCGGCGTCTCGGTGTCAAAGGTCGTTTGCATGCCGATCACCAGGTGGTCCGCATCTTGCTTCAGGATGTCACCGCGCACAAGCGTGATCTTCACGTTCGGCGTCTCGTACTGCTGCTCGATCGGCCGCGGCCATGAACGCCAGGCCGCATAAACCAGCGCAAGCACGATCGTGCCGACAGTCAGCCACGTCCCGGCACCTTCGGCGATGTCAGGGAAGAAGACATCAAGAAGACCCGCTAAGAGCGCGACCAGTCCGATCGCAGACAGAGTATGGATCGCGTAGTGCCGCCAAAAGCGCTGACGCTTTAGATCATGGAGCAGCGCCTGACTCATAGCCCCAGATCCGTATAGACGTAAGGCTTGTATTGATATGGTCCAACTTTGTCAGTGCCGGCAAAGTTAGCGGCGTAATCATCAAGTGCATACTTGATGATCGCAGTCTGGAACGAAACCGACATCGTATAATAGTCGGAATCGAGCAATGGGGTCGGAATCACAGTTCTATCGATCTTTCGGCCTTGGTCGAGGTTCGCCACCACGACAGGAAGACCGAGGTTGACCATCGTCTTGACTTCATAAGCAAGGAACGATCTACCGTCCCCGCCCTTCTTCTTAGCCGAATCACTACCTAGCAGGACAAATTGCTTGGCGTTCTTCATCCGCTCGCGGAGTTGCGCTTTAATGGATTCGTCCAAACTTGTATCGCGAGCGGGAAACAGATCATGCGCGTCATAAAAGTTGAAATCGATGTTCTTGTTGTCGCGCCATGCCTCCATCAGCCGGTAGAACTTGATGTCTTCGCTGGCGAAGGCGACGTATGTCTTGTTGCGGTAACTCACGGGAAATTCCCCTACTAGTGTTGTATTTATTTTACCATTCCGTGATATGGAAATGGTGAAGAACATTTCCACCCCTTGCAGAGAGGACTATGCCTGTTTCACGCTCCGTTGCCCCGATCTGCTTCCATAGGCCGGACCTTCGTAGAGGCGCACGCTCATGCCGACAGTCTCGTCATCGCTGCTCCGTTGCGGCGTCAGACATGCCGGTGGCCAGGATCTGAACTTGCGCCGCCCCCGTTCTGTACCGGGTCGAAGACGTGGTGACCATCCTCAACCTGAGTAGGAGTGTGGTGTACGAGCTGATCCGTTCCGGCCGGTTGAAGACGGTCAAGGAGGGACGTTCCCGGCGTTTCCCGGCGCTGGCAGTGTCGGAGTACGTCGCCCTGCTGATGGACGAGGCGGGGGTGATCAGCAGTGAGCAAGCGGCGTAGTCGCGGAGACGGTGGCCTGCACGGGGATGCCAAGCGCGAAAGGTGGACCGCAACCGCAACGGTGGGATTCACACCGGCCGGGAAGCGGATCACGAAGAAGGCCAGCGGCAAGACCAAGACCGAGGCGAAGAACAAGCTGAAGGAGGTTCTGCGCGACCTGGACGACGGTCTTGGGGTCGGGCAGCACGGCTACACGGTCGCGGATGCGACGGCGGCGTGGCTCAAGACGGGACTGCCGAACCGCGACAAACACACCGTGGAGAACTGCACGAGCCTGGCGAACACCCACATCGTGCCCAAGCTAGGGAAGCGTCGGCTGCGCGAACTGACGGCCGACGAGGTTGACGACTGGCTAGCGGACCGGAGCCAGCTCGTGGCGCGGTCGACGCTCATCAAGCTGCTGTCGATCTTGCGACGCGTCATCAGGCGCGCGCAGGCTCGGGATCTGGTCAAGCGCAACGTCGCGCTGCTGGCCGCCCGTCGAAATCGCTCACGCTTGAGCAGGCGTCACGGCTGCTCGACATTGCGACAGCGACCCGGATGCACGCCTACATCGTGCTGTCTCTGCTGACTGGAGCCCGAACGGAGGAGATGCGCGCCCTCACCTGGGATCACGTGGACTTGAAGGGAGCGCCGTACGACGATCCACCCCGGCCGCCGTCGATCGAGGTATGGCGGTCGGTGCGCGAATGCGGCGACACGAAGACGCGCAAGTCTCGCCGAACCCTCCGCCTGCCGGAACGATGCGTTGACGCGCTGACCGACCACCTGGCACACCAGGAGATCGCAAGGACCACCGCTGGGGATCGGTGGAGGCATCACAACCTGGTGTTCTGCACATCGATCGGCACGGAGCTGGACGCCGCCAACGTCCGGCGTGCCTTCCGCCGCGTGGTCGATCTGACACCTGGGCTGAACGCTGCGGACTGGACGCCTCGGGAGCTGCGACACAGCTTCGTGTCGTTGCTCAGTGCCAAGGGTGTGAGCATCGAACAGATCTCGCAGTTGGTCGGGCACAAGAGCACGCAAGTGACCGAGACGGTCTACCGTCACGAGCTCCGACCGGTCCTCACCGAGGGGGCCGAGGCGATGAACGAAATCCTGCCCCGAAACCGGTAGTCACCCAGTTAGTCACTCAGGTCATGCAAGAGGCCGGTCTGCCCGAGGGGAAACCGGCCTCTGACCTGCGTGGAGCTTAGGGGATTCGAACCCCTGACCTCTTCCATGCCATGGAAGCGCGCTACCAACTGCGCCAAAGCCCCGCGGTGTCTTGCGACTCCGGAAGTTTAGCGGATGGGTGGTCGAGAAGAAAAATCGGATACGAGGCGTACATGCAGGTGATGTCGCAGGCACCCGTGAGCTCCGGAACTGGGGAGTTCTGCTGGCTGATTTGGGGGAGGTGGCGCTCCCCGGTCTCGCTCAGGCTCCGGCGGACGACCCCGACGCCGGCCGATCGCTCCGGGTGAACGATCCTCTCCTCGGCCATGGACGACACCGATGTGGTGGCGACTCCTCACCCAGTTCACCCGCCGAGGGCGGTACGCCGGACAGCGCTCCGCGGCACCGCCGAAGGCGGCCGGCAAGACAGCCGCCGCGGAGCGGTGTCCTGAGAACTCAGCGTTGGGGGTCGTCGCTCATGACTGGTTCGGGGAGGGAGCCGGCGTTCCATTCTTCGATGCGCCAGCCGTTGTTGCGGCTCGGCAGAAGCGAGATCCAGTTGCAGTTGGCGAGGCCACCGAACGCCGACCAGTGCGCCTGTGGGATGCCGAGGAACTGGCAGATGCCGACGCGGGCGGCGAAGCCGTGGGTGGTGATGACGATGGTGTCTTCCGAGGTGCCTTCGGCGGAGATCCTGGTCAGGGCGGCGGAGAAGCGGTCGGCGACTTCTTCGGTGGTTTCGCCGGCGGTGCCGCGGCGCTGGGTTTGGCCGGCGCGGACGCGGGCGAGGGCTTCGGGTTGGGTGGCGGCGATCTCGGCCGAGGTTTTGCCGGCCCAGTCGTCGACGTGGATCTCGCGCAGGGCTTCGTCGTACTCGATTTTGAGGCCGGTCAGCGCTGCCAGTGCGCCGGCGGTGGCGGCGGCGCGCTGGAGGTCGCTGGCGAAGAGCCGGGTCGGTGCGAGGGAGGCGAGCCGTGCGGCTGCCACGCGGGCCTGTTCGATGCCGACCTCATCGAGAGGGATGTCGGCCTGGCCTTGCATCTTGTCCTGCAGGTTCCACTCGGTCCGGCCGTGCCGCCAGACGATCAGTCGCCCCGCGCTCATTCAGCCGAAGGGATCGGAGAGGGCAGCGGGATGGCGGGGCAGTCGCGCCAGAGACGCTCGAGGGAGTAGAAGCTGCGCTCTTCGTCGTGCTGGACGTGGATGACGATCTCGAGGTAGTCGAGCAGCACCCAGCGGCCTTCCCGGGCGCCTTCGCGGCGGACCGGCTTGGCGTCGAAGTCGACCCGCAGCTTCTCCTCGACCGCGTCGACGATGGCCCGCACCTGGCGGTCGTTGGACGCGGACGCGACCAGGAACGCGTCGGTGATGGCGAGTTGTTCCGACACGTCGAAGGCGAGGACGTTCTCGGCCTTCTTGTCGTGGGCGGCCTCGGCGGCCGCGGTGAGCAGCTCGATGGCACGATCGCTTGCTGGCATAGGTTCCTTCTAACGGTTGGTGTAGAGCTCGCGCTTGGCGATGTACTGGACGATGCCGTCCGGGACGAGGTACCAGGTCGGGTTGCCCTTGGCGACCCGGGCCCGGCATTCGGTCGAGGAGATCGCCAGCGCCGGCACCTCGAGCAGTGTGATCCGATCCATCGGGAGCTTGTCCAGGGGCAGCTCGAGGCCTTCGGTCCCGGGCCGGGTGCAGCCGACGAACTGCGCCAGCTTGAACATCTCGTCCACGTCGCGCCAGGTGAGGATCTGGGCGAGCGCGTCGGCACCGGTGATGAAGAACAGCTCCGCGTCCGGGTACAGCGCCGACAGGTCCCGCAGGGTGTCGATCGTGTACGTCGGCCCGGGCCGGTCGATGTCGACCCGGCTGACAGAGAAGCGCGGGTTGGACGCCGTCGCGATGACCGTCATCAGGTACCGGTCCTCGGCCGGGGAGACCGCCCGGTCGGTCTTCTGCCACGGCTGGCCGGTCGGGACGAAGATCACCTCGTCCAGGTCGAAGTACGCCTGCACCTCGCTGGCCGCGACCAGGTGGCCATGATGGATCGGGTCGAACGTGCCACCCATCACGCCCAGGCGACGGACCCGCTCGACGGAAGCCATATCAGCCAGTTCTCAGCCGCTCAGGAGTGCGGCCGGCCCTTGCCCATGATGACGGTGACGAGGAGCAGCAGGACCAGTACGAACAGGGCAAACCCGCCGTACCACCACTCCGAGATGTGCTTGGCCTCGGAGCCGGCCTCTTCGACGGCCGCCAGCAGCGGCAGGATGTGCGATTGCATGCCCCAGAGCCTATCTCGTGGCCGGACACAGAAGCGCGACCGGTGGCCTCATGGGCCGGCCGGGGGCCCGGAGGGACTAAAGCGCGGCGAGCCCCACCCCGAGGCCGGGGCCGATGAGTGGGTTCGCGCCGGCACCCCCGCCCCCCAGAAGGGAAGA
>NZ_JBFAKS010000017.1:0-167435 GCF_040655855.1 Kribbella sp. NPDC050281 | reverse complement strand
CCCACTCCGCCTGTGTGTCTGGGCACCACATTGGGTGTGGCGGGGGCCGCGGGGGTCGGCGCCCCCGGCCCGGATTATCGGCGTACGGCGGGGGCTGCCGCCGGGGTCGGCGTCAGGGCTGCGGCTTCCTCGTCGATGTCTACTACCGCGCCGCTGAACTGGGCGTTGTAGAGGCGGGCGTAGGCGCCGTCGGCCGCGAGCAACTCGCGGTGGTTGCCTTGTTCGACGATCGCGCCGTTCTCCATGACGAGGATGAGATCCGCGTCGCGGATCGTGGAGAGGCGGTGGGCGATCACGAAGCTGGTGCGGTCGGAGCGGAGTGCGGCCATCGCCCGCTGCACCAGGACCTCGGTGCGGGTGTCGACCGAGCTTGTCGCCTCGTCCAGGATCAGCAGTTGCGGATCGGCCAGGAACGCCCGCGCGATGGTCAGCAGCTGCTTCTCACCGGCACTGACGTTGCTGCCCTCCTCGTCGATCACCGTGTCGTACCCGTCGGGCAGGCTGTGCACGAACCGGTCGACGTACGTCGCCCTGGCCGCGGCCAGCATGTCCTCCTCGGTGGCCTTCAGGTTGCCGTAGAGGATGTTGTCCCGGATCGTGCCGCCGAACAGCCAGGTGTCCTGCAGCACCATCCCGATCCGCGACCGCAGGTCGTGCCGGGTCAGCTCGGTGATGTCGACGCCGTCGAGCGTGATCCGCCCGCCGTTCAGCTCGTAGAACCGCATGATCAGGTTGACCAGCGTGGTCTTGCCCGCACCCGTCGGACCGACGATCGCGACCGTCTGGCCGGGCTCGGCGACCAGGCTCAGGTCGGTGATCAGTGGCTTGTCAGGGTCGTACGAGAACGACACGTGCTCGAACGCGACCCGCCCGCGGGAGTCGGTGACCTTCTCCGGCGTCGCGTCGTCCGGCACCTGCTCGTCGGCGTCCAGGACCTCGAAGACCCGCTCGGCCGAGGCGACCCCGGACTGCAGCAGGTTGGCCATCGAGGCCACCTGGGTCAGTGGCTGGGTGAACTGGCGCGAGTACTGGATGAACGCCTGGACGTCGCCCAGCGACATCGTGCCGGAGGCGACCCGCAGGCCGCCGATGACGGCGATGACCACGTAGTTGATGTTCCCGATGAACATCATCACCGGCATGATCAGACCGGAGATGAACTGCGCCCCGAACGCGGCCTGGTACAGCTCCTCGTTCTTCTTCGCGAAGCTCTCCTCGATCTCCTTCTGCCGGCCGAACACCTTCACCAACTCGTGCCCGGTGAACGCCTCCTCGATCTGGCCGTTCAACGCGCCGGTATGACGCCACTGGGCGACGAACCGGACCTGCGACCGCTTGGCGATCACCGCGGTCAGGACCATCGAGATCGGGATCGTGACGAGCGCGATCAGGGCCAGCAGCGGCGAGACCACGAACATCATCGTGACCACGCCGATCACCGTCAGCAGCGAGGTGAGCAACTGACTCAGTGTCTGCTGCAGGCTGGTCGAAATGTTGTCGATGTCGTTCGTCACCCGGCTGAGCAGCTCGCCGCGTGGTGCGCCGTCGAAGTAGCTGAGCGGCAGCCGATTCAGCTTGCCCTCCACGTCGGACCGCAGCGCGAGGATGGTCCGCTGGACCACGCCGTTCAGGATGTAGCCCTGCATCCAGGACAGGAAGAACGCCCCGACGTACAGGCCGAGCACCATCAGCAGGACGTTGCGCAGGGCATCGAAGTCGATGCCGACGCCCGGGATCAGGTCGATCCCGCCGAGCAGGTCGGCCAGCCGGCCGTTGCCCGAGGCCCGGGCCTGCTCGATCACCTGGTCCTTGGTCAGACCGCTCGGGAACTGCTTGCCGATCGCACCGGAGAAGATGATGTCGGTCGCGCGGCCGAGGATCTTCGGCCCGAGCACCGACAGCGTGACGCTGCAGACCGCGAGTGCGACGACAACGCTCACCTGGAGCCGATGCGGCCGCAACCGCCCGAGCAGCCGCTTCGCCGACGGACCGAAGTTCATCGACTTGTCCCCCGGGATACCACCCGGAGGCCCGAACGCCCGGCCCGTGGTCGGCCGCTCGGTCGCCTTCACCGTCGCCGTACCACCGGCCGGCGCCGGCCCCTGTCCGTTCGGAGAGGGTTGCGGGGTCTTGTTCTCCTCGCTCATGCCGCCTCCTCCGCGGATCGCTGGGACTCGACGATCTCGACGTACGTCGGACAGGTGTCGAGCAACTCGTCATGCCGGCCCTTGCCGACGATCGCGCCGTCCTCGATCACCACGATCTGGTCGGCGTCGACGATCGTGGACACGCGTTGGGCCACGATCACCACACACGCTTGCGCCGTGATCGGCCGCAGCGCCGCCCGCAGCCGGGCGTCGGTGGACAGGTCCAGTGCGGAGAACGAGTCGTCGAACAGGTAGATCTCCGGCTTGCGGACCAGTGCCCGCGCGATCGCGAGCCGCTGCCGCTGACCGCCTGACACGTTCGTACCGCCCTGTGCGATCGGCGCTTCCAGCCCTTCCGGCATCGCCTCGACGAAGTCCTTGCCCTGGGCAATCTCCAGCGCGTGCCAGAGGTCCTCGTCGGTCGCGTCGGGGTTGCCGTAGCGCAGGTTGCTGGCGACCGTCCCGGAGAACAGGTACGGCCGTTGTGGCACCAGGCCGATCCGCTCCCAGAGCGCCTCCGGCTCGATGTCGCGTACGTCGATCCCGTCGACGAGCACCCGCCCGCCGGTGGCATCGAACAACCGCGGCACCAGCGAGAGCAGCGTCGTCTTGCCCGCACCCGTGCTGCCGATGATCGCGGTCGTCTGCCCCGGCGAGGCGACGAGGTCGATGTTGCGCAGTACCGGCTCGGCCGCCCCCGGGTACTGGAACGACGCGTTCTCGAAGACCAACTGACCGCGACCGGTGAACGACTTGATCGCGGTGACCGGCGGCCGGACCGAGGACTCGGTGTCGAGGACCTCGGAGATCCGGTCCGCGCAGACCGCGGCGCGCGGCACCATGATCATCACGAACACGCCCATCATCACCGAGAACAGGATCTGGATCAGATAGCTCAGGAAGGCGGTCAGCGCACCGACCTCCATCGTCCCGTTCTCGACCCGGGAGGCGCCGAACCACAGCACCGCGATACTCGACACGTTCAGGATCAGCATCACCGTCGGGAACACCAGCGCCATCAGCCGGCCGGCCCGGATGGCCGTGTCGGTCAGGTTCTGGTTCGCCTCGCCGAAGCGCTCGACCTCGTGCGGCTCGCGAACGAAGGCGCGGACCACCCGGATGCCGGAGATCTGCTCGCGCAGGACCCGGTTCACCCCGTCGATGTTCTTCTGCATCTTCCGGAACTGCGGGACCATCCGGCTCGCGATGAAGCCGACACAGATCGCCAGCAGCGGTACGGCGACTGCCACCAGCCAGGACAGGCCGACGTCCTCGCGGACCGCCATGAACACGCCGCCGATCATCGTGATCGGTGCGGCCACCAGCATCGTGCAGGTGGTGACCACCAGCATCTGGATCTGGGTGACGTCGTTCGTACTGCGCGAGATCAGCGTCGGTGCGCCGAACTGGTTGACCTCGCGCGCGGAGAACTCGCCGACCCGGTGGAACACCGCGGCGCGGACGTCCCGGCCGAACAGCGCGGCGGTCTTCGCACCGAAGTACACCGCGATGATCGTGCAGGTGATCTGGACCAGGCTGACAGCCAGCATCCAGCCGCCGGTCTGCATGATGTAGTCGGTGTCACCCTTGGCCACGCCGTTGTCGATGATGTCGGCGTTCAGGCTGGGCAGGTAGAGAGAGGCGATCGTCCCGATCAGCTGCAGGACGACCACTATGGACAGGTTTCCCACGTACGGACGCAGGTGCGTACGCAAGAGTCGAACTAACATCGATCATCCCCAGAGTCGTGATGGCGGGCACCGCCGAGTGCGTACTCGGCGACGCCCTCGGGGGCGGCATGCTGACCGGAGTCGTGCCAGCGGACACCGTCGAACGCGAAGTCGACGATCTCCTCGGCGGTCAGTACGACGCCACCGGAAATCATTGGGTGGGTGGCGGAGAAGGTGATCAGCCCGATCCGGCGGACCACCTCTTCGGGCGGGAAGCGCAACTGGTCCTGATCCGGGCGGAGCAGGTCGGCGAACGCGGCGTTGGCCAGGTCGGACTGGCGCTTGCGGTGGGCCTCGTCCATCGGCATGGACTTGAAGTCGGGCGGCCGGCGCATCCGTAGGGTGAACATGAGCTTGAAGACGCTGCGCAGGCGGTTCTGACCGACCTCGACCGCGGCGATGGTGCGCTCCCGAAGCGGCAGCGAGCGGTCGACGTTCTCCAGTGCCGTGATCAGGTCACTGGTGTCGAACGCGGTCGCCATCACGGCATCGATCAGCGCGTCCTTGCTGCCGAAGGCCCGGAAGATCGTCCCCTCGGCGATCCCGGCCGCTTCGGCGATCTGCTTGGTGCTCACCTCGGCGCCGAACTCCTCCAGCAACGGCAGCGCGGCCCGGACGATGGCGGCGCGCCGTTCATCGGGTGGCAGTGGTGTGGCTCGTGGTGTCACCCGTCGAGGTTAACTGAGTGAGTACTCACTCACAACTCTTTTCACACTTTCGGGCCAGACCGGTTCTCCACCAGCGCGGACACGCCGTCCAGGAGCCGCGCGAGACCGTATTCGAACGCATGATCGGAGTCGTACGGCGCGTCGAACTCATTCCCGACCGTCGTCCCCACCCGGGTCGAGAGCGGGAACCGCTGGGCGTCGGCGATCTTGTCCAGGTGCGGCACGTGCGCCAGCCACCACTCCTTGTCGGTCATTCCCGACCGCTGGATCACCTGCCGCGCCTCGACGTCGGTCCGTACGGCGCCGTGTACGTACCCGTTCACCAGAGCCACCGTGGCATCCATCTCGACGTCGGTCAGGCCGATGCCCTCGACCGCCGCGAGTTCGTACTCGTACTTCGCCATCACGTGCGGACCGAGCGGTGGGCGACTGACCGCGATCTGGAGCATCCACGGGTGGTGCAGGTACAGCTCGCGGTTCTCCCGGGCCACTTCGTCGAGCCGGGCTCGCCAGTCCCCGTCCACCTCGCGCCGCGGCAGTTCGCCGTACACGGTGTCGAGCATGACGTCGAGCAACTCGCCCTTGCCCGGGAAGTAGCGGTACAGCGTCATCGCGCCGGCGCCGAGCTCGTCGGCGACGCGGCGCATCGACATCGCTCCGATCCCCTCGGCGTCTGCGATGCGCACAGCGGCCTCGACGATCCCCTCCACCGTGAGCGCCGGCTTCGGCCCGCGGGTCGGCTGCGGCCGTCTGCGCCAGAGCAGCTCCAGGCTCCGCGCCGGGTCGCCACTGCCGCTGTACTCCTGATTCATGTGCGCGATTCCTCCGGATTGGCTACACTCAACCGCACTTCGTACAGCGTACTCAGTTTAAAAGTCGATTGACCTCAAGCACTGTCGAGGTTCTACGGTCGGGAACTGTCGGTGCTGTCCTGAATCATCGACCTTCCCGATCGACCGATCCCAGCGGAGCACAGCCGTGAGCATGGAGATGACCGCGTGGAACTCGCTGTACCACGCGATGAACGCCCAGGACGAGAAACGCCCGTTCTCACGGGCCACACTGCTGCGGATCCTCGCCTTCGCGCGCCCGCACCGGCGGCAACTGATCGCGTTCCTCGTGCTCAGCGTCGGCGCGGCCGTGCTCGCGGTCGCGACGCCGGTGCTGGCCGGGAAGGTGGTCAATGCGATCGTCGGTGGGAAGGCGTTCAGCTTCGTTCTGCAGCTGTCCCTCCTGATCGCGGTGATCGCGATCGCCGAGGCCGGGATCAGCCTGTGGACGCGCTGGCTGTCAGCGCGGATCGGTGAAGGACTGATCCTGGATCTGCGGACGGCGGTGTTCGACCACATCCAGCGGATGCCGATCGCCTTCTTCACCCGGACCCGGACCGGAGCGCTGGTCTCCCGGCTGAACAACGACGTGATCGGGGCGCAGCGCGCGTTCAGCGACACGCTGTCCGGCGTCGTCAGCAACCTGGTGATGCTGGTGCTCACCCTGGTCGTGATGATCGGGGTCTCGTGGCAGATCACTCTGCTCGCGCTGATCCTCCTGCCGATCTTCGTGATACCGGCCCGCCGGGTCGGGACCAAACTGGCCGCGCTGGAGCGGGAGGCAGCGAACTACAACGCGACCATGAGCACGCAGATGACCGAGCGGTTCTCGGCGCCGGGCGCGACGCTGGTGAAGCTGTTCGGCCGGCCGAAGCGGGAGTCACTGGAGTTCGCGATCCGGGCACGGCGGGTGCGCGACATCGGCGTGCGGACCGCGATGGTGCAGTGGATCTTCGTCACCGCGCTGACGCTCGTGTCGGCGCTCGCGCTGGCGCTCGTCTACGGACTCGGCGGGTTCTACGCGCTGCGCGACCAGCTCGACGCGGGTTCTGTCGTCTCGATGGCCTTGCTGCTCACCCGGCTGTACTCACCGCTCACGGCGCTGGCGAGTGCGCGGCTCGAGGTGATGACCGCGCTGGTCAGCTTCGAGCGCGTCTTCGAGGTGCTGGATCTGGAGCCGCTGATCAAGGACAAGCCGGATGCCGGCCGGGTGCCCGAGGGGCCGGTGGCGGTCGAGTTCGCGCAGGTCGGCTTCGCGTATCCGTCCGCGGACAAGGTCTCGCTCGCCTCGCTCGAGGAGGTCGCCAAGCTCGACACGCGCGGCGGTGTCGAGGTGCTGCATGATGTGTCCTTCCGCGCCGAGCCCGGGCAGATGGTCGCGCTCGTCGGCTCGTCCGGCGCTGGGAAGTCGACCATCGCGCAGCTCATCCCCCGGTTGTACGACGTCGATTCGGGCGCGGTGAAGCTCGCCGGGGTCGACGTACGGGACGTGTCGGCGGAGTCGCTGCGGGAAACGCTCGGCATGGTCACGCAGGACGGTCACCTGTTCCATGACTCGATCCGCGAGAATCTGTTGCTCGCTCGGCCGGAAGCTTCGGAGGCCGACCTGTGGGATGCGCTGACCCGGGCGCGGCTGGGTGAGCTGATCAGATCGCTGCCGGATCAGCTGGACACGGTGGTCGGTGAACGTGGGTACCGGCTGTCGGGTGGTGAGCGGCAGCGGCTCACGATCGCTCGGCTGCTCCTCGCGCAACCGCGGGTCGTGATCCTCGACGAGGCCACGGCGGCGCTGGACTCGACCAACGAGGCGGCTGTCCAGGCGGCGCTGACCGAGGCGCTGGCCGGACGTACGGCGGTTGTGATCGCGCACCGGTTGTCGACCATCCGGGCCGCCGACCAGATCCTCGTGATCGAGGCCGGCCGGATCATCGAGCGTGGCACCCACACGGATCTGCTCGCTGCGCGCGGTCGGTACGAGGAGCTTTACCGGACGCAGTTCGATCAGCCGGACAGCGGTGCGGCTGATGTGGAGGCTGTCACGGTCTGAGGTCGTTTGCCGCGGATCGCATGCGAAGTGGTGAGGGAGGACGTCGGGTTGGCGAGTACGGGGCAGCAGGAGCTGGCGGGGTGTGCGGTGGTGTTCAAGCCGGCCGATCCGCCGCGGGAGGGCCGGATCGCGTTCTGGGATCCGGCCGGTGGGCAGCTTCCGCTGGGCGTTGGTGAGCAGACGGAGTTGGAGCTGGTCGTCGACGCGGAGCCGCGCTCGGTCCGCGCGATCGAGCTGACCGTCGCTGAGGCCGTGCCGGTGCTGGGCCGCGCGCGGCGCGCGCCGGGTGCTCATCCGTCCGCCGCGTTCTGGGGCGGCGCCTCGCTGATCGCGCTGCAGTTGGTGGCCCGAGGCAAGCTTCTGCCCGGCGTCTCCCCGGCTGGCCATGACGCCTGGCGCGCCGGTCCGCTCGATGCGAGCGATGTCACCCGCCTCCTCGAACTAGCCGAAGCCATGCCACCGTCAGCCCGAGCCCTCCCCCTCGAACCAGATCTCCCGTCGGGTGGCTCGGCGCCGATCGGGGCTGCCGGTGGCGGTGGGGTGCGTTTGCCTGTTGCTGAGGATTTGGTGCGGGCGTTCGTGGATGCGGTCGCGGATGGGATGCCGCGGTCGCCGGCAGCCGCGAAGGCACATCAGACCGGGCTGTTCGCGGCGTCCACCCCGCAGCGGGCGGAGCGGTTGCGGTCGTGGGCCGACGAGGTGTCGGTGGGTTTGGACACCGGGGTCCGGATTTCGTTGCGGATCGAGATGGCCGACTCACTGGCGTTCTCGGCGGTAGTGCAACTGCACAGCCTGAAGGACCCGACTTTGGTGCGGGACGCGTACGACGTCTGGGCCGAGGACGTCGCCGGGTTCGGTCCGCGGGCGCGGATCGACGCGACACTGGCGATCCGGCGGGCCGCCCGCGTGTGGACACCCTTGGGTCGCCTCCTGGACTCCGCCGTACCGGATCGGATGGAGCTGGCCGACGAGGAGGTCGGTGAGCTGCTGGCGGGATCGGCGCAGCGGCTGACGGCAGCCGGGGTCGACCTGCACTGGCCGCGCAGCCTCGGGCGTGCGCTGACCGCTCGGGCCGCGATCACGTCGTCGGACGGACCGCCCAGTGACCTGCCGAGCTTCTTCGGCGGCGACGCCACCCTCGACTTCAGCTGGCAGGTTGCCCTCGGCAATGACCCTGACAGCGAGCCACTGACCGAGGCAGAGATGGATCAACTGGCCGAGGCGACCCGACCGGTGGTCCGGCTTCGCGACCAGTGGATGCTGATCGACCCCGACCTGGCTCGGAAGGCCCGCGAGCGGATCCTCAAACCAGTCACCGCGATCGACGCCCTCAGCGCCGCACTCACCGGCAGCGCCGAGATCGACGGCCGCCAAGTCACGATCGAGCCGACCCGCTGGCTCGCCGATCTGCGCGCCCGGATCGCCGACCCGGACCGCGCCGACGAACCGATCGAGGCACCGGCCGGCCTGCACGCCACCCTCCGCGACTACCAGCTCCGCGGTCTGCGCTGGCTCTCCCGGATGACCTCGCTCGGACTCGGCGGCTGCCTGGCCGACGACATGGGTCTGGGCAAGACGATCACGCTCATCTCGCTCCATCTGCACCGCCAGGAGTCGACCGCCACGGCAGGCCCCACCCTGGTGGTCTGTCCGGCGTCCCTGCTCGGCAACTGGGAGCGCGAGGTCCAGCGCTTCGCACCAGGCACCGCGGTACGTCGCTTCCACGGTTCCTCGAGATCACTCGACGACGCCGAGCACGGCTTCGTGCTGACAACGTACGGCACCTTGCGGCGCGACGCCGTACGGCTGGCCGGTCATCGGTGGGCGATGGTCGTTGCCGACGAGGCACAGCATGTGAAGAACCCGTCGTCGAGTACGGCGAAGGCGTTGCGGACTGTGCCGTCGCAGGCGCGGGTGGCGTTGACCGGCACCCCGGTGGAGAACAACCTGTCCGAGCTGTGGGCGATCCTCGACTGGACGACGCCCGGTCTGCTCGGCCGGCTCGGGACGTTCCGGAATCGGTGGGCAGCGCCGATCGAGGCGGACAAGGACGAGGAGGTCGCGGAGCGGCTGGCGAAGCTGGTGCGGCCGTTCCTGCTCCGGCGCCGCAAGTCCGATCCCGGCATCGCGCCCGAGTTGCCGCCGAAGACGGAGACCGACCAGCCGGTGTCCCTCACGCGTGAGCAGGCGGTGTTGTACGAGGCAACGGTTCGCGAGCTGATGACGGAGGTGCAGGCCAGCGACCGGATGGCGCGGCGCGGGCTGATCGTGAAGCTGCTGACCGGACTCAAGCAGATCTGCAACCACCCGGCGCAGTACCTGAAGGAAGGCGACGACGCGCGCCTGAACGGACGGTCCGGGAAGCTCGAACTGCTGGACGAACTGCTGGAGACGATCGTGGCCGAGGACGGCGCGGTCCTGGTCTTCACGCAGTACGTCGCGATGGCGCGGCTGCTCGAGCGGCATCTGGCCGACCGCGGCATCGGTACGCAACTGCTGCATGGTGGGACGCCGGTGCCGAAGCGTGAGGAGATGGTCGAGCGGTTCCAGGACGGCGAGGTGCCGGTGTTCCTGCTGTCGTTGAAGGCGGCCGGGACCGGGCTGAACCTGACCCGGGCAGATCACGTCGTGCACTACGACCGGTGGTGGAATCCGGCGGTCGAGGATCAGGCGACGGACCGCGCGTACCGGATCGGGCAGACGCGGCCTGTGCAGGTGCACCGCTTGATTGCCGAAGGCACCATCGAGGACCGCATCGCCACGATGCTGAGCAGCAAGCGTGAACTCGCCGAAGCCGTCCTGACCGGCGGTGAGGCGGCCCTCACCGAACTCTCCGACACCGAGCTCGCCGACCTCGTTGAGCTAAGAGGTGCACGATGACGGAGGCTCAGGGATTTCCTGCCTTTCCGGCACAGCGGCGGAGTACGCAAGGACGGTCGTGGTGGGCGCGGACGTGGGTGCAGGCCCTCGAGGACACCTCGCTCGATGCGGACCAGCTGCGGAAGGGGCGGCGGTACGCGAACTCCGGTCAGGTCGGCACGATCACGATCAGCCCGGGCCGGATCGCGGCGACGGTCTACTCCCCCGACGACACCTTCGAGGCCGTCGTTCACGTCGATGAGCTGAGTGCCTCCGAGTGGAGCCGCTTCCTCGACCGGGTGGCCGCTCGCGCGGGTCACATCGCCGCGCTCCTCGACGGTGAGATGCCGCACGATCTGGTGGAAGCGGCAGCCGACGCGGGCGTCTCGCTGCTCCCCGGTATCGGCGACCTCGACCCCAGCTGTACCTGCGACGGGTGGGAACTCCCCTGCCAGCACGCGGCGGCCCTTTGCTACCAAGTTGCCTGGCTACTCGACTCCGACCCGTTCGTCCTCCTCCTTCTCCGCGGCACCTCCCGCGACGACTTGCTCGACCAACTGCAAACGAGGAGCCAGACGGCACCGGCTGACGAAGCTGACGAAGCCGGCGCGTCACTGCGCGACGTACTCGCGACTCCGGTCGGCGAGCTGCCCGACGTTCCGGACCTGCCGGGGAAGGTCGTCATCGACGAGCTGGCGGTGACTGGGATCGAGGCGCCCGCAGGCTTCGGGCCGACTCTGTCGGCGCTGCTCGTGCTGGACGCCGCTCGGCGAGCTCGCGCGTTGTTGAGTGCGCTGCTCAACGGCACCGGCGAGCCGCAGAGGCTCGACGAATGGCAGGACGCCGTACGACTGGCCGCGGACTTCCCCGAGTTGAGTGACACTCTGGCCACCGCAACCGGGCGGAGCGAAGAGCTTGCCCTGGGCATCCAAGCCTGGCGGTACGGCGGAGCGCCCGGCCTCGACGTCCTCGACCACACCTGGACACCCGATCCCGCCGAGCTCGCCCGCGCCCGGACCGAACTGCTTGCCGCCGACGACGAGCTCACCATCCAGGTCCTCGGCAACCAACTCGCCCTCGGCCCGGACATCCAGCTCAGACTCGACCATCACGGCCGGTGGCACCCGTACCGCCTGGTCGACGACACCTGGACCCCAACGGCACCCGCCACCACCGATCCCCTCACCGCCCTGGCCACCGAGTCGTAAATCCGGTGCGACCACCTGACAACGTGGCTAAGGTGGCGGGAACTTCGGAGCATCGAGGAGGTGAGTTGATGTCGGCGCGAACGAGTGCTGCCGCACGCCCGGCAGCCGACACGCTCATCCAACTCACTCCGGGATCCGTCTGACCAAGACCGGCGGAACCCCTTGCCCGAAAGGGATTCTCCGTTGTCCATCACCTGGAACACCCGCGCCGAGACGCCGGCCGACGCCGACACGGTCCGTGACATCACCTGGCAGGCCTTCGGCCGCCAGTTCGAGGTCGACTTCCTCGATGCCCTGCGCATCGACCCGATCGCGATCTTGCCAGGGTTGTCGCTCGTGGCAACCACACCGGACGATCGACCGGTTGCCTACGCGCTCCTCACCCGCGCCCACGTCGGCGACACGCCGATCCTGTCTCTGGGTCCGGTTGCCGTGCTTCCGGCGTACCAGAGGCAAGGCGCGGGGAGCGCGGCGGTCATCGCGGCGCTCGACACCGCGCGTGATCGTGATGAGCAGACTGTCATCGTGCTCGGTCACGACACGTACTACCCGAGGTTCGGATTCCGGCAGGCGACCGAGTTCGGCATCCATCATCCGCAGTACGACGGACCGAACCTGATGGCGCTCGCCCTCGGTGATCATCGACCGCCCACTGGTGACCTCACGTATCCAGTCACGACCTGATCGACCGCGGGGCCGCCGGGGCGTAACACAGTCTCCGGCGGCCTCGCGGCGGTCGGCACTCGGGCGTTCGACAGTGAGTACGGCGGGCGGTCGTAAAAGGTTCAGCCAAACTCGCCGAATCACTTGCGCACCTGCCTTGTATACATGAAACAGTCGGCAGGACCGCCTACTCAGGAGCACGCGATGACTCGTCGACTTCCGTCCTTACTGAACCGCTCCAGCAGGAGCTACCGCCGCCGCCCGATGGTCGCCGGAACCATGGTGGGGGTGATCGCGCTCGCGCTCGTCGGAACGGCTTGCTCTCCCGTCGAGCCGGCCGGCAATGACGGGGGCGGGGAAACCCAGTCGGCGGAGGGCAAAGACGTGTTCGGCGACCCGGCCGACCCGGCACAGGTCAAGCAGGGCGGCACGCTCACGGTCGCGCTGTCCGCGGACCCGGACAAGCTCGACCCGTCGCTGTCGCGCAGCCTGTACTCGCGCTACGTCTTCCACACCATGTGCGAGAAGCTGTACGACCTCGGCCCGGACGCGAAGGTGGTGCCGCAACTGGCCACCGCGCTGCCGACCATCTCGGCCGACGGGCTGAGCCTGACCATCCCGCTGAAGCAGGGCGTGAAGTTCGCCGACGGCGGGACGATGGACTCGAACGCGGTGAAGATCTCGATCGAGCGCGGCCTGACGATCGCCGGCTCCGGCCGCAAGAGCGAACTCGGCCCGATCACCTCGATCGAGACGCCGGACCCGAACACCGTGGTGATCAAGCTGTCGAAGCCGTTCGCCCCGCTGACCGCCGCGCTGGCCGACCGGGCCGGCATGGTGCTGAGCCCGGCCGCGGTGTCGAAGCTCGGCGCGAACTTCTCCAACGCACCGGTGTGTGTCGGACCGTTCAAGTTCGCCAGCCGGGTCGCGCAGAACTCGATCAAGGTGGTCAAGGACCCGCTGTACTACGACGCCGCCAAGGTGCACCTGGATGCGATCGAGTACCGGATCATCACCGACTCCAGCATCCGTTCGGCCAACCTGAAGTCCGGTGACGCGCAGATCGCCGACTCGCTGTCGACGCAGGACGCGCCGCAGCTGCAGAAGGACAGCACGATGACCGTGCTGCAGTCGCAGTCGCTCGGGTACCAGGGCCTGACCATCAACGTCGCCAACGCGAACGGCGTCGGCAAGCCGCTCAAGCAGCTCGACACCCCGATCGCGAAGGACCCGCGGGTCCGGCAGGCGCTGGCGCTGTCGATCGACCGGGAGGCCCTGGTGGAGACGATCTTCAACGGGCTGAACACGGTCGCCTGCACGCCGGTCTCACCGAAGAGCGAGTTCACCTCCGACGCCGCGCAGGTCTGCCCGCCGCACGACCCGGCGAAGGCAAAGCAACTGCTGGCCGACGCCGGCGTGCCCACGCCGTACAAGGTCAGCATGATCACCTCCAACAACCCGGACAGTCTGCGGCTCGCGCAGGCGCTGCAGGCGATGGTGAAGGACGGCGGATTCGAGCTGGAGATCAAGCCGGTCGAGTACGCGTCATTGCTCGACCAGCAGGACCGCGGTGAGTTCGAGCTGTTGCAGCTCGGCTGGTCCGGCCGAGTCGACCCGGACGCGAACATCTACAACTTCGTCGGCTCGGAAGGCAGCCAGAACGTCGCCGGCTACAGCAGCCCCGACGTGGACAAGCTGCTGACCGACGCACGGCAGTCGACCGACAAGGCGCAGCGGATCAAGCTGTACGGCGATGTCGTGAGCAAGCTGCAGGAGGACGACCCGCTGATCTACATGTACCGCCAGCGCAACCTGACCGGCGTCTCGAAGAAGCTCCTGGGTGTCCAGACCTTCCCGGACGGCGTGATCCGGACGGCGTTCGCCGGATTCGCCAAGTGAGCGTTCTCTCCGCCGGCGGGCGGCGGGACCGAGCGAGGTGGTGGGGTTCGTGAGGCGATACCTCTTCCATCGGCTGTGGCAGTCGGCCGTCACGTTGGTGCTGGCAACGATCGTGGTCTTCGCCGGCGTACGGGCGTTGCCGGGTGACCCGGCGCTCGCCCTCGCCGGCGAGGACCGGGATCCGGAGTCGTTGCGGGCGATCCGGGAGCAGTACGGGCTGGACCAGTCGTGGCTCGTGCAGTTCTGGCAGTTCGTCAGCCACGCGGCCCGGGGCGACCTGGGCCAGTCGATCCGGACCGGTGCGCCGGTGCGCGGGATGATCGGCAGCGCGTTGCCGGTGACGATCGAGCTGTCTGTGCTGGCGATCCTGATCGCCAGCCTGATCGGTGTCGGTGCCGGGGTGGTCGCGGCTGTCCGCCGCGGCCGTCCGGCCGAGTGGGCTGCCAACGCGTTGGCGTTGCTCGGCCTGTCGGTGCCGCATTTCTGGCTCGGCCTGATGGCGATCCTGTACCTGTCCGTTGCCCTCGGCCTCTTCCCGGCGTCCGGATTCGTGCCGTTCTTCAGCGACCCGGCCGGCAACCTGCACCACCTGGTGCTGCCCGCGCTGATCCTCGGCACCGGTCTCGCCGCGGTCATCATGCGGCAGACCAGATCGTCGATGCTCGACGCCCTCTCGGCCGACTACATCCGGACGGCCGAGGCGAAGGGCCTGCCACCCAAGTCGGTGATCGGCAAACATGCCTTACGCAACAGCCTGATCGTGGTCGTCACGATCGTCGGCCTGCAGCTCGGTGCATTGATCTCCGGCGCGGTCGTCACCGAGCGCATCTTCGCCCTGCCGGGATTCGGCAAGCTCACCGTCGATGCGGTCTTCCAGCGCGACTATCCCGTGATCCAGGCGGTCGTCCTGGTGACCGCGACGGCGTACATCGTGATCAATCTGCTGGTCGACCTGCTGTACTCCGTGATCGACCCGCGCATTCGGGTGCGAGGTGACGCGTGATGGCCGTCGCTGAAGCAATCACCGCCGGTACGCCGCTGCGCAGCAACCGCAGCAAGGTGGTACGGCGGATCCTCCGCAACCCGCTCGCGATCAGCGGTCTCGTGGTGCTCGTGATCGCGGTGATCCTGGCGGTGTTCGCGCCCTGGCTGGCACCGCACGAACCGACGCAGACGAATCTCGGTCAGGCCTTCGCACCTCCGGGTACGCCGGGACACCTGCTCGGCACCGACGACCTCGGCCGCGATGTGCTGTCCCGGATCATGTTCGGCCTGCGAGCCTCGCTCCACGTCGCACTGCTCGCGGTTGCGACGTCGCTCGTGGTCGGCGTACCGCTCGGACTGCTGGCCGGGTACTTCCGGGCGATCGACGCGCTGATCTCCCGGATGACCGATCTCGTGCTCGCGTTCCCGTTCCTGATCCTGGCGGTCGGACTGGCCGCGATCCGCGGTGCCAGCCTCGGCAACGCGGCGATCGCGATCGGCATCGCGCAGATCCCCGGCATGATCCGGATCGTCCGGTCCGAGACCTTGCGGCTCAAGTCACTGGACTTCGTCTCGGCCGCGATCGTCGAGGGCGCCGGAGATACCTGGGTGATGGGCCGCCACATCCTCCCGAACGCGGCCTCGGTGGTCATCGTCCAGACCACGGTCGGGCTCCCGGCCGCGATCCTGGGCGAGGCGGTGCTGTCGTTCCTCGGTCTCGGCATCCAGCCACCGGCGCCGAGCCTCGGCACGATGCTGGCCGATGCTCAGCAGTTCGCGTCCCGCGCCCCGTGGGCCGCGGTGATGCCCGGCGTCGCGATCATGCTGCTGACGTTGGCGTTCAACGTCGTCGGCGACAGCCTGCGCGACGCGCTCGACCCGAAAGCGAGCCGCCGATGACCGCAGGAATCACCACAGCTCCGGTTCTCCAGGTGAACGACCTCTCGATCACCTTCCGGACCGAGGACGGCCTGGTGTCGGCCGTCGACCGCGTCAGCTTCGAGGTCGGCGACGGCGAGGTCCTCGCGGTCGTCGGCGAGTCGGGCTGCGGCAAGAGCGTCACCGCGATGAGCCTGGCCGGGCTGCTCCCCCGCACCGCCACGGTCGACGGCTCGGTGCGGCTCGACGGGGTCGAGTTGATCGGCGCCGACAAACGCACGCTCCGCACGATCCGCGGCCGCGAGGTGGCGTACATCTTCCAGGAGCCGATGACGTCGCTGAACCCGGTCTTCACGGTCGGGCACCAGATCGGCGAAGTCCTCCGTACGCACATCGGACTGAACCGGCAGGCGGCCCGGGACCGCTCGATCGAGCTTCTCAAGCTCGTCGGCATCCCGTCGGCCGAGCGCCGCATCAGCGACTACCCGCACCAACTGTCCGGCGGTATGCGCCAGCGCGTGATGATCGCGATGGCGGTCGCCTGCGATCCGAAGGTACTGATCGCCGACGAGCCGACCACCGCGCTCGACGTCACGATCCAGGCCGGCATCCTCGACGTACTGCGGGAGCTGCGCGAACGGCTCGGGACCAGCATCGTCCTGATCACGCACGACCTCGGAGTGGTCGCGGACCTCGCCGACCGGGTGGCGGTCATGTACGCCGGACGCGTCGTCGAGACGGCTGACGTGCACGAGCTTTTCGCGCATCCGCAGCACCCCTACACGTCCGGTCTGCTCGGTGCCTCACCCGCCGCCGGTCGCCACGCGGAGAGCCATCGGCTGAACGAGATCCCAGGTCTGGTGCCGGTCCTCACCCAACAGCCGGACGCCTGCACCTTCGCCGACCGCTGCCCGCGAGCAATCGACACCTGTACGGCGACAGAGCCGGACCTGACCCCTGGTCACCACCGGGTCGCGTGCTGGAACCCGGTCAGAGAACCAGTGGAGGTCTGATGAGCACCCTCGCTCTGGAGGTAGAAGACCTCGTCATGCACTTCGGGCCGGTCCGGGCGGTCGACGGGGTAACCCTGCGCATCCGCCAAGGCTCTGTGGTCGCTCTGGTCGGTGAGAGCGGCTCCGGGAAGTCCACGGTGGGACGCTGCATCGTCCGGCTGCTGGAGCCGACCGGTGGGACGGTCCGACTCGCCGATGCCGATGTCACGCACCTCACCCGCCGGCAGTTGCGTCCACACCGCCGGAACGTGTCGATCGTCTTTCAGGACCCAGCGGGCTCACTCGACCCGCGGCTGTCCGTCGGAGACATCGTCGGAGAGCCACTGCGGCTCATGCACCGCAAAGACATCTCAACCAAGGTGTCCGAGTCGCTGCGTCGCGTCGGACTGCGCCCGGAGGTCGCCCAGCGCTCACCACACGAGCTGTCCGGAGGGCAACGTCAGCGCGTCAGCATCGCTCGCGCTCTGATCTCAGAGCCGCGCCTACTGGTCGCGGACGAACCGACGAGCGCACTGGACGTGTCGGTCCAGGCGTCGGTCCTCAACCTGCTCGCCGACCTTCAGCGCGACCTCGGCTTCGCCTGCCTCTTCATCACTCACGACCTGTCCGCGGTCGAGTACCTGGCCGACGAGGTCGCGGTGATGTACCTGGGGCAGCTGGTCGAACAAGGCCCGCGTTCGCGCATCTTCGGCGTACCGGCGCATCCCTACACGCAGGCGCTGCTGTCCGCGGCGCCTGTGCCCGATCCGGCCGAGCAGCGGGCGCGGAGGCCCGTGCTGCTGGGTGACGACCTGCCATCGGCGATCGACCCGCCGTCCGGGTGCCGATTCCACACCAGATGTCCGGTAGCGGTCGACACATGCCGGACAGTCATTCCGGAGCCGCGCGTGATCGGAGAAGGTGGACACCAGGTCGCCTGTCATCTGGTCGACGACAACGGCACCGGTCCCGATGTTCGTACTGGAGAGGGAGTTGCCCGATGACCTTCACCACCCGGCCCACGCTGCGCGGCACGTTCGGGATGGTTTCGTCCACGCACTGGCTGGCGTCCCAGTCGGCGATGCGCATCCTCGAGCTCGGCGGCAATGCGTTCGACGCCGCCGTGGCCGCGGGGTTCGTGCTGCACGTGGTGGAGCCGCACCTCAACGGCCCAGGTGGTGAGGTTCCGGGGATCATCGCGACCGCGGACGACCCCACACCGCGCGTGCTGTGCGGTCAGGGCGTCGCTCCGGCGGGCGCGACGATCGATCACTACACCTCGCTCGGGCTGACGCTTGTCCCCGGCTCTGGACCGCTGGCTGCGACGGTGCCGGGTGCAGTCGACGCCTGGCTGCTCCTGCTGCACGACCACGGCACGCTGCCGCTGCGCGTCGTACTCGAGCCGGCCATCGACTATGCGCGCAACGGCCACCCGCTGGTGCCGCGGGTCGGTGAGACGGTCAGCACCGTGCAGCAGCTCTTCGAGGAGAACTGGAAGACGTCTGCCGCACTCTGGCTGCGTGACGGGCGGCCGCCGACCGGCATGTTCCGCAACGAGGCGTACGCCGCCACCCTCGAGCGACTGCTCACCGAGGGCGAAGCGGCCGGCGCGGATCGGCAGGCGCAGGTCGAGCGGGCCCGCAAGACCTGGCGTGAAGGCTTCGTCGCCGAGGCGGTCGACAAGTTCTCCAGGCTGCCGCATCGAGACTCCAGCGGCGAGGACCACGCCGGACTCATCACGGGCGACGACATGGCCGCGTTCCAGGCGACCTGGGAGGACCCGGCCACGCTGGACTGGAACGGCTACACCGTCGCCAAGACCGGACCCTGGGGTCAAGGTCCCGCTCTGCTGCAGTCGCTCGCCGTACTGGCCGAGCTCGGTGACGTCGACCTGGACAGCGCGGACGGCGTACACACCACCGTCGAGGTGATGAAGCTGTCGTACGCCGACCGCGAGGCCTGGTACGGCGACGACGCCGACGTACCGCTGAAGACCCTCCTCTCCCCCGCGTACGCCGCGGAGCGGGCGAAGCTGGTCGGTCCGGAGGCTACGCGCGAGCTTCGTCCCGGCCAGCCGGACAGCCGGAAGCCCGTCCTGCATTCGATTGCCGTGGGCAATGACCTCGGCGACGCCACGACCGGTGAGCCGACCGTCTCCTCGGACGGCGTGACGCGGGGCGACACCTGCCACGTCGACGTGATCGACCGTTGGGGCAACATCATCTCCGCCACGCCCAGCGGCGGTTGGCTGCAGTCGTCGCCGACGATTCCGGAGCTCGGGTTCTGTCTCGGCAGCCGGGCCCAGATGTTCTGGCTCGAGGATGGACTGCCCGCGTCGCTCGCACCCGGCAGGCGTCCGCGGACCACCCTCACGCCGACGCTCGTACTCCGCGACGGGCAGCCGGTGATGGCCTGCGGTTCGCCGGGTGGCGACCAGCAGGACCAGTGGCAGCTGCTCTTCCTGCTGCGGCACCTCGGCGCCGGCATGGATCTGCAGGAGGCGATCGACGCACCCGCCTGGCACACCACGGGCTTCCCGTCGTCGTTCTACCCGAGGGCGACCGAGCCGGGCGGTCTGGTGATGGAGAGGCGCCTCGGCTCAGCCGTCCGCGACGAGCTGGTACGGCGCGGGCACGTCGTCACCGAAGGCGATGCATGGAGCCTCGGCCGGCTGTGCGCCGTACGCAAGGAGGCCGATGGCGTGCTGGCCGCGGCCGCCAACCCCCGCGGGATGCAGGGCTATGCGGTAGGACGCTGACCTAGAGCCGCCTTCGCCGCAGCCGCCACGTGCAGGCCGGCTGCGGTGCTGGCGGCGTCCGGATCCTTGGCGGCGATGGCGTCGACCAGGCGGAGGTGCTCTTCCGTGGAGTGTGGCGCCCGCTGGGCGGCGCCGACGCGGAACACCCAGTGGACGTGGTGATACATCGCTGTCGAGATCGAGTGCAGCCAGCGGTTGCCGCTGACCTCGATCACCGCGCGGTGGAACGCGCTGTTCAGCTCGGCGAGCTGGTCGAAATCCTTGGCCTCGCTGGCCTTGTTCGCATCGTCGAGCAGCCGCCGCAACCGCGCGACGTCGGCGTCGTCGGCGCGCTCCGCCGCCAGCCCCGCGGCCAGCGTCTCCAGTTGCTGCCGTACGGCGAACAGGTCGCGCACCGCGGTCTCGTCGAGGGTGGCGACCACCGCACCACGCCGCGGCAGGATCTGAACGAAGCCCTCGGCCTCCACCACCCGCAGCGCCTCACGCACCGGGTTGCGCGACACCCCGAAGTCGTCCGCGAGCCGGGTCTCGGTCAGCCGCTCGCCCTGCCCGTACTCGCCGTCCACGATCCGGCGACGCAGCTCCGTCAGCACCTGCTCGCGCAAGGCGACATGGTCCGCACCGATCGTCCGTATCTTGGCCCCACCCGGCTGATCCACCCGGTGCTCCTCTCCCCGTCGGCTCCGAAGCACGGTAGCCGATGGAGCTGGCCAGAGGCACGTGATCCAGAGGCGCGATATGTTGCCGCCTTGAGCATCACGCTGACTCCCCTGACGGATCCCGACTTCCGGCCGTTCAGCCGCCGGATCGCCTGGCTCGCCGCGGACGCCGACGGCAACCCGGTCGGATCGGCCTTCCTCCGGCTCAACAGCCGCGAGTCCCATGCCCATCTGGCCGAGCTCGAGCTGAACGTGCACCCGGCCGAGCGCCGCCGCGGCATCGGCGCCCGTCTCCTCGACGCGGTCGTCGCCGCGGCCCGTGCGCACGAGGTCCGGACCATCCTGGCCGATACTCCGGACGACTCCCCGGCGTACCACTTCCTCACTGCACGCGGTTTCACGATCGGCCTGACGCTCGTCTACGCGCGTCTGCGGCTGGCCGACCTCAACGACGCCGTACTGATCGTTCCTCAGGACCCGGGCTACCGGTTGCAGTCGTGGGCAGGCGTCGTGCCCGATGAGTTGGCGCAGACGTTCACGGACGCGCGATCCGGGATGGACGACGCACCGTCCGGCGACATCGCGTACGGCGATGACACGTGGGATCTGGAGCGGACCCGGCACGCGGCCCGGGTGATCGAGCAGCGCGGTGATCACCTCTCGACTGTCGCGGCCGTGGACAGGTCGACCGGGACGATCGTAGGTTTCACCGAACTCGTCGTACCGGGGAACGGCAAGGGCGATGCGCAGCACTACGGCACCGCGGTCCTCCCGGCGCACCGTGGTCGCGGTCTCGCTCTGTGGATGAAGGCCGAGCAGATCCGCTTGGTCCGCACCCACTTCCCCGACCTCGACGGCCTCCTGACCGACACGGTCAGCACGAACCTGCCGATGCAGCGAGTCAACGACCACCTCGGCTACCTACCGACCGAGACCACGCACCGCTGCACCCTGGACGTCTGTACCTACTAGTATGTCGGCATGCCACTGATCCGGATCGACGCCCTCCGGGCCGGCCCCGACCGCCTCGCCGGCCTCGGCCGCGCGGTGCACGACGCGCTGGTCGAGACGATCGGCATCCCGCCCGACGATCTCTTCCAGGTGCTCACCAGCCACGACGGCACCACCAGCACACTGCGGTACGGCGGCTTCCCCGGCATCGAGCGCGACGACGCTGTCGTGTTCATCGTCATCACCTTGCGAGCCGGCCGACCCGACGAGGTCAAGCAGGCGATGTACCGCCGGATCACCGAGCTCGTCCACGACTACACCGGCACCGCTCCCCGCAACGTGCTCATCACCCTCACCGAGAACGCATCCCCCGACTGGTCTTTCGGCAACGGCGAAGCCCAGTACCTCTAAACCTGTGCAGCTCGACAGGAGGTGTCGCCGGTGAGCCCGGACTCGTGAGGCTCACCGGGCCGGGCCGATGGACGAATTCAGGGGACACGTCCTGTCGAGCTGCACGCTGATCGGGTGGTGGGTGCTAGAGCAAACAGGCCAGCCGGTACAGGACGCCGGCGACCGCGACGTTGAGGCTGGCTCCGGTGGCCATCGTCGACTGTGGTTCGTCGTCTGCCTACGCGAGCCCGATCACTCGCCGAGGATCTTCTGGACGGCGGCGGTGGTGATGGGGTGGTAGCCGGGGCGGGCCTTGGCGAAGACCTCGGCTGCGAACTCGCGGTCGGTGCCGGCCAGTGCACGGTAGACCGGCAGGACCAGCTTCATCCGGCCGACGTTCGTGAGGAACCCGGCCAGCTCGGCGTACGCCGCCTCGTAGCTGCTGGCGGCAACGATCTGGTACCAGCGGCGGGCGATCTCGCCGTTCGCCGTACCGGTCAGGCCGAACTCCCGGTCGAGCTGCTGCAGCTGCACCGCACCCAGCACGTCCGGCGCCGCGTCCAGGAACCGCAGCCACTCCTGCGTCGTCCACGCCGCCGCGCCCTGCGGCAGTTCGCCCGTGCCGAGCCACCTGTCCCGCGCCTCGTCGACCGCCTCGAAGCGATCCGACACCGCCCGCGCCGCGAACGCCGGAATGCCCGGCTCGTCCAGCCACGCCGCGACCTCGGCGTCCGTCACCACGCCCGGGTGTGGCTCCAGCAGGTGCTCGCGCAGGTGCGCGACGAAGTCCTCGGAGTTGATGCTGCGGAACGCGAACCGGTCGAAGTAGCCACGCAGGAACGGGTCGAACACCTCGCGCGTGAACCGCTCCTCGAGCCAGGACAGGAACCACGACCCCTTCAGCGGGCCGCACGAGGTTGTGCCGTGGTACTCGGACCGGTGATTCAGCCCGGGCAGCTCCACCGCCAGCTCGGCCGGCGTCAGCGGGTCCAGCTTCACCACGGTCGCATGCTGCTTGATCGCCGTCTCCATCACCGCGAACTCGGTGCCGTAGACCGCCTCGACGATCCGGTTCTCGACGTACGACGTGAAGCCCTCGTTCAGCCAGATGTCGTCCCAGCTGTCCTGGGTGACCAGGTTGCCGGACCAGCTGTGCGCCAACTCGTGCGCGACCACGCTGACCAGCGACTTGTCACCGATCACCACGGTCGGCGTCGCGAACGTCATCCGCGGGTTCTCCATGCCGCCGTACGGGAACGACGGCGGCAGCACGAGGATGTCGTAGCGCCCCCAGCGATACGGCCCGAAGAGCGCCTCGGTGACCCGCATCATCTCCTCGGTGTCGGCGAACTCGGTCGCCGCCCGCCGGGCCATCTCCGGCTCGGCCCACACGCCGGACCGCTCACCGATCGGCTCGAACACCAGGTCGCCCGCGGCGATCGCCAGCAGGTACGACGGGATCGGCTCAGGCATCACCACGTCGTACGAACCGGTGCGCCGGGACGTCGTCCCGTTGTCGGCGCTCATCAGCACCATCAGCTCGGGCGGTGCGGTGACATGAGCGGCGTAGCTGAAGCGGACGCTCGGAGTGTCCTGCACGGGCACCCAGCTGCGGGCGTGGATCGCCTGCGACTGGCTGAACATGAACGGCATGACGCCGCCCGCGGTCATGGACGGCTCCAGCCACTGCAGACCGGTCGCGGTCGGCGCGGTCCGGTAGCTGATGCGCACCCGCTGGTGCTGCGGCGTGCGGATCGTCAGAGCGGAGCCGAGCTCCTTGTCGGGTACGGCGAGGCTGTACTCGAGCGGCTCCCAGCCGTCTGCCGTCGCACCCTCCACCCCCAGCACAGTCAGATCCCGCGTGTCGAGCACGAGCCGGTCACTGGTGCCGGTCCAGGCGAGCGTGTGCGTGGCCGTGCCGGCCAGCACCTTCTCGTCGAAGTCCAGCTCGACGTCGAGCTCGAGATGGGTGGTCCGAACCAAGGCAGGTTCGGCATAGGAATGCCGGTCGTACGTCACAGAGTCTCCCCGAGAGAGGTGGTCCGGGGAACAGTACCCACGCTGGAGCATGATCAGGCGGCCAATCTGAGCCAACAGCACCACCGTGCCAAAACACTGCTGTCTTGGTGCGGCCCGGCACCATGGAGACATGCGGGCCGCGTTGGCCGCCATCCTCGTCCTGCTGACCGCCGCGTGCACCAGCAGTACCCCGCCACGCCTCCCGTCGCCCGCACCATCCTCGAGCGCACCACAACCCCAACCGACCCCTACTCCCACGCCCACCCCTCGGCCGACCCCAGCTGTCTTCGACAGCCGCACCGCACTGCAGACGGTCGGCCACCTCGCGGGCCTAGGTCCACGTGAGGCGACCAGTCCGGCGTACCTGCGCGCTCTCATCTGGCTGGAGCAGCGCTTCCGCGCCGCCGGCTACCAGACCAGCCGTCAGCCCGTGCGGGTGCCGTCAGGGGTCTCCTGGGGCGTGCCGGTCCGCGCCGGGACCAGCTGGAACCTGATCGCCGCCAAACCAGGTTTCGCACCCTCAGCGCCGCACCGCATCGTCGGTGCCCACCTGGACACAGTCCCCCAGGCGCCCGGCGCCGAGGACAACGCTTCGGGCGTCTCCGTCCTGCTCGGCACCGCTCAGCTCTACCAACGCCGGGCACCGAGGCTCCCGACCATCTTCGTTGCCTTCGGCGCCGAGGAGCCACGCGGCGACGGCGACAACCGCCACCACTACGGCTCGCGCACCTATGTGGCCGCGCTGCCGCCCGCACAACGCAGAGCGCTTCGCGGCATGGTGTCTCTCGACCGCGTCGGCGTAGGAACCGTCGTACCGATCTGCTCTGCTCAAGCGAACGCCGTCGCGTTGCGGAACGAGCTTCGGACGGTCGCAGCGCGCGCTCGCGTGCCGAGTCGAGCGTGTGTGAACAGGTCGAGTGACCACTGGTCGTTCGTCCGCTCCGGACTACCAGGCGTCCGGCTGGGCAGCACGCCGTACGCCGAGTATCACAGCGCCCGCGACCTCCCTCGGGTTGTGTCGCCCGCCCAGCTTGGCCGAATGGGTCGTGTGGTGACCGCCTGGCTCGACAGTTAGCGGATGTCCGACAGGATCTGCTCCGCCCGGGCGCCGGTCACGACCCGCGGGCTGAAGTCACGACCGATCACGTACGGCGTGAGCCGCGCGGCCTTGAGTGTCTTGCCCCAATAGGTGAGCTCCAGCAGGACGCCCTCCTGGGTCTGCTGGGAGAAGTCCATGTCGAACACCAGATTGCCCAGCGAGTGCGCGACCACCTTCCCGGCCGCGAACTGCACGTCCTGCACCCAGTGCGGATGCCCACCGATCACCAGATCCGCTCCAGCCTTGGTCAGCGCAGACCCAACCGTCCGCTGCGCGGGAAAGGGGGTGTGCGTGTACTGCTGACCCCAATGCGGCAGTACGACGACAATGTCGACGGCGGACTTCAACGTTGCCACGGCCTTCGTGAGCGCAGCCAGGTCGCCGGCGTTCAGCGGTCCTGTCCGTGGCGGCATCCGCACGCTGAGCGCACCGGGACTCGTTGACGTCGCGCGTGGCGTCTCGCCGATCGCGTTGAAGGCCAGGAAGCCGAACCGAACTCCATCACGCTCGACGATTGCGGGGCGGACGGCCTCGGCGACGTTGCGTCCGGCCCCTACCGGCTGGAGGCCGCCGGCTCGCACCAACCGGACCGTCTCCAGCAGGGCGCGATCCTGGAAGTCGCCGGTGTGGTTGTTGGCCAACGACAGCACATCGACTCCGGCGTCCCGCAGACCCTTCACCACACCTGGTGGGGCAGCGAAAGAGTCGCCGCCTTGCTGTGCCGTTCCTGCCCGGGACAGTGTGCTCTCCAGGTTCACGACGGTGACGTCGGCTGCGGCCAGCCTCGGTCCGATGACGCGCAGCGGTCTGGACACATCACCGGTCCTCGCCGCCGCGGTCGCCACCCGTCGGCCGAGCATGACGTCACCGCCGAACGTCACGTCGACGACTGGCCCGGTGGGCTGCGCGCCGACTGTCCGGAGCGGATACCGCGCGGGTTGCTTCAGCGGGTCGATCCCGCCGACCGTCAGCGGCCGCACACTCGGCCCGACCATGGCAGCAGGCACGACGGCGAGTGCGCTGGTAGATCGTTGCGCGTCCCGCAACGACATGACGCGGAATCCCTGCCAGGACTTGGTCGTTCCCCGCGCGATCGCCTTCGCGGTCGCGAGGTCGATGTCCTGTGCCGCCCGGGTCGGATGAATAACGAGAACGAGCGGTTGAGTTTCTCTGACCGTCGGAGTTTGTTGCGGACGGCTCGGCGAAGACTTCGGCGTACTCGAAGGGCTGGGCGAGGGCTGCGTTGTGGTGTTGTCCGAGCACGCGACCAGGGCGGCCGCTGCAGCAGCCAGCGAGACACGCCGCCATACCGCCATGGGTCCACGGTAGCCAGGCTCGCCAAGGAATAGGACGGTTGCGGGAACCGGGGTGGTTGCTAGCAGACTGTCACCATGATGTCCGAGGGGCGACCCGAACTCGTGCTGCAGCGGCGGCCGTTCGGATCGTGGTTGCTCGGACCGGCCGACCAGAGTACGACGCTGCTGCGGTTCCGGCTGCAGGTGCTGATGACAACGTTCTCGATCGTCACCAACCTGATCGGTGCCGCGGTCGTGTTCGTGCTGGCCGTCTTCGTGCTGCCCGGGCCGCCGCTGGTCGACGAGCTCCAGCTCGCCGAGGCGATCGTGATCCCGCTGTACTTCCTCTTCGCCGTGGCGATCGGCTGCATCTGGAGCACGCGGCTCACCCGCCACGTCACCCGGTGGGTCGACGAGGAACGGCCCGCCACCCGGAAGGAGCAGCTCGCGACGCTCCAGCTGCCGCTGCGGCTGACGTTGATCGAGGTGCTGCTCTGGTCGGTCGCCGGGGTGATCTTCACCGCGATGACACTCGCGCTCCAGCCGGAGAACGCGCTCCGCGTCGCGGCCACGGTCTTCGACGGCATGATCATCACCTGCACGATCTCCTATCTGTTGACCGAGTTCGCGCTCCGGCCGGTCGCCGCGCGGGCGCTGGCCGACTCCTCACCGCCGCGCCGGGTGCTCGCGGCGGGCCTCAAGGCCCGCATCGTGATCTTCTGGGCGGTCGGCTCCGGCGTACCAGTGGCCGGCCTGATGCTGGCGGCGATCGTCGCCCTGTTCGAGAAGGACGTCTCCACGACCCGGCTCTCGGTCGTGATCCTTGCCCTGGGCATCGTGGCCATCGGCAACGGGTGGTTGCTCACCGTACTGTCGGCCCGGTCGGTGGTCGCGCCGGTGCGCTCGGTCCGCAACGCGCTCACGCTGATCGGCGAGGGAGAGCTGAACATCCGCATTCCGGTCTTCGACGGTACCGAGCTCGGCTCGCTGCAGTCGGGCTTCAACCAGATGGCGGAAGGACTGCGCGAGCGCGAGCGGATCCGGGACGTCTTCGGCCGGTACGTCGGTCCGGAGGTGGTGCAGGAGGCGCTCGCGAGTGATCGGCTCGGCGGGGAGGATCGCTTCGTCGCCGTCCTCTTCGTCGATCTGATCGGCTCGACAGAACTCGCCGCCGAGCACCCACCGGCCGAGGTGGTGCAACTGCTGAACCGCTTCTTCACGATCGTGGTCGACGAGGTCGACCAGCAAGGCGGGTTCGTCAACAAGTTCGCCGGCGACGCCGCACTCGCGATCTTCGGCGCCCCGGCCGAGCTCCCGGACGCGGCCGGAAGTGCTCTCCGGGCCGCCCGCACGCTGGCCGCCCGGCTCGACGACGAGCTGCCCGAGGTCACAGCCGGCATCGGGGTCACCGCCGGCATCGTGGTCGCGGGCACGGTCGGCGACGTACGCCGGCACGAGTACACGGTCATCGGCGACCCGGTGAACGAAGCCGCTCGCCTCAGCGAACTCGCCAAGTCGACGCCCGGCCGGCTGATCGCCTCGATGACCGCTGTCTCGGAGGCAGTCCCCACGGAGGCGCAGAACTGGCACTCAAGTGACCAGGTGACCGTCAGGGGCCGCGCCGCCCCGACCCATCTGGCCATCCCACGCTGATTTCTCCTGCAGGAGCTGGTGCAGCAAGGCCGCGCCGTGGAGCATCGCATTGGTCTGGCGGTTGTGCGCGGCCCGGCGCTCGGCAAGCGCACTGCGAAGAGCCTCGGTGCTGCCGGTACGACGGAGACCGTCGAGGACAGGCCTGATCTGCTCGAAGTAGTAGCGCCCCTGCCGCAGCATGTGGATGATCCGGGCATCACGGATCTGTTCCGGTCCGTACTTCCGGTACTTCGTCCCGGGCTCCCGCATCGGCGACAGGAGCCCAGCCGCCTCCCAGACCCGCAGCGCCGAGGTACGCACGCCCAGCTGATGCGCCAGCTCACCGACCAGCAACGACGGACCGTTGGCCGGTGTCTCGTCCAGGAACTCGGCCGCCATCGCCCCGAGCGCCTCGCTGGCCGCATCGGTCGCCAGCCGTTGGTGGTGGAGTCCCGCGTGCGCGGCGTCGACCAGCCGGTAGGCGAGCTCGTGGTCTCCCGCATGTACGGCCTGCATGATCGACGTCGCCACCTCAGGCCCGAACCCAGGTCCCAGGGCCCGATAGGTCAACAGCGCGGACAGATGCTCATCGCCGTACTGGCGGTACCCGCTCGCACTCCGCGGTGCCGGCGGCAGGATCCCGGCCGCCTCGTAGTTGCGCACCAACTGCGTCGACACCCCAGCCCGCCGCGCCAGATCCACCGGCCGCAACCCCACACCACACCTCCTCTTCAAGAGCTCCGGCGGTCAGCGGCCGCCGGAGACGTCGAGGGTGGTGCCGGTCATGTAGGACGAACGATCGGAAGCGAGGAAGGCGATCGCCTCGGCAACCTCCTCTGGCTTGCCAGGGCGGGCCAGCGGCGGCGTGGTGCCGATGCGGTCCAGCCGGCCGGGCTCGTGGATGTCGGTCTCGATCAGTCCGGGGCGGACGCCGAGAACGCGAACGCCCTCCTCCGCCACCTCGCTCGCCAGGCCGATCGTGAGCGCGTCGACGGCCGCCTTGCTCGCGGCGTAGTCCACGTACTCGCCCGCCGAGCCGAGCACGGCTGCTCGCGACGACACGTTGACGATCACGCCCCCGGTACCGCCGTACGCCGTGGACATCCGCCGTACCGCGGCGCCCGCGACCAGGAAGGCGCTGATCGAGTTGATCCGGAAGACCCGGTCCAGCCGTTCGGCGTCGTACTCCGCCACCCGCCCCAACGGTGAGACGATGCCGGCATTGTTGATCACGGCACCGATCGGCCCGAGTGCGGCGGTGATTGTCTCGAAGAGGTGCTCGATCTGGTCCGCCTCGAGCACGTCGGCCTGGACCGCGATCGCGCGCCGTTCGAGCTCCGAGCACGCCTTCACGACGCGTGCCGCTTCGTCCGCGCGAGTCCGGTAGTTCACGCCCACGTCCCAGCCGTCGGCCGCCAGAGCGACCGCCGCCGCTGCACCGATGCCGCGGCTCCCACCGGTGATCAGAGCGACCCCGCGCCGTCCGTCAGTACCAGTCATGCCCCTACCCTGTCATGCCTCACGAGGCAGGCGGCAGGGTGAACTGCAGCTGGGTTTCCGTGTCCTGGAAGCCGAGCGCGCGATACAGCCTGATCGCGAGGTATTCCGGGTCCGCCACCATCACGAGCGTCCGCGCACCACCGTCGGTCAGCCCGTACGTCGACGCGTGGTGGACCAGCGTGCTCGCGATGCCACGATTGCGGTCGTCCGGGTGGGTCTGCACGTGCTGGAATCGCGCGAGACCCTTGCCGTCGAACATCAGCCCGAGCGAGCTCTGCAACCGGTCACCGTCGAACGCACCGAACCACTGCCCGTGCCCGGCCGCCACCAGCGCACGGTGCGCCGCGTCCCTGCGCCGGGTGAACTCGACGTACCCGTCGTCGACCTCCATCGTCGCGGTCGCCAGGCCGAGTTGGGTCACCTGCTCCCAGTCGTCGTCGCTGGTGATGAACCGGTACGTCGACTCGTCGTTGGGCCGGCGGGGTGGGACGACCCGGCTCGCGGTCATCACCACGTTCCGGTCGACCGTGAACCCGGCCGCGGCGAGCTCGTCCTCGGCGCCGATCTCGCCGTCGACGCTGTCGATGCCGAAGGCAACATGCTTCCCGGCCGGGAACTCGGCGCGGTACGTCTCCAGCCGGGACTTCACGTCACCGGGGGCGAAGATCGAGCGGTACAGCAGGAAGTTCCCCCACCAGTACGTCGGGTTCGCCGGCGTCCGGATCACGACGTACTCACCGGCGTCCTGGAATTCGCTGCCGCTCAGCTCCAGTAGCAACAGATCGGTCCGGTAGCCGAGGCTCTTGATCTCCACCCGCTCATCCTCCAGCGCACGTCAATCGGATTCGAGCATTGACATGCAGCCGATTGGCTGCCTATTGTCGGTCATGCAGCCGGACGGCTGCATATCCTGATCGGAGAGCGATGGACGACGAGGTGTTCCGCGCCCTGGCCGACCCCAGCCGCCGGCAGTTGCTCGACATGCTGAACGCGCGCAACGGCCAGACGCTGCGGGAGCTCTGCGCCGGCCTCGACATGGCCCGGCAGTCGGTGAGCAAGCACCTCACCGTCCTCGAGACGGCGAACCTCGTCACCACCGTGTGGCGGGGCCGGGAGAAGCTGCACCACCTGAACGCCGAGCCGATCAACGCCATCGCCGAGCGCTGGATCAACCGGTACGACCGCCGGCGGGTCGAGCTGTTCGCCGATCTCAAGACGGTTCTGGAGGCCGAAACCATGGGCGACAACGACTTCGTCTACACCACGTACATCAAGACCACGCCGGAGCGGCTGTGGCAGGCACTGACCGACCCGAAGTTCACCGAGCAGTACTGGGGTGTCCAGTTCGAGACCGACTGGACCGCCGGCTCCGAGTTGGTCTGGCACCAGGGCGACGTCACGATGGCTGGGCCGGGCCAGGTCGTGCTGGAGCACGACCCCTACACGCGGCTGTCCTACGCCTGGCATCACATGACGCCCGAGTTCGCCAAGGCGGTGGACCTGGATGACGACCTCTACCGCAGGGCCAGCGCCGAGCCGCTGTCCACGGCGACCTTCGAGCTCGTGCCGGCCGGCGACCAGGTCAAGCTGACCGTCGTCCACAGCGGCTTCGGGCCGGGCAGCGCCATCCGCGAGATGGTCAGCGAGGGCTGGGTCGCACTCCTGTCCGACCTCAAGTCCTTCGTCGAATCCACCCCTGAACTCGCGGCCGTGAAGTAGTCCCTACGGACGCTTGTGGATGAGCAGTGGGAGGACTGCCGCCGCACCGGATTCGCGGAGCTTGGCGGCGCAGACAGTGACGGGCCACTGGGAGGAGCTGGCGTCGACGAGGAGAAGTACGGTGCGGCCCGCGACCGACTGTGCGGTCTGGTCGTCGACGTGGAGGCCGTCCCGCCAGACCTTGGCCTCCTCGGCTGAGGACAGGTCGTCGGTGAAGCCGGTCGGGTTGATCGTGAGCTCGGCGCGGTCCAGGTGGCCGACGGATGCGACGTGGTCGGCGATCGCCGAGGTCAGTCGGCCGTGGCCCGCGGCCGGCAGCGGTACGACGACCTCGGGGCGACCTGACCAGCTGCTGCGCCAGCGCGACAACGCGGCGACAGCGCCGGACTTCAAGGCTTCGAGAGGCTCGGCTGGGAGCTCGGCATCCGCGTTGAGGGTGGCACGGAGGACCTCGCGCCATTCGGGAGCGTCGGCGTAGATGAGGCTCCGGCCGGGCTCGGCCATCAGCTCCGCGGGGATTCGTCCCTTCGCACCGAACGCGCCGCCCGGCCACATCTTCCGCGGCTCCAGCACATGCACCTCGCCACGCAGCAACCGGGTGACCGTCGCCACCGTCTCCGCCTGCGCCGAAGGCAGCAGCGGATCCGGCAACGCCCCGAGGCAGACCGAGCATCGCCGGCACGGCTCGGCCGACGGGTCGTCCAGCGACTCCTGGAGCAGTTGCATCAGGCAACGGTCGCCACGCGTGTAGGCGCGCATGATGTCCGCCTCGCGCCGCCGTACCGCGACGATCCCGTCGTAGTGCGCGGCGTCGAAGCTCCACTCCACGCCGGTCCGCACCCAACCGCGCTCGACCCGGTCGACCGCACCGTCGACCGCCAACTGCTTCAGCATCAACTCGACCCGCGTCCGGCGCAGTCCGGTCTCCGCCTCGAGCATGGGAACAGTGGCCGGCTGATCAGGCCCGTAGCCTTCGAGCGCCTGCAGCAGACGATTCACGTTCTCCGGAACAGGGATGGTCGCGGTCGCGAAGTAGTCCCACACACCGGCATCCGCGTCCGATGGCAGCAGCGCCACAATCGCGTGGTCGATGCCACGCCCGGCCCGCCCGACCTGCTGGTAGTACGACACCGGCGACGGCGGCGATCCGACGTGCACCACAAACCCCAGGTCCGGCTTGTCGTACCCCATGCCGAGCGCGGAGGTCGCGATCAGCGCCTTCAACTGGTTCGCGCGCAGCGCGTCCTCGAGACTCTCCCGCTCCCCCGCCTCCAACCCACCCGTGTACGCCGCCACTGGCACATCGCGCCCGTGGACCTCCTGGATCGTCGCCGCCAGCCGCTGCGCGTCGGCCACAGTGAGCGTGTAGACGATCCCGGATCCCGGCAGCTTCGGCAGGTGATCGACGACCCACGCGAACCGATCCAACGGCGACAGCGCATCGACCACCGCCAGTTGCAGGCTCGATCGCGCCAGCGGACCTCGCAGTACCAGCGTGGACTCCCCCAACTGATGCGCGACGTCGTCGGTGACGCGTGAGTTCGCCGTCGCCGTGGTCGCGAGAACCGGGGTCTTCGGGTTCAGCTGCTGCAGTACGTCGGACACCCGGCGATAGTCCGGCCGGAAGTCGTGACCCCAGTCCGACACCGCGTGCGCCTCGTCGATCACCAGCAGCCCGACCTGGCCGGCCAGTCCATCGAGCACCCGCCGCCCGAACCCCGGATTCGCGAGCCGCTCAGGCGACACCAGCAGTACGTCGATGCCCCCGGAACGCAGGTCGTGCTCGATACTCGACCACTCGTCGATGTTGTTCGAGTTCAGCGTCGCCGCGCGCAGCCCGGCACGGCTCGCGGCCGCGACCTGGTCCCGCATCAACGACAGCAACGGCGACACGACAAGCGTCGGCCCAGCCCCCTCGGCCCGGCGAATCGCGGTCGCCGCCCAGTACACAGCCGACTTCCCCCACCCGGTCGCTTGGACGACGAGCACTCGGGCGCCCGCCTCGCACAGGGCGGCGACCGCCGTCTCCTGATCGGGCCGCAACCGCGCGCTCTCCCCCGCGATCGCCTGGATCACGCCACCCGCGATCCCCGCGCGCGTGTCGGTCAGAGTGAGCGTCGCACTGGAGTCAGCCATGCCGAAACCCTAGACGCCCGCACCCCCAGTTCGCTGGGCGCGGCCGCCAACCTGTGGAAAACCCTCGGTCAGGCGCACTTTCCGGGATGACACGGCTCGCCATTCGCCGCCAGCAGTCGCTGCGGGCCCGGTCCGTTCGCGGCCAGAGCGTCGTACGGGTTGGCGAGGGCGCAGCGGTCGAGGGACAGGCAGCCGCAGCCGACGCAGTCCTTGAAGTCGTCCCGGAGTTGTTCGAGGTGCAGGATGCGCTTGTCCAACTCGGCCTGCCAGCACTCCGAGATGCGCTCCCAGTCCTGCCGCGTCGGCGTGCGGCTCTCGGGCAGCAACGCCAGGATCGCCGCCACCTCCGCGAGCGGGATTCCGACCCTCTGGGCGATCCGGATCAAGGCGACCCGGCGCAGCGTGTCGCGCTTGTACCGGCGCTGGTTGCCCGACGTACGGCGACTCACGATCAGGTGCTGCCGCTCGTAGAAATGCAGCGCCGAGATCGCCACGCCACTGCGCTGCGACAGCTGCCCGACCGTCAACTCACCTGGCTCGATGTCCACCGCTCCGCCCTCCGACCTCAACCTAGATCGAGGCTAGCTCAGAGAGTCAGGCGGTCACGAGTCGGCGTCCGATGCTCGCGGACATCAGCGCGGCCGCCGCGCACAGTCCCCCGGCCAGGTACCAGGCGAGGTTGTAGCTGCCCTGCACGTCGCGGATCGCACCCGCACCCGTGGCCGCCAGCGCGGCTCCGATCTGGTGCGACGCGAACACCCAGCCGAACACGATCGGCCCGTCCACTCCGAACCACTCCCGGCACAGCGCCACCGTCGGCGGCACGGTCGCGACCCAGTCGAGGCCGTAGAAGACGATGAACACCCAGACGCTCGGCTGCGCGGTCGGGCCGAGCAGCGACGGCAGGATCAGCAGCGACAGCCCGCGCAGCGAGTAGTAGCCGATCAGCAGGTACCGCGGATCCCACCGGTCCGTCAGCCATCCGGACACGATCGTCCCGCCGACGTCGAACACACCCACCAACGCCAGCAGCGACGCCGCAGTCGTGGCCGGCATGCCATGGTCGTGCGCAGCCGTGACGAAGTGCGTGCCGATCAGACCGTTGGTCGACGCTCCACAGATCGCGAACCCACCCGCGAGCAGCCAGAACGCCGGCCGCCGCATCGCGGTCCACAACGCGGTCAGCGCGCGCACCGCGCTGCTCCCGGTCGACTCGACCCGTTGTCCCGCCGTGCTCCCCTCCGGAGCGCCGTACGCCCTCAGTCCGACATCGCTCGGGTAGTCGCGCAGGAACAGCAGCACCAGCGGTACGACGGCCAGTGCGGTGCCGGCTGCGACCAGGGCCGGTACACGCCAGCCATAGTCGGCCGCCAGGTTCGCGATCAGCGGCAGGAAGATCAGCTGCCCGGTCGCACCGGCCGCTGTGAGGATCCCGGTGACCAGTCCGCGGCGGGCGACGAACCAGCGACCGGTGATGGTCGCGACGAACGTCATGGACATCGATCCGGTGCCGACACCGACGAGTAGGCCCCAGCAGAGCAGCAACTGCCAGGACGAGTTCATGAAGACCGTCAGTCCGCTGCCGAGAGCAATCAGCACCAGCGCACCGCTGACCACCCGGCGCAGACCGAGCCGGTCCATCAGCGCCGCGGCGAACGGCGAGATCAGGCCGTACAGCAGGAGGTTGATCGACACCGCCGACGAGATCGTCGCGTGCGACCAGCCGAACTCCTCGTGCAGCGGGTCGAGCAGCACGCTCGGCACGGACCGGAACCCGGCCGCGCCGATCAGGGTCACGAACCCAACAGCGGCGACTGCCCAGGCCAGATGCACCCGGGCAGCCTTCTTCGTCGGCAGAATCTGCGTCACCCGCCTAGATTGCCGTCCGAAGGGACGCCGAACCAGTGGCCGAACTGCCACCATATGTCAAGATATGGCCATGACAGCCCGAGGCAAGCGGCATCTGGCCGCGGTCGGCCCGCACCGGGTCGCCGTCCTGGCCCTCGAACCGGTGGTCGGCTTCGACCTGACCATCCCACCGGCTGTGCTCGGCGCCGCGGCCCGCGCGGACGGCAAGTCGCTGTACGACGTCCGCGTCTGCGGCCTGGACAGGTCGCCGGTCCGGACCAGCGCCGGATTCAGCCTGCTCCCGGACTACGGACCCGAGGAACTGGCGGAGGCCGACACGGTCATCATCCCGGGGACGTACTACCCGAAGCCACGCAACGAGGGCATCCTGCCCGACGACCTCGCCGCGGCCCTCGCCACGATCCGTCCCGGCACCCGGATCGCCTCGATCTGCACCGGTGCGTTCGTGCTCGCCGCGGCGGGTTACCTGGACGGGCGGCCGGCCACGACGCACTGGAAGCGGGCCGAGCTGTTCCGCCGCATCTACCCGCACATCGACCTGCAGGAGGAGTTGCTGTTCGTCGACGACGGCGACGTCGTCACGTCCGCCGGTCTGGCCGCGGGCGTCGACATGTGCCTGCACCTGGTCCGCCGCGACTTCGGCAGCGAGGTCGCCAACCGCGCTGCGCGGAGCTGCGTCGTACCGCCGTGGCGGGACGGTGGCCAGTCCCAGTTCATCGAGCGCGTCGTACCAGACGAAGGCACCGACGGTACGGCGCCCACCCGGGCTTGGGCGCTGCAGCGGCTCAACGAGGAGCTGACCTTGCCGGGGCTGGCCGCGCACGCCCGGATGAGCGTGCGCACGTTCAGCCGCCGGTTCAAGGCCGAGACCGGGCAGTCGCCAGGAGCGTGGCTGTTGCAGCAGCGCGTGCGGCATGCCTGTGAGCTGCTGGAGACGACCGACCTCTCTGTGGACCGCGTCGCCGACGCTGCCGGTCTGGGCACCGCGGCGTCATTGCGGCACCACCTCCGGTCCGAGCTCGGGGTGTCGCCGCTCGCCTACCGCAAGACCTTCCGCGCCGGCTGACGGGCGTCAGAGCACGACAAGGTCGTGCGGCCGCTGGTTCATCGGCTCGACGCCGTCCTCGGTGACGACCACGATGTCCTCGATCCGTGCACCCCACCGGCCCGGCTGGTAGATGCCTGGTTCGACACTGAACGCCATCCCCGGCTCGAGCAGCAGTCCGTTCCCACCGACGATGTACGGCTCCTCGTGGACGTCGAGCCCGATCCCGTGACCGGTCCGGTGGATGAAGAAGTCGCCGAAGCCGGCTGCCGCGATCACCTCTCGCGCCGCCGCGTCGATCGATTCCGCGGACACCCCCGGCCGCACCGCGTCCACCGCCGCTTGCTGCGCATCCCGCAGTACGGCGTACGTCGCGGCGACGTCGGCGTCACGCGGTGTGCCCACGGCGTACGTCCGGGTCGAGTCCGAGTTGTAGCCCTCGGCAACGGGTCCGCCGATGTCGACCACCACGATGTCGCCCGCCTCGATGACCCGATCGGACAGGGCGTGGTGCGGGCTCGCACCGTTCGGTCCGCTGGCGACGATGACGAAGTCGGCCATGACGTGACCCTCCTCGACGATCGCGTCCGCGATGTCCGCGCCGACCTCCGCCTCGGTCCGGCCGGGCCGCAGCCACTCGCCGACCCGGGCGTGCACGCGGTCGATCGCCGCGCCTGCCTTCCGCAGAGCCTCGACCTCCGCCGCGTCCTTCCGCATCCGCAACTCACGCACGATCGGACCGGCCAGAGTCTGCTCCGCCTTGGGCAGTGCGTCCCTCAGCGCCAGCACGTGGAGCGCGGGCGTGAAGTCGCTGACCGCGACCCGGTCCGAACCGCGCAGCCGATCCGCCGCCAGGCCGTACGCATCGTCGCCGTCCACCCAGGTGACGACCTCGACCCCGAGTTCCTCCAGCGGCAGGCCGTCGTACCCAGGTGCTTCCAGCTTCGGTACGACGAGCGCCGGGGCCCCGTCGGCGGGGATCACCAGCGTCGTGAGGCGTTCGAAGGATCCGCCGGGCTGACCGAGGAGATAGCGCAGGTCGGAACCGGGCGCGATCAGAAGACCGGTGCCGGCCGCGGCTTCTCGGGCACGCTCCAGGCGGGAACGGAGGACCGCGGATTCAGGGACAGGACCAAGGGGTGAGCGACGAGCCATGAGGTCGACTCTAGAACTGTCGGCGGCGATTGCTACAACTTGTTTCGCCCTGACCGGGCTTGGCGAAAGGCGATTCTGATGACACTGCACCACGTGTCCTTCGGCGACGGCACTCCCGTGCTGGCGCTGCACGGCTGGACTCCCGACCACCGGCTGATGACCGGCTGCCTCGAGCCGATCTTCACCGACCTGCCCGGCTATCGCCGGCTCTACCCCGACCTGCCCGGCATGGGGCAGAGCCCTGCCGGCGACATCGACAGCTCGGACGGGATCCTCGCGGCCGTGCAGAGCTTCGTCGACGAGCAGATCGGCGCCGAGCCCTTCCTGCTCATCGGGGAGTCGTACGGCGGCTACCTGGCGCGAGCCCTGGCTCGGGAGAGACCGGAGCAGGTGCTCGGTCTCAGCCTGATCTGCCCGATCGGCACGGTCGTCGAGAACGCGGACCGCACCGTGCCCGAGCACGTCGTGCTGCGATCGGAGCCGGGCGTCGTCGAGTCGCTGACCGAGGGTGAGGACTTCACCGAGCTGGCCGTCGTGCGGACCGCCACGGCCTTGGCCGCGTACCGGAAGGACGTTGCGCCGGGGCTCGCGCTCGCCGACACCACAGCGCTCGATCGCATCGAGAGGAAGCGCAGGCTGTCGGTCGATCCGGAGAGCGGTCCCGTCTGGACCCGCCCGACGCTGATCGTCTGCGGCCGGCAGGACTCGATCACGGGGTACGAGGACACCTATGTCCTGCTCCCCCACTACCCGCGGGCGAGCTTCGTCGTCCTCGACGTGGCGGGGCACAACCTCCAACTCGAGCAACCGGAGCTGTTCGCTGCTCTGACCCGCGAGTGGTTGCAGCGGGTCGCCGACGACGCGCAGGGCCTGCCACAGCCGACTACCAGCGGGTAATGTCACGGTCATGGTGACTGGGAAGCGGTCGATCGGGTGGTCGTTGCTGGTCGCGCTGACCAACGGGCGGGCGCGGATCGCCGACGACCAGCTGGCCGCTGCCGTCGGTGGACAGGTCGTCCTGGTGACCGGGGCGTCGTACGGGATCGGTGAAGCGACCGCGCGGCGACTCGCCCGGGCCGGAGCGACCGTGCTGCTGGTGGCTCGGACGGCCGACCAACTGGAGGTGGTGGCCGGCGAGATCCGGTCAGCAGGCGGTACGGCGTTCGTCCACCCCACCAACCTGGCTGATCCGGCCGCGGTCGAGGACCTCGTGCGGACAGTGCTGGCCGAGCACGGACATGTGGACGTGCTGGTGAGCAACGCGGGCAAGTCGATCCGCCGGTCGATCGCCGACTCCTACCAGCGCTTCCACGACATCGAGCGGACGAACGCGGTCAACTACCTCGGCCCGGCCAAGCTCGTCCTCGAGCTGCTCCCGTCGATGCGCGAACGCCGCTCCGGCCACATCGTGAACGTCTCGACCGCCGGAGTCCGGACACCGCCGATGGCCCGCTGGTCGGCGTACCTGGCCTCGAAGAGCGCGTTCGACGTCTGGTTGCGGTCCGTGGCGCAGGAGATCCGCGGCGACGGAGTCACCACGTCGACCGTCTACATGGGTCTCGTGCACACGCGGATGAGCGAGCCGACCCCCTTGCTGAACAAGATGCCCGGACTGTCGCCCGAGCAGGCCGCCGATCAGGTGTGTACTGCGGTCGCCGAACGCCCGCACAACATCACGCCACCGATGGTCCGGCCGGCGGATGCCTTGGGCAACCTGTTGCGCGTGCCCACCGACCGGCTCTTCGAGCAGTACTTCCGACGTACCGACGGGAGATCCAAACGCAGGGGGCAGCCGTGAGGGCGCCGCGGCCGATCGCGCCGATCCGGCCTCCGGAGTGGCTGGTCCAGGGCGCAGCCGAGGTCGGCGGTGTGTCCGTCGCGTTGCTCAGGTCCGGAGTCTGGCGGTCCGCTCGACCTTCACACCTCATCGGGATCGAGCGCGCTCTGCGCCACTGGGGCCAGTCGATGGCCGCACTGGGCGTGATCGCCGCGATCCGCTACCCCGATCGCGCCGCCGTGATCGACGAGGACGGCAGTACGACGTACGCCGAGCTGGACCACCGGTGCGAACGGATCGCGGCGGCGATGCACGCGCAGCACCAGATCGTTGCCGGCAGCAAGGTGGCGGTGCTGTGCCGGAACCACCGTGGCTTCCTCGAGGCGACGCTGTCCGCATCCCGGGTGGGCGCGGACGTGTTGTTCGTGAACACCGAGTTCGCTCCCCCGCAGCTGGCCGCGGTGCTGGAGCGGCATCGACCCGATCTACTCATCCACGACGCGGAGTTCAGCCCACCGGCGGACATCCCGTCCGTGCTCTCGGATCTCGACGAGCTCGCCGCATCCGATGCACCTGAGGCGCCGAAGCCGGACTCGCCCGGGCACATCACCATCCTCACCTCCGGTACGACCGGGACGCCGAAGGCCGCGCCCCGGGTGCCGACCGCGCTCGGCCTCGCCGGACTGACCGCGAGTGCGCTCAATCGCATCGGGTTGCGGTCGGGCGAGCCGATGGTGATCTGCCCGCCGCTGTTCCACGGACTCGGTCTGCTGACCTCGATGCTCGCCCTCTTCCTCGGATCGCCGCTGGTGCTGGCCCGCCGGTTCGACGCCGGCGCGGTGCTCACCTCGGTCGAACGGGCCAGAGCCGGCTCGATGGTCGCCGTACCGGTGATGCTGCGGCGGATGCTGGAGCTCGGCCCGACGGAGATCGCGACGCATGATCTGCGGTCGCTGCGGGCGGCGATCTCCGGTGCGTCCGCGCTCGGCGCGCCACTGGCCGAGCGGTTCATCACGCAGTTCGGGCCGGTGTTGTGTGACGCCTACGGATCGAGCGAGGTCGGCATCGCGACCATCGCGACGTCCGCCGACCTGATCGCCGCGCCCGGGACGGTCGGGCGGCCGTGTCTCGGCAGCTCGATCCGCATCCTCGACGACAACGATCGGCCGGTGCGCACCGGCGAGACCGGTCGGATCTTCGCCGGCGGCGGGCTCGTGTTCGGCGGCTACTCCGATGGCTCCAGCAAGACGGTCGTCGATGGGCGGATGAGCACCGGCGACCTCGGTCACCTGGACCGGCTCGGTCGGCTGTTCGTGGACGGCCGCGAGGACGACATGATCGTGTCAGGCGGCGAGAACGTGTACCCAGTCGAGGTCGAGGAGTGCCTGGCCAGTCACCCCGCGGTCGCCGAGGCCGCGGTGGTCGGCGTACCGGACGAGGAGTTCGGCCAACGTCTGATCGCGTACGTCGTACTGCGCGAACCGGTGTCGGAGGACGACCTGATGGCGCACGTCCGGGCGAACCTGGCCCGCTACAAGACGCCCCGCGAGATCCGCATCGTGGAGGAGTTTCCCCGCAACGCCACCGGCAAGGTCCTTCGCAATCGGCTACTCGACGGCTAGTCCGAAAGCGTCGCGGAAGCGGGTCATGCGGTCCAGGGTCCGGTTGTGGTCGCCGAAGGAGACTGCCAGGGAATCGGCGCCGACCTCGGTGAGTTCGGTGCCCTGCCGGACGACGGCGTCGAGTTCCGACGCTGCGCCGGACCAGTGCAGGCGCCTGCCGACCTTGACGTGACGGTCTGTCTGAGCGCGGATCTTCGCGACGGCCGCGCGGAAGGACGATGAATCGAGGCCCAAGCCCTGCCACTCGTCGCCGAAGCGTGCGACGCGACGGAGGGCTGGCGCACTGTCGCCACCGATCATGATCGGGAGCGGGGCGCGCGGCTTAGGCTCGAAGACACCGCCGCGGTCCTCACCGTCGAACAACCCCCGGATGATCTCCAGCGAATCGTCCGTCCGTCGCCCCCGCTCGCGAAACGGAGCACCGACGGCGGCGAACTCGGGCTCGGTCCACCCCACGCCGACGCCGAGCACCACTCGCTCGCCGGACAGCCGATGCAGGGTCGCTGCCTGCTTCGCGACGACGTATGGGTTGCGCAGCGGGAGGATCATCACCGAGGTCCCGAACCGGATCCGCGTCGTCCGTGCCGCGAGGTAGCCGATCGTCACCAGCGGCTCGTACACCCCGCCGTACTCGGAGCCGAACTCGCCCGGCGGCAGGATGTGATCGGGCAACCACGCCGTACCGTAGCCGAGTTCCTCCGCGGCGACGGCCAGTTCGACCAGCCGTTCGGGTGGCATAGTCGCCGACTCGTCCGGCAGCACCACTTGCAGTTCGACCATGCGGTCGACGCTATCGCCTCACACCGGTGTCAGAGTCAAGCAACCGGGGTGGGGCGGACGTGCGCCACTCCACAACCACGCGGATCGCCTGGACGAGGCGCTGGATGAGCGTGAGCCGGTCGGCTTCCGCGTCGTTGATGAGTGGCACAGGTCCGGAGATGGGAGAGTGAACCTGTGAAGATCCTGGTCGGTTATGTGCCAACTCCCGAGGGTGAGGCCGCGCTCACGGCGGCGGCTGTGGAGGCCGAGCTGCGGGGGGCGTCGGTGCTGCTGCTGAACACCAGCCGTGGCGACGCGTACATCGACGCTCGCTATGCCAACGCCGACGAGCTGGCCGCCGCCGCGGCTCGGCTTGGGGAGCGTGGCGTCGAGGTGACGATCCAGCAGGCCGTCTCCTCGGGCGACGTGGCCGGCGAACTCCTCAAGGCAGCCGGCGCCGAAGACGTCGGCCTGATCGTTCTGGGCCTCCGCCGCCGCAGCCCGGTCGGCAAACTCATCCTCGGCAGCACCGCCCAAAGGGTCCTCCTCGAGTCCCCCGTCCCCGTGCTCGCCGTGAAGGCGTCGTCTCGGGACGAAGACTGAGCAGCCGGACCTCCACGCCATCACAATCCACGCGGACGGAACGTTCGCCCGCGTAGGCCTGTGCGGAGGCGACGGTTGTGATGGCCTGGCGGTCCACTAAACCCAGGTGAGGCGCTGGGGTGGGGCGCCTAAACTGGTGGGGTTATGCCAGAAGCCCGGACCGAGTCCCCCAGTCCCTCCCCTGCTCCCACCAACCGGCGTCCCCGTCGCCGGGGGCGTGGCCCGAAACCGCCATCGGATCAGACTCCGGCCGCTGAGCTGAACCTGGGTGACGTGGTGGCGCGGCTCGAGGGGCTTTCGGTGTATGACCGGGAGCAGCTCGGGCGCCGGCTGGAGCGGGTTCGGAGTACGAAGGAAGCTCACAAGCGCGAGCAGGCGTTGCAGGGTGTGCTCGGGGCGGTGGAGCAGGCTGAGCAGCGGGTGGAGTTGCGCCGGCTGGCGGTGCCCGAGATCACGTATCCGCCGGAGCTGCCGGTCAGTCAGCTGAAGGACGACATCGCGGCCGCGATCCGGGACCACCAGGTCGTGGTCGTCGCCGGCGAGACCGGCTCCGGGAAGACGACCCAGCTGCCGAAGATCTGCCTCGAGCTCGGCCGCGGCATCCAGGGCATGATCGGTCACACCCAGCCCCGGCGTCTCGCCGCACGCACCGTGGCGGAGCGGATCGCGCAGGAGCTCGGCACGGAGCTCGGCGAGACCATCGGGTTCGCCGTACGGTTCACCGACAAGGTCAGTGAGCGCTCGCTGGTGAAGCTCATGACCGACGGCATCCTGCTGAACGAACTGCAGCGCGATCGCGACCTGAGCCGGTACGACACGCTCATCATCGACGAGGCGCACGAACGCAGCCTGAACATCGACTTCATCCTCGGCTACCTCAAGCGCCTGCTCCCCCGCCGCCCGGACCTCAAGGTCATCATCACCTCCGCGACCATCGACCCGGAGCGGTTCGCCGAACACTTCTCCGACAGCCAGGGCAACCCCGCGCCCATCGTCGAGGTCTCCGGCCGGACCTACCCGGTCGAGGTGCGCTACCGCCCGATCAACGATCCGGACGACCCGAGCACGCTGGACCGCGACCAGACCCAGGCGATCCTGGACGCCGTCGACGAACTCGAGCACGAGGCCCCGGGCGACGTACTGGTGTTCCTCAGCGGTGAGCGGGAGATCCGCGACACCGCCGACGCGCTCAACGACAAGTACGCCGGTCAGAGCGGCCGGCCCGGGGCCGTCGAGGTCCTGCCGCTCTACGCCAGACTCTCCAACGCCGAGCAGCACCGCGTCTTCCAGCCGCACTCGAACCGCCGCATCGTGCTCGCGACCAACGTCGCCGAGACCTCGCTGACCGTCCCCGGCATCAAGTACGTCGTCGACCCCGGTACGGCGCGCATCTCGCGGTACAGCCATCGCACCAAGGTCCAGCACCTGCCGATCGAGCCCGTCTCGCAGGCCAGCGCCAACCAGCGCAAGGGCCGCTCCGGACGGACCAGCGACGGCATCTGTATCCGGCTGTACTCCGAGGAGCACTTCGAGAGCCGGCCCGAGTTCACCGACCCCGAGATCCTGCGGACCAATCTCGCGTCCGTCATTCTCCAGATGACCTCGATCGGGCTCGGCGACATCGCCGCGTTCCCGTTCATCGACGAGCCGGACAAGCGCAGCATCAGCGACGGCCTGCAACTACTCACCGAGCTCGGCGCGATCGAGTCCGCGAAGGCGACCGAGCGGCACCGCAGGCTCACCCCGATCGGCCGCCAGCTGGCCCAGATCCCGCTGGACCCGCGGCTGGCCCGGATGATCGTCGAGGCGGACAAGCACGGCTGTGTCCGTGAGGTGATGGTGATCGCCGCCGCGCTGTCGATCCAGGATCCGCGCGAGCGGCCGACGGACGCCGAGGCGCAGGCGCAGCAGGCGCACGCCCGTTTCCGCGATCCCACCAGCGACTTCCTCGGGTTCCTGAACCTCTGGAACTACCTGAAGAAACAGCAGAAGGAGCTGTCCGGCAACCAGTTCCGCCGGATGTGCCGCAGCGAGTACCTCAACTATCTGCGCGTCCGGGAGTGGCAGGACATCTTCGCCCAGCTCCGCCAGGTCGCGTCCCAGATCGGCGTCACGCTGAACAGCGGCGAGGCGGCCGACCCACAGGCCGTCCACGTCTCGCTGATGTCCGGTCTGCTGTCCCATCTCGGCATGAAGGACCCGGCCAACCAGCACCAGTACCTCGGTGCCCGCGGCACCAAGTTCGCGATCTTCCCCGGCTCCGGACTGTTCAAGAAGCCGCCGCAGTTCGTGATGGCCGCCGAGCTGGTCGAGACCTCGCGGCTGTGGGCGCGGGTGAACGCCAAGATCGAGCCCGAGTGGGCCGAGGACATCGCTCCGCACCTGATCAAACGCACGTACTCCGAGCCGCACTGGGAGCGCAAGGCCGGCGCGGTCATGGCCTACGAGAAGGTCACCCTGTACGGCGTACCGATCGTGGCGCGGCGCAAGGTCAACTACGGCAAGGTCGACCCCGAGGTCTCCCGCGAACTGTTCATCCGGCACGCGCTGGTCGAGGGCGACTGGGACACGCACCACAAGTTCTTCCACGAGAACCGCAAGCTGGTCGAGGAAGTCGAGGAGCTCGAGGAGCGGACCCGGCGGCGCGACCTGCTGGTCGACGACGAGACGCTGTTCGCCTTCTACGACGAACGCGTCGGCGCGGAGGTCGTCACCGGTCGGCACTTCGACACCTGGTGGAAGAACGCCCGGCAGCGTGACGCCGACCTGCTCGACTTCGAGCGGTCCCTGGTCGTCCGCGAGGGTGCCGAGGTCAAGGAGGAGGAGTTCCCGCTGCACTGGATGCAGAACGGGATGACCTTCGACCTCACCTACGCCTTCGAGCCGGGCACCGACGCGGACGGCGTGACCGTACACATCCCGCTGCTGGTGCTGAACCAGGTCACCGCGGACGGCTTCGAGTGGAGCGTGCCCGGCTTCCGCGAGGAGCTCGTCACCACCCTGATCAAGTCTTTACCCAAGGCAATCCGGCGGAACATCGTGCCTGCCCCGGACCACGCCCGCCAGATCCTCCCCCACCTCGACCCGGCCTCCGGACCGCTCACCGACGCGATGGCGCGAGAACTGCGCAACCTCCGCGACGTACTGATCGAGCCGGGCGACTGGGACTGGAGCCGGGTGCCCGAGCACCTGCGGATGACCTTCCGCGTGATCGACGACAAGCGCAAGACGGTGGCCGAGGGCAAGGACCTGGCCAAGCTCAAAGAACGCCTCAAGCCGAAGACCAAAGCCGCCATCTCGCAGGTCGCGTCGAAGGCCGTCAGCGGGCTGGAGCGGTCCGGCCTGACCGACTGGACTTTCGGCGACCTGCCGCGCAGCTTCTCCGAACACCGCAACGGGCTCACGGTCGCCGGCTACCCGGCGCTGGTCGACGAGGGCAAGACCGTCGCGATCAGACTGCAGGAGACCGAGCGGGACCAGGCCGCCGCGATGTGGAACGGCACCCGCCGGCTCCTGCTGCTGACGATGCCGTCCGTGATCGACGTGGTCCAGCGCAACCTGACCAACCAGCAGAAGATGACGCTGATGGCAGGCCCGCACCGCAGCGTCGGCGAGCTGCTCGACGACGCGATCACCGCGGCCGTCGACCAGTTGATGACCGCGGCGCACGGCCCGGCGTGGAACCTGACGGCGTTCTCCGTACTGCGGGACGCCGTACGGTCGGAGCTTGCCGACACGGTGCTGACGATCCTTCGGCAGGTCGAGCAGGTGCTGGCCCACGCGCGGACGGTGGACAAGCTGATCTCGCGGGCATCGAGCCCGGCGCTGCTCGCGGCGTTGTCCGACGTTCGCGGCCAGCTGGAAGGTCTGGTCCACCCGGGCTTCATCACCGAGACCGGAGCCACCCGGCTGCCCGATCTCGTCCGCTACCTGCGCGGGATGGAGCAACGGCTCGACAAGATCGGCGCCAACGCGATGCGCGACCGCTCGGGCATGGCGATCATCCAAACGCTCGATGCCGACTATCGCGCCCGGTTGAACGCCGTACCGACCGGCAAGTACCCGAGCCCGGAGCTTCTCGAGGTGCGGTGGATGCTCGAGGAGCTGCGGATCAGTCTGTTCGCGCAGACCCTCGGTACGCCGTACCCGGTCTCGGAGAAGCGGATCCGCAAGGCGCTCGCGACGGCTTGATCGATCGTTGATGCCGGCGCGGGATCGTCGGGTCATGACTGGACGATTCTTGAGGGTGCGGGCCCTCTGCGCGCTCGCTGCGCTTGTCATGACGCCGCTGGTGGCTACAGCCCCGGCGAGCGCCGTCGCGACCGGTGACTGGACCCAGTTCCGCAACGGGCCTGCTCACCAGGGCGTCAACACTGCCGAGACAGCGCTGTCGGTGTCGACCGTCGGCGGATTGCGGCAACAGTGGGTGACCAAGATCGGAGGGAGCGTCTGGTCGTCACCGGCGACCGCCGACGGCCGGGTGTACGTCGGCGGGCTGGACGGCCGGCTGCACGCGCTCGACGCGGCCACGGGCCAGCAGCTGTGGGCGAAGCCGGACAGCGCGCTGACCGGCGACTGGACGTTCACGTCGCCGGCCATCGGCGACGGCGTGGTCTACCTGGGGATCAACCGGCCGGCCGCCGAGATCTGGGCCTTCGACGCGGTGACCGGAGCGACCCGGTGGCGCACTGGAGCCTCGGTCAGCAACATCAACGGATCTCCCGTGGTCGCCGGCGGAGTGGTGTACGCCGCCACGACCGAGGACCAGGTGCTGGCCCTGGACGCCGCCACCGGTGCGCGGATCTGGGACGCCAAGCCCAACGGCGGTCGCGGTTCCGGCTTCTACTCGAGCCCGACTGTTGCCGGTGGCAAGGTGTTCGCGGCGTCGCTCAACCAGCAGGTCTATGCCCTGGATGCGGCGACCGGCGCCGTTGTGTGGTCGTTCCCGACCGGCGGGCACAACTCCTCGACACCGGCCGTGGTCGACGGCACCGTGTACTTCGGCTCGCGGGACGGCAATGTGTACGCCGTGAACGCCGAGACCGGCGTACAGCGGTGGAAGGTGCGGTACGGCACGAACATCCTCGCGTCGTTCCAGTCATCGCCGGCAGTCGTCAACGGCACGGTCTACATCGGCACGAACAACGACCGCCGGGTACTCGCACTCGACGCGGCGACCGGCGCCATCAAGTGGAGCTTCCGTACTGGCGGCGTGGTGATGTCATCGCCGGTGGTGGCCAACGGCGTCGTGTACGTCGGGTCGGACGACCGCAGCGTCTACGCACTGCGCGCAACCAACGGGCAGCGGCTGTGGTCGGCTCGGGTGTCCGGCGCGGTCGACTCCGGACCGGTCGTGGCCCAGGGCAAGGTCTACGCAGGAACGTACGGCGACACCGGCGGCGGGAACGTCTACTCGTTCGCACTCAGTCGTTGACCCTTGCCATGCGGCCCGGCCTGGCGAAGGGTCTCGCGGATCAGCCGTAGGCACCGCGCCGCACCACGCTGGTCGTCGGTGCGCTCACAGATCGCCAGCGCGGACCGCAGACACTCGAGCGCATGGTCGACGCGGCCAAGGTCGCGATGGGCGAGGCCGAGGCGGGTCAGGCAATGCGCCTGGCCCGCCTCGTCGGCCAACTCGCGGAAGATCGCGAGTCCCGCGGTGAACCTCGGGAGCGCCTCGCCAGGTGAGCCGGCGGCCTCGTGGACCTCACCGAGATTCGTGACTGCTGCCGCCTGGCCACGACGGTTGCCCAGCGCGGCGAAGATCGCTCCTGACTCGGCGAGATACCGCAGGGCTTCGTCGTACCGGCCGAGTTGCCCCAAGACCGGACCGAGGTTGTTCAGGTAGACGCCCTGGCTGTGCGGGTCGCCGAGGCGGCGGGCGATGGACAGCGCCTGCGAGAGGCAATCCGCAGCCTGGTCGTAGCGTTGCAGGCTGTCGTAGACAGTGCCGAGGCCGTTCAGACACGAGGCCTGCCCAGTGTCGTCACCCGCCTCGGTGAACAGTTGCAGGCCAGCCCGCAGATGCCCCGCAGCCTGATCGAAATCGCCCTTCAGTTCGTACGCCGCACCCAGGTCGCGATGCGCGAACCCTTCGGCGTGCGCATCCTTCGTACGGCGTGCGACCGCCAACGCGGTCTGGTTGAGCCGGATCCAGTCGGCCCGATGACCGCGAATGTGGAAGAACGCGAACAGCGCCCGCGCCAACTCGCCAGGGATCTCGTCCGGTACGCCGTCCGTCGCGGCAGCCTGCTCGGCACTGGCCAGCAGGTTGGCCCGCTCGGTCTCGAACCATTCGAGTGCTGCCCTGACCCCGGTGAACGTCGTACCGCCAGCGGCCCACGCACCGGCGGTCTCCAACCGTGGGTCGCCCGGGCGCAGCATCGCATACCCACTCCAGGCGGTGGCGACCTGCCAGCGCATCGCGCGGGTCAGTGCGGCGGTCCTCTCGTCAACGGATCGCTCCGCGCCGACCTCACGGGCCAGTAGCCGTAGCAGCTCGTGCAGCCGGTACCGACCCGGCGCAGGACTCTCCAGCAACTGCGCATCGACCAGCAACTCCAGCACCGGCGTCGCGTCCACTGCTCCGAGGAGACGTTCGGCGAACGGCGGACTCAGGTCCGCGGCGTCGGGCAGACCGAGCAACCCAAAGGCCGATGCAGCTGCACGCTCCTCCACCGAGCCGGCCGCGAGCAACCGGTGACCGACCTGCAGGGAGGCCCGGACGTCGAGATCATCAGCGCGCAACTCGTCGAGGCGGCTGCGGGCATTCGCAAGCCGATCGGTCAGGGTGCGGACCGGCCAGGTGGGCCGTGCCGCCAGCCGGGCGCCGGCAATCCGCACCGCCAACGGCAGTCCCCCGCACAACCCGACCAGCTTCCGCGCGGCGGCCGGATCCGCGGCGATCCGGTCAGCCCCGGCCAACCGGCCGAGCAGCGTCGTGGAGTCGCTGGGAGCCAACGGACGAAGGTGCAGGTGTCGTACGCCGTCCAGCGTCGCAAGCACCCGGCGACTGGTGACCAGCACCGCACAACCAGGCCCGGCCGGCAGCAACGGCCGTACCTGCGCGGCATCCGTCGCGTTGTCCAGTACGACGAGCACGCGCCGGGTCGCGGTCTCGGCCCGGAACCGGCCTGCTGCCTCGGTCAGGTCGTACCGCCCACCATCGGGTACGTCGAGCGCCCGCAGGAACCGGCCGAGTGCGCCGATCGCCGTGCTGTCCGCGGACAGGTCGGCGTACAACTGTCCGTCCGGGAAGCCACTCGCGACGAGATGCGCGGCGTGAACGGCGAGCGCGGACTTGCCAATGCCCGCTACTCCGTCGACCGCGCCGATCGGCGGGATGCGGTCGTCCGGGTCTCCTCGTAACAGGTCCGCGAGTTCGGCCAGCTCGGTGCTGCGGCCAGTGAAGGACGCGGCGTCTGCCGGTAGTTGACGTGGGACCACTGTCCGCGTTCCTTGCGACACCTCGCCGGGCAGATCGAGCTTGGGGTCCGCGGCCAGGATCTGCGCGTGCAGGTCGCGGACTGCGCGGGCCGGCTCTGTCCCGAGTTCGCCGGCAAGGCGGTCCCGGAGACGGCGGAAGGCAGCGAGTGCATCGGCCTGGCGGCCGGCGCGGTACAGGGCGAGCATCCACTGTTGCCAGAGCCGTTCGCGGAGTGGGTTCTCCTCGACCAGAGCGCGCAGCTCGGCGGTCAGTTCGGTGTGCTGCCCGAGTGCGAGACGGGCCTCGACCAGGGTCTCGCTGGCGGCCAGGCGCCGTTCCTCCGCAACGACCAGCCGGCCGTTGGGGTCCGCGTCGACCGCTACATCCTCGAGCGGGCGGCCGCGCCACAGAGCCAGCCCCCGGCTCAGCAGCTCCGTAGCCGCCAGTGGGTCGCCGTCCCGCAGTGCCTGCTCGCCGCGGGTGGTGAACTCTTCGAACGCGAGCAGGTCGAGGTCAGCGGCCGTCACATCCATTCGATAGCCGGCGGCGTCGGTCACCAGCCGGGGTGGCGCGTCGTTCAGTTGCAGGTCGCGGCGCAGCGTCGAGACGTAGGTACGAAGCGCTCCGATCGCCGTTGGCGGCCGACGGTCGGGCCACACCATCTCGACCAGCCGGCCGGCGGGCAGGGGCCGGTTGGCGCTCACCAGGAGCACTGCGAGGACGGCACGCAGCTTCGCCGAGCCGAGTTGCACCGGCTCGCCGTGGCCGTCGCGAATCTCCAGCGGTCCGAGCACCTTGAACCGCACAGTGCGCCCTCCCGTCCTCACCTTGACCAACGGATGACCACCCTCTGGGGTTCACCCACTACGGCACGAACGCTCGCTGCGAGCGACGGCGGAAGTCCCGGGGCGAGAGCTGGTGCGCGGCGGTGAAGCAGCGGGTGAAGTACGACTGACTGGTGAAACCGCAGCGGGCCGCGATCGCGGCGACCGGGTGATTGGTTGCTGCGAGCAACGATGCGGCGTGTTCCAGGCGGAGATCGGCGACGAAGGCGGTCGGCGTACGTCCGTAGGCCGCCCGCATCGAGCGGGACAGGTGGGCCGGGCTGACACCGGACAGCTCGAGGAGCCTCGGCACTCCTCCGCGCAGATTCTCCTCGGCCCGCATCGACCGGCAGGCCTTCGACAACCAGTCCGGTGCGGTCGGCGTGCCGGCGGGTGAGGCGAGTTCCTCCGGCGAGACCAGTGGCAGCAGGTCGATCCAGAAGCGCGTCAGATCGTAGGCGCCGGGCTCGTCCTGGAAGCGGTCCAGGGCGTGTTCGAACACGGCGATCGCGGCGGGCGTGTGGAAGGCCACCGGCCCACGCGCGGTGGCCCAGCTGCCGGTCGGGTTCGTCCTGGTCAGGTCGAGGAATCCTCGCCAGGCCGAACTCGGGAAGGCGACGTTCACGAACTCCAGCCCGTCAGGTGCCGCACCGCGGACCGCGTGCCGATCCTGCGGCCGCACGAGTACGACGTCGCCGGCCACGAGACTCTGCGTACCTGTGGTCAACAGGTGCTCCCCGCTGCCGGACACCACGCCCATCAACTCATGGAAGTCCGCATGGGTGTGCAGTTCGGTGTCGCGCGCTCGGGCGGCGATCCGGACGCGGGCCGCGTGATACGGACGGCCGAACGCGTGCGACTCGAAGCGCAGCGCCTGATCCACATCAACACGCTACAAGTTCTCGTCAGCTTGCTGCTAGTAGCCGATGTCTCCACACCGCAGCATGGAGACATGTTCGAAGACGACGGCTATGTGACCTTCCGAGATGTCATCGATCCGGCCCTGATCAAGGAAGTGAATGATCATGTCGAGTGGCTGCAGGCCCGGCACCCCGACGTACGGCCGGAACAACTCGGGCACGTGTACCTGCGCGACGACCCGTTCTGGGTGCGGTTGGTGAGTGACGAACGGCTGCTCGACATCGCGTCGCAGTTCGTCGGACCCGATCTCGCGCTGTTCGCGTCGCACTACATCTCCAAACCGCCGTACTCCGGGCAGCCGGTGCTGTGGCACCAGGACGCGGCGTTCTGGCCACTCGACCCGATGAAGGTCGTGACGCTGTGGCTGGCAGTCGACCACTCCACACCGGAGAACGGCTGCGTGCGGGTGATCCCGGGCAGTCATCGCTCAGGGGTGGCCGGGATGCGCGACAACACCGAGGTGGAGAGCGTTCTGGGTAAGGAGATCGCGGTCGAGGTCGACGAGTCCGCGGCCGTCGACATGGTGCTCGCGCCGGGTGACGTCGAGGTGCACCACCCGAACATCGTGCACGGCAGCAACGCGAACACGTCGCCGAACCGGCGGTGCGGACTGACGATCCGCTACATCCCCACGTCGACGCGGATCACGGATCCCGAGGTCCCATACCCGAGCGCCTTCCACCTGCGCGGTGAGCCGGGGGTCAACAGCTACCAGCCACGGCCGAAGTACGTCGAAGGCACGCATTTCCCGTTCACCGGAAGCAGTGCGTGGGTCTGACACAGCGAGCGCCCGCCCCGGCCGATAGCTGGGGCGGGCGCTGGACGGTCGCCCTACTCGAGGCAGATCCGGAACGGGTGCCCCGCGGGGTCGGCGTAGATCCGCCAGCCGCGACCGTTGCCGGCCGGTGGCGGGTCCAGGGGGTCGAGCGGTTCGGCCCCGAGGGCGACCACGGTCGCGTGGCCGCTGGAAATGTCCTCGACGATCAGGTCGAGATGGAGATCCTGCGCGTCGGTGCCGGGCCAGGTGGCCGGCACGTACTCCTCCGAGCGGCGGAAGGCCAGCGCCGAGTTGCCCAGCGACGAACCGGGGCCGGTCAGGCTCCGCCAGTCGTCGTCACCGTTCTCGTCGATGTCCAGCCCCAGCAGCGCTGAGTAGAACTGGGCGAGCTCGAGTGGGTCCGGGCAATCCAGCACCACCGAGCCGAGCCGCCCGGCAGTACTGCCCGGCTGCTCTGCCACCTGCGTCATCTGTCCTCCAGCTTCTGTTCACCAACTGCCCGCCCCTGTCTGGGGCAGGACCGGCCAGGCCCGTCGTGGTCGGAAGGCCCGGCCGCCTACGATGACAGGTCCGACGGACACTTCGCATCTTTCGACACGCCTTCTTGACGGGTCAGCCGGTCGCGGACAGTGAACAGCCGCCAGAACTACCGGCATAACTGCTAGACAGTGGTAGCGCGCCGCCGCTCGGACAGCTTGCGGATCTTCGCGCGGGTGCCGCAGTCCTCCATCGAGCACCAGCGGCGCGATCCGTTCCGGCTCCGATCGAGGAACAGCCAGCCGCACCCACCGTCGTCGATCGGGCAGGCGCGCAACTGCCGCAGCTCGACCGTCCGCAACAGCTCGACCGCGGCACCCACCAACCGGTCCGGGATCATCAACGCCGGCGCGGTGCCGACACGCAGGTCGACGACCCCGGGACCGTCGGTCCGCGCGACCAGCATCGAGCGCGCGGCCGCCGCGGCCCAGCGCAGCATCAACCGTTCGTAGACGGACTCCTGCGAGGTTTCCGCCGGCAGCGCAGAAGCCCCGCCCGCGCGCGGAGCCAGAACGGCGTACGTCGCCTCGCGGATCTCGGCCGTCGCCCGGAGAGCCTTCTCGGCCAGGTCCGGGGCACCCTCCCAGACCGCCGCGATCGCCTCACCCTCACCCAGGTCGACGAGCTCGATCCGGCGGCTCCAGTCGAGCAGGTCCGTCGGCCGTCTCAGATAGTCGTGCAGGTCGGGACGGCCCGGAATCCGGGGCGTTACCGTGTTCACGAGGTCAAGGGCCGGATGCCCACCGACAATCCTGAGCTCGTCGCGGAAACTGTCGGTCATGGGTGAGATGCTACCACCGTACAGTCATTCAGTGGAATCGCAGGTGAGGTCATGCCCATCACATCCCGCCGGGCCAACGCGGCCCTGCTCATGCTCGCCGTCAGCACCTTCTCGTACGTGACGATCGAAGTTCTCCCGATCGGCCTCCTGACCGTGATCGCCGGCGACCTCGATCGATCCCGGTCCGAGGTCGGCCTCCTGGTCACCGGGTACGCCGCCGTCGTGGTGCTGGCCTCGATCCCGCTCGCCCGTCTGACGCTGCGGCTGCCCCGCCGCCTCGTGCTGGGCAGCACGCTCGGCGTCCTGGCCGTGTCGACCGCGCTCTCCGCCGCCGCGCCGACGTACGAGATCCTCTTCGCCAGCCGGCTGCTGACCGCGCTCTCCCAGGCACTGTTCTGGGCGATCGCGCCGCCGATCGCGACCAGCCTGTTCCCACCGCAGGTCCGCGGCCGGGTGGTGGCCAGACTGGCGATCGGCACGGCGCTCGCGCCGGTCCTCGGCATCCCACTCGGCACCTGGCTCGGCGAGCAGGCCGGCTGGCGCGTCCCACTCGCCGTGATGGCCGTTCTCGGCGCCGTCGCGTGCGCCGGCATCCTCTTGCTGCTTCCGGCCGTCGAGGGTCGCAACGGAGCGACCGGCCGCGGCAGTTCGCCCGACTTCCGGCGGTACGCCGTGATCCTCGCGACCTCGGCGATCGGGGTGACCGGATTCCTGACGTTCAACACCTACGTCACGCCCTTCCTGCTGGACATCACCGGCCTGCCCCGGGATGCCCTTGGCCCGATGCTGCTCGCGAGTGGAGTGGGTGGCCTGGCCGGGACGCTGATCGTGGGCCGGATCCTCGACCGGTTTCCCTGGGGATCGGTGGTCGTCTCCTACGCCCTCCTCAGCGGTGCGCTCGCGGGCCTCTACGTCTTCGGCAGTCACCCGGTGGCCACAGTCGCCCTGATCGCTGTCACCGGCCTCGCCTTCATGGGGATGGCCGTCGCAGTGCAGAACCGCACACTGCAGGTCGCGCCTGGCAGCACCGACCTCGCCTCGGCCGGCACGAGCTCTGCGTTCAACGTGGGCATCGCTGCGGGTGCGTTCATCGGTGGTCGCCTGGTCGACGGTGTCGGAGTGCGCAGCGTGGCCCTGGTCGGCGCCCTGCTGGCCGCCGCAGCGGTTCTGACGCTGTTGGCCGAGCCGGTGCTGGCTCGGCGCCCGGTCCGGGTGGCAGAGTGCGAACATGACCGTCCTGAGCGACAGGTTTGTGAAGAGGCGGCATGACGCGCCCCACGGGTTCTTCGAGGTCGAGGCCGCCGGCCTGCACTGGCTCGCCGTACCGGGCGGCGTGCCGGTGGCCGAGCCGGTCGATGTCTCCAGCGACCACCTGAGCACGGTCCGGCTTGACCTCGTTCCGCCGACCGGAGCGGCCGCGGACGAGTTCGGCCGGCGGCTTGCGGTCACCCACGACGCCGGCGCGCGGCACTTCGGCGTACCGCCGGATGGGTGGGACGGCGACGGCTACATCGGCACGATCGGGTTGCCGCACGCGCTGGAGCCGCTGAAGTCGTGGGGTGAGTTCTTCGCCAACCTCCGGCTCCGGCCGTACCTGCGGTCGGCGTACGACCGCGGCACCATCGACGGGCATCAGTTGGGGGTGTTCGAGCTGGTGTGCAGGCGGCTGGCGGCCGGCAGATACGACGACCCGTCGGAGCCGCCGAGCCGGATCCACGGTGACCTCTGGTCGGGCAACGTCCTCTGGAGTGCGGACGGCGTACACCTGATCGACCCGGCCGCGCACGGCGGTCACCGCGAGACGGACCTGGCCATGCTCGGCCTCTTCGGCATGCCGCAGCTCGAGCGAGTCCTGCGCGCGTACGACGAGGTGCATCCGCTCGCGGAGGGCTGGCGTGACCGGATCGGACTGCACCGGCTGCACCCCTTGCTGACCCACGTGGTGATGTTCGGCGGGAGTTATGTCGCGCAGGCGATCGCCATGGCGCACCAATATGGATAAGACTCTTCCAAACAACCCACGCGATCACCGGAGCCCACCCTGATTCCGCAGCCTGTCACCCAGAACCCCCTGCCCGACCAGACCTTCACGCTGCAGTCCTCGGCGACTGTCGGCGTACTCAGCACCGACGAGGCGGCCACCTCGGTGGCTGACCAGCTCGTCGCTCAGCTCCGCCTGTCCACCGGCTTCGCCCTGCCCGTGGAGCCGGGCACCGGCACCATCACGCTCTCGACCGACGGACCGAGCTCGCTCGGCGCGGAGGGTTACGAGCTCCGCGTGGACAGCTCGGCGGTGACGCTCACCGCGGCCACGGCCGAGGGCCTCTTCCGCGCCGTGACCACGCTCCGCCAGCTGCTCCCGGCCACGGCGGATGCCGGCACTGAGCAGTCCGGCCCCTGGGAGATCGCCGGTACGACGATCGCCGACGCACCGCGCTACCCCTACCGCGGCGTCATGCTCGACGTGTCCCGGCACTTCCGCTCGGTCGCCGAGGTCAAGCGCTGCATCGACCTCGCCTCGCTCTACAAGCTCAACCGGCTCCACCTGCATCTGTCCGACGACCAGGGCTGGCGGATCCAGGTGGACTCCTGGCCGGAGCTGACCAAGCACGGAGCGAGCTCCGAGGTCGGTGGCGGACCAGGTGGCCACTACACCAAGGCCGACTTCGCCGAGATCGTCCTGTACGCCGCGGAGCGGTTCGTCACCGTCGTCCCGGAGATCGACACCCCGGGACACACCAACGCGGCGCTGACGTCGTACCCCGAGCTGAACGCCGACGGCGAGGCGACGGAGTACTTCACCGGCACCGAGGTCGGATTCAGCTCGCTCGCCGTGCACAAGGACGTCACCTACGACTTCCTGGACGATGTCTTCCGCGAGGTGGCCGAGCAGACGCGGGGCGACGTCATCCACCTCGGTGGGGACGAGGCGCACTCGACTCCGCACTCGGACTACCTCACGTTCGTGCCGAAGGCGGCCGAACTGGTCGTCAAGCACGGCAAGCGGGTTATGGGCTGGCACGAGATCGCCGATGCACCGCTGCCGGCCGGGAGCATCGTGCAGTACTGGGGTACCGACGACGACCGGTCGCGGGAGCTGACCCGCAACGCGGCGGCCAACGGCGCCGAGGTGGTGATGTCACCGGCCAACCGGGCGTACCTGGACATGAAGTACGACCAGGACACGCCGTACGGCCTCGACTGGGCCGGTCTGGTGAGTGTGGAGAAGGCCTATCGCTGGGACCCCGCGACGCTGATCCCGGACCTGCCGGAGAGCGCCGTGATCGGCGTGGAGGCGCCGCTGTGGTCGGAGACCTTCGACGACATGTCGAAGGTCGAGTACATGGCGTTCCCGCGACTGCCGGGCATCGCCGAGCTCGGGTGGTCGCCGGCGTCCGCGCTGGACTGGGAGTCGTACAGGGCACGGCTGGCCGGCCAGGCGGCGCGCTGGGACGTGCTGAACGTGAACTACTACCGCGCTCCTGAGGTCGACTGGAGCTAGGGCGTCGTCAGACACGCCCTTAGTGCCCCAGGACGCGGTCCAGCAGCCACGCGGTGGTCTGGTCCACGTCCTGTTCGGCGACGGTGAGGTGCGTGGCATCCGCTTCTGTGGTGTCACGCACCTCGAGCCGGTAGACGTACCGGTCCGGTTGCGGACGGCCGGTGCCGAGCTTGCCCTGGTCGAGCGCACGCACCGCGGCCTCCAGTTCGCCGGCGTCCGGTTCGGCGCTCGTGTCGAGTTCACCGTGTGCCATCAGGCCGGCGAAACCGCCACTGCGGGTCACTTTGACGATCAAGAGTGCCTCCTCGGGCACACCATTGCGTGCCGCGCAACGAATGTCCAGAGCCGCGCGACACGCCGGGAAACCCAGTCAGGTTCGCGCGACCATCACCCGGCGTACCGGCGAAATGTCCTTCGTTGCCATCGGTCAGAACCCGGCGCCGGCCGCGAATCAGCAGGTCGGCGCGGGATTCGGCGTACGCCGGGGCCTCGGAGAGGCTGGATCGGAGCGCACACACAGCGTCGCGGGTGGCGACTATTAGCGACACGTGTTCGTGGTCACCCCTTCCACGCGGCCCCAGATCGGCTACAGTTGTCGCGTTGCACTTTTGGACTCCCACTGACTTTCGCTGTGCTGCATGGCCGGTTCTGTCTTCTGGGGCCTTTCGGCGACACGTGGCTCATGAGGTGTGGGTCGCGGTTTGTTACAAGCCATCAAGGAGATAGACACAAATGGCTGTCGGTACTGTCAAGTGGTTCAACGCTGACAAGGGCTTCGGCTTCATCACCCCGGATGACGGTGGCGCGGACGTGTTCGCGCACTACTCGGCCATCCAGACCTCGGGCTTCCGCTCGCTGGACGAGAACCAGCGCGTCGAGTTCGAGATCACCCAGGGCCAGAAGGGCCTGCAGGCGGAGAACATCCGCCCGATCTGATCTCTGGATCACCCTTCTCGAAACTGAAATGAAAGGGCCGCACACCACCCGGTGTGCGGCTCTTTCGCCATCCCGGTGCCCTAGCGGTGGCGGGGAACGACCTCGGCGACAACCTGCTCCAGGACGTCCTCGCTGCCCGCGTAGACGCCTTCGGCGCGGGGCCAATGGGTGATGACGTCGGTGAAGCCCAGCTCCCCCGCACGGCCCACGACGTCCTCGAAGGCGGCCACGCTGGACAGTGAGTAGCGAGCCGAGTCCAAGGCCAGGTAGCGGTCGAACGACTTGCCCTGGAGTACGTCGTCCAGCCGGTGGCTGAGGTCGACGACGGACGCGAACCAGGTGTCGAAGTCCGGCGACTTCAGGCCCGTCGTCACCCAGCCGGTGCCGTACTTCGTGGCTAGCCGGAGCGACCGTGGTCCGTTCGCGGCCATGATGAACGGCACTCGCGGCTGCTGGACGCATCCCGGCAGCGTGCGGCCGTTGCGGGTCTCGAAGTACTCGCCGAGGTAGTCGACACCGTCGGTCGTCAGCAGCTTGTCCAGCAACTCGACGAACTCCGTCAACCGGTCCACCTTCTCCCGCGCGGTCAACTCCGGACCGCCCTGGATCGTCGCGTCGATGCCGCCGCCCGATCCGATGCCGCACAGGAAGCGCCCGCCGGACGCGTCGTCGAGGGCCAGGATGTCGCGGGTCAGCGCGAGTGGATGGCGGAAGTTCGGCGACGTCACGAACGTGCCCAGCCGAATCGTCGACGTCACCAGCGCCGCCGCGGTCAGCGTCGGCGTCGTGCCGTACCACGGCGAGTCCTGCAGGCCGCCCCAGGTCAGGTGGTCGTAGGCCCAGACATGGTCGAAGCCGAGCTCCTCCGCCCGCCGCCACCGCGGCGCCGCATCCTTCCACCGGTACTCCGGCAGGATCGTGATCCCGAATCGCATGCCCGCACCCTAGTACGCCGGCTGTTGCCCGAGTTTGCCAACGGCATCCAATGGCTGCGACTTCTGCTAGCGCGCCGGGGTCGGGAAGCTGGCCAGGGAGCTCGTGCCGATGCTGCCCAGCCAGACCTTCCCGTCCCGCTCGCGCACCCCGGTGGGCATGTGGAAGTCCGGGTGTTTGGCGCGGAGGTCGTGCACCAGCGTGCCGTTGTCGTCGTACGCCTGGATCTCGATGATGTCGGCGGCCTTCGGTTTGAGGGCTTCGGGCAACTGCCAGACGAGCTTGCGGAAGACGGGCTGCTTGGGCAGCAGCAGGTCGAGGAGCGCGTTGCGAGGCGAGCCGATCGCCACCCAGATCAGGCCGTCCGAGCCACGCGCGATGTTGTCCGGGAGCCCTGGGATCCCGGCCACCTGCACCGGATCGGCTTCGGGATCCGTGAGGTCGAGCTTGAACAGCCCGTACGTCGCGGTCTCGGCCCAGAAGAGCGTCCGGCGATCACCGCTGAGCGCCACGCCGTTGGGGAACGAACGGCCAGTGGCCAACTGGGTGACCTGACCGTCCGGGGTCAGCCGGTACACACTGCCCGTCGAGGAATGCTCGAGCAGGTCGGCCATCCACTCGTCGACGCCGAAGCGCGTGGACGAGTCGGTGAAGTAGATCGTGCCGTCCGGCATCACGTCCGCGTTGTTGCAGAATCGCATCGGGCGGCCGTCGATCTCGGCCAGCAGCGTCGCGATCCGGCCGTCCTTGTCCAGCGTCAGCAGACCGCGGTTCGCATCGCAGATCAGCACCTTGCCGTCCGGCAACCACTCGAGACCAAGTGGCCGCCCACCGGTGTCCGCCACCGTGGTGATCGTCTTCCCGTCCCCGCTGACCCGCAGAATCCGCCCGTCGAGCAGACCGGTCAGCACACTCCCGTCGTCATCGATCAGCGTGTCCTCCGGCCCCTTCCCCGGCATCGCCACCGTCTCCACAGCGACGTTCTTCGGGTGACGAGCCGCGGCAGCCGGCGGCGGAGTCCAACGCACCGGCGAGATCGAAGACTTCATGCCGCCGACCCTAACGCGTACGTCGCACTGCCTGTCAGTGGGTCAGCACGAAACGCGACAGCCCGGGCCGATCGGCGATCGGTCCGGGCTGGGCGTTGCAGATCAGAAGATGACCTCGCCGCGGGCGCGGCGGGCGCGGAGTTTCTCGAGGGCCTCTTCGAGGATCTCGGCGGCCTCCTGCTCGCTGCGCCGTTCCTTCACGTAGGCCAGGTGCGTCTTGTAGGGCTCGATCTTCGGCGGCGGGGGCGGGTTGTTCACGTCGGTGCTGGTCGGCAGACCGCACCGCGGACAATCCCACGCCTCCGGGATCGCTGCCTCGACGGCGAACACCGTCGCGGTCTCGTGCCCGTTCGCACAGAAGAACACGATGCGCTGCCGGGGCGCGGAGTCGCCGCGCTCCGCCTCACCCATCGGGCCCGCACCGACCCGGCTGCCACGAATCGCACTACCACCACCAGCCACGGGAACCTACTCCCCCTCAGCCGAGCTTGTAGAGCAGGCCGAGCGCCACGATGGCAGCGAACCAGACCAGACCGATGCCGATCGTGATCCGGTCCAGGTTCCGCTCCGCGACCGATGAGCCGCCCAGGCTGGACGACACACCGCCACCGAACAGGTCGGACAGACCGCCACCGCGGCCTTTGTGCAGCAGCACGAGCAGCGTGAGGATCAGGCTGCAGATGATCACGACGATCGAGAAAGCGAGAATCACGAGGAGTAGCCTAACTGAAGGTCCAGGTAACGGCAGATTCCGGCGAACTCGTCGACCTGCAGGCTGGCACCGCCCACCAGGCAACCGTCCACGTCCGGTTGGGCCATGATGCCACCTGCGCTGGCCATCTTCACCGATCCACCGTAAAGAATCCGTACCGAGTCGGCCACCGAGGGTGAGAACGTCTCCTCCAGCCGGCCCCGGATCCCCGCGATGACCTCCTGCGCGTCCTCCGGGGTGGCCACCTCGCCGGTGCCGATCGCCCAGACCGGCTCGTAGGCGATGACGAGCTTGCGAACGTCGTCCGCCTTCAGCCCGGCGAGCGCGCCGTCGATCTGGTTGACGCAGTGCTCGACGTGACCGTCGGCCTGCCGGACCTCGAGGCCCTCGCCGACACAGACGATCGGGATCAGTCCGGCCTCGAGCACCTTGGCTGCCTTGGCGTTCACCACCGCATCGGTCTCGTGGTGGTACTGCCTGCGCTCGGAGTGCCCGGCCAGCACATACGTGCAGCCGAGCTTGGACAGCATCGCCGCCGAGATCTCACCGGTGTAGGCGCCCGCGTCATGCAGCGACACGTCCTGGGCGCCGTACTTGATCTTCATCCGGTCACCGTCGACCAGCGTCTGCACACTGCGGATATCGGTGAACGGCGGCAGCACCGCGACCTCGACCCGCTCGAAGTCGTGCTTCTTGTCCTGCAGCGTCCACGACAGCTTCTGTAGCAGGTGCACGGCCTCAACATGGTTGAGGTTCATCTTCCAGTTGCCCGCCATGAGTGGCGTACGGGCAGCATCTGCCATCGTGCTCAGTCCTCTTCCAGTACTGCGAGACCCGGGAGCTCCTTGCCCTCCAGATATTCGAGCGACGCCCCACCACCGGTGGAGATGTGCCCGAACGCGTCGTCCGCGAAGCCTAGCTGGCGCACGGCCGCGGCGGAGTCACCGCCACCCACCACGCTCAGCCCGTCCACCTCGGTCAACGCCTGCGCGACGGCCTTCGTTCCGCCCGCGAACGCCTCCATCTCGAAGACGCCCATCGGACCGTTCCAGAACACCGTCCTCGCCCCGGCGATCTCGGCGGCGAACGCCTTGCCGGACTCGGGGCCGATGTCGAGGCCGAGCTGGTCGGCCGGGATCGCGTCCGCGGCCACGACAGTCGCCGGCGAATCGGCCTTGAACTCGGGCGCGACCACGATGTCGGTCGGCAGCACGATCTCGACGCCCTTGGCCTTCGCGGTCTCCAGGTAGCCCTTGACCGTGTCCAGCTGGTCGTCCTCGAGCAGGCTCTTGCCGACCTCGTGCCCCTGCGCCTTCAGGAAGGTGAAGACCATGCCGCCACCGATCAGCAGCTTGTCGGCCTTGGCCAGCAGGTTGTCGATCACCGCGAGCTTGTCCGACACCTTCGCGCCGCCGAGCACGACGACGTACGGGCGCTGCGGGCTCTCGGTCAGCTTCTTCAGTACGTCGACCTCCGCCAGCACCAGGCCGCCCGCGGCGTGCGGCAGCTGGCGTGCGACGTCGTACACACTGGCCTGCTTGCGGTGCACCACACCGAAGCCGTCGCTGACGAACACATCGGCCAGCGCGGCCAGCTCTTCGGCCAGCGCACCCCGCTGCGTCTCGTCCTTGCTCTCCTCGCGCGGGTCGTACCGCACGTTCTCGAGCAGCAGCACCTCGCCCTCGTCCAGCTCCTGGACGGCCTCCTGCGCGCTGTCACCGGTGACGTCGGCCGCGAAGTGCACGGTGATGCCCTCGGGCTGCAGCAGCTCGCCGAGCCGCTTGGCCACCGGGGCCAGGGTGAACTTCGGGTCCGGCGTGCCCTTCGGGCGGCCGAGGTGCGCGGTGACGATCACCTTGGCTCCGGCCTTGGCCAGCTGGACCAGCGTCGGCAGCGACGCGCGGATCCGGCCGTCGTCGCCGATCGTGTCGCCGTCGATCGGCACGTTCAGGTCGGAGCGGACCAGCACCCGCAGGCCGGCCACGTCGCCCAGTTCTTCAATCGTCTTCACTGTCAGCTTCCTTCGAAGAAACGGCTAACGTCCGGAGACCTGTGGCACGAAGCCACAGTTCTCCGGACGCAACGTGAACGGGACGCGTCAGAGCGAGGCGCCGACGTGGTTGACCAGGTCGACGAGGCGGTTCGAGTAGCCCCACTCGTTGTCGTACCAGCCGACGACCTTGACCTGGTTGCCGATCACCTTGGTCAGGCCCGCGTCGAAGATGCAGGACGCCGGGTCGGTGACGATGTCGGTGGAGACGATCTCGTCCTCGGTGTAGGTCAGGTAGCCCTTCAGGCTGCCCTCGGTGGCGGCGGCCTTGTAGGCCTCCTTGACCTCGTCGGCGGTGACCTCGCGGCCGACGGTGACGGTGAGGTCGGTGGCCGAGCCGGTCGGGACCGGGACGCGCAGCGCGTAGCCGTCCAGCTTGCCCTTGAGCTCCGGCAGCACCAGGCCGATCGCCTTCGCGGCGCCGGTGGAGGTCGGCACGATGTTCAGCGCGGCGGCGCGGGCGCGGCGCAGGTCCTTGTGCGGGCCGTCCTGCAGGTTCTGGTCCTGCGTGTACGCGTGGATCGTGGTCATCAGACCCTTCTCGATCGTGAACGCGTCGTGCAGGACCTTGGCCAGCGGGGCGATGCAGTTGGTGGTGCAGGACGCGTTCGAGATCACGGTGTGCTTCTCGGCGTCGTACAGGTCGTGGTTCACGCCCATCACCACGGTCAGGTCCTCGTTCTTCGCCGGGGCGGAGATGATGACCTTCTTGGCGCCGTTGTCGGCGTGCGTCTTGGCCTTGGTGGCATCGGTGAAGAAGCCGGTCGACTCGATCACGACGTCGGCGCCGACGTCGGCCCACTTCAGGTTCGAGGGGTCGCGCTCGGCGAACGCCTTGAAGCTGTGACCGGAGACGGTGATGTCGTCGTCGGTCGCGGAGACCTCACCAGGGAAGCGGCCCAGGATCGAGTCGTACTTCAGCAGGTGAGCGAGGGTCTGGTTGTCGGTCAGGTCGTTGACGGCGACGACCTCGATGTCGGCACCGGACGCCTGCGCGGCGCGGAAGAAGTTACGGCCGATCCGGCCGAAGCCGTTGATACCTACGCGTACGGTCACGGGACTGCGTCTCCTCAGAACTAGCTTTCGAGCACTGCCGCTTCACCCCGAACACTAGCCCAAGAGCCCACTCGGCCAACTGGTAGCGCCCACAGCAGACCACCGCCGCTCGCGACGGCCCGGCGGGCGGACCAGCGACACGCACAACGGCCCCGGAAACCTTCCGGGGCCGCCATGTGAATACCAGTTGACTGGCTGGTACTGGATCAGGCCGGGTCGAGCATCTCCGGCGTCAGGTTCGCCTCGGTGTTCGGGATGCCGAGGTCGGCGGCGCGCTTGTCCGCCATCGCCAGCAGGCGGCGGATGCGGCCGGCGACCGCGTCCTTGGTCAGGGCCGGCTCGTGCAGCTGGCCGAGCTCCTCCAGACTCGCCTGCTTGTGCTCGAGCCGCAGCTTGCCCGCCACCTGCAGATGGTCGGGTACGTCGTCGCCCAGGATCTCCAGCGCACGCTCGACACGTGCACCGGCCGCGACCGCGGCACGCGCGGAGCGGCGCAGGTTCGCGTCGTCGAAGTTGGCCAGCCGGTTCGCTGTCGCGCGGACCTCACGGCGCATCCGCCGCTCCTCCCACGCCAGCACGGACTCGTGCGCACCGAGGCGGGTCAGCAGTGCACCGATCGCGTCGCCGTCGCGGATCACCACGCGGTCGACGTTGCGTACTTCGCGGGCCTTCGAACCGATGCCGAGTCGCCGGGCAGCGCCGACCAACGCCAGCGCAGCCTCGGGACCGGGGCAGGTCACCTCGAGCGAGGACGACCGGCCGGGCTCGGTCAGCGAGCCGTGCGCGAGGAAGGCGCCACGCCACGCGGCCACCGCATCGCACGAGGCGCCTGACACGACTGCCGGCGGAAGGCCGCGGACGGGACGGCCGCGGTTGTCGACCAGCCCGGTCTGGCGGGCCAGCGCGTCGCCGTCGCGAACCACGCGGACGACGTACTTCGTCTGCTTCCGGATTCCGGATGGGGAGATCACGACGACGTCCGACGGGTGGCCGAAGATCTCGGCGATGTCCTTGCGCAGCCGGCGAGCGGCGGCGCCACTGTCCAGTTCGGCTTCGATGACGATCCGCCCGGACACCAGGTGCAGACCGCCCGCGAAGCGTAGGACGGAGGACACCTCGGCCTTGCGGCAACAGGGTTTCGTGACCTGAATACTGGTCAACTCGGACTTCACCTGTGCTGTCATCGCCATGAACGCCATCCTCCCACCGCTGTCAAAGACCCTCGGGGCTGCAACTCCAACGGCCACCCGGCCGATCTGTTACGGGCGGTGCAACCTTCCGAACAACTCGCCGCATTCCCTCATCGACACTGTGAGGAGGCTGGATGAGACGACGCGACGAGGACGAGTTCACCGAGTTCGCCGCGGTGACCATGCCCAGGCTGCGCCGGACGGCGTACCTGATGTGCGGCGACTGGCATCGCGCCGAGGACGCCGCCCAGGACGCACTCGTGAGTGTGTACCGGCGCTGGAACCGGATCGAGCGCGGGGACGGTCTGCTGGCGTACGCCCACCGCTGTGTGGTGAACGCCGTACTGACGCAGGCCCGCCGTCCCTGGCGCCGCGAACGCCTCGACGACATCACCGACGAGAGCGCCGCACCGATGCCGGATGCCGCCGGTGCCGTTGACGACCGTCTGCTCGTGGTGCTGGCACTCGCCGCACTGCCACCAAGTCAACGAGCCTGCGTCGTCCTGCGGCACTACGCGGACCTGAGCCTCGAACAGACCGCCGAAGTCCTCGGCGTCGGCATCGGCGGAGTGAAGAGCCAGACCTCTCGCGGCCTGGCCCGCCTTCGCGAACTACTCGACCAAACCGTGAGGAGCGCACCGTGAGCACCGACCTCGAACACCTGATGATCCAGGCCGCCGACGACACCGATCACCCACTGCAGACGTCCGTCGACGACCTCGTCCGCCGTGGCCGCCGGACGACGCGGATCACTCGGGCCGCGACCGCCGCCACCACGCTTGTCACCACCGCCGCGGTGGTCGCAGGCATCACCGCCTGGACCGGACACCGCCCCGACGGCGTCCAGCCGGCCGGCGTCCCGGGTGCCGGGCCGACGCTCCAGCCGGCAGCCAGCCAGCTCACCGACGCGCAGATCGTCAGTCGCTGCAGACCTCTCGACGACCAATGGCAGCTCGGCCACCACAAGGCCGGTGGCGGCACAGGATCGATCGCCGGCTGGAAGGTCGCCATCAGCCAGGCGGCCGGCAACTGGATCCGGGCGATCCTGGTGTCCCCCGACAAGAAGAAGTGGGCAATCTGCCAGCAGAACTCCAGCGCCGGCGCCCCCACCGACTACTACCTGCGCGAGGACCTCAAGTTCCAGCAGGCCTTCGTGAACTGGACCGACAACAACGGCACGGAAGGACCCGTGCCCAAGAACGTCGCCTCGGTCGAGATCCAGCTCGACGGCGTCACCAGCGAGGCGGCGGTGAAGAACGGCTTCATGCTCTGGTACGCCGATCTCACCCCCCTCAAGGTGCGGGACAAGCCGATCTGGGCGATCTACTACGACAAGAACGGCCGGGAGCTCGCGCGGTTCGACATGAACATCTACAACCCGTGGGAGGGGGAAAGCTCGCACCGCAAACCGGTCTACCCGCGGTGAGTCACTCGAAGAGTTCGCGGTAGATCTTGGCCAGTTTGCCTGGGTCGTGGTGGAGCTGGCGGTCCTCGGCGGCGATGTCGGCGATCACCAGGTCGGCGCCGAGCGCTTGCGCAGTACGGCGTAGCGACTCCGGGTCGGGGACATGTTGCTCGTCGGCGAGGACGACGTCGATGCGCAGATCCGGCGCATGAGCGGCCAGTACTTCGAGGTGCGTCTCCGGCGAGAATCCGTCGGTCTCGCCCTTCTGTTCACCGAGATTGAGGGTGAGCAACCGGCGAGCGCTCGTTTCCTGGAGGCCGCGGGACAGTTCGGGAACCAGCAAGTTCGGGATCACGGACGTGAACCACGAGCCCGGGCCGACCACGACCCAGTCGGCCTCCGCGATGGCCACCAGAGCCTCGGGACAGGCCGGCGGGTCGGCCGGGTCGAGTGTGACATCGACGACGTGACCCTCGGTCGTCGCCACCTCGGCCTGGCCGCGGATCTCGGCGATGGCCTCCGGATGCTCAGGATCCAGCCCGAGCACGCGCGCGGTGATGTCCAGCGGTACGGCGGACATCGGTAGGACGCGGCCTTGTGCGCCGAGTAGCCGGGCCACCCAGTCGAGTCCGTCGACTGCTTCGCCGAGCAACTCCCACAACGCGACGATCAGCAGGTTGCCGACCGCGTGATCGTGCAGCTCACCGTTGCTGCGGAACCTGTGCTGCAGTACGTCGGCCCACGTCCGGCCCCACTCGTCGTCGCGGCACAGCGCGGCCAGCGCCATCCGCAGATCACCAGGCGGCAGCACACCGAGCTCGCGACGCAACCGTCCGGACGAGCCACCGTTGTCGGCGACGGTGACGACGGCGGTCAGTTGGTCGGTGACATGACGGAGCGCGGACAGAGAGGCAGCCAAGCCATGCCCGCCACCCAGAGCGACGACCCGGGGGGCCGAGCGGGGGTCTGCGGGTCGCCCCCCAGCCGGCACGTCAGAGCGCCCCGGCCCGCGCTCTCCGCGGGCAGAGTCGTCCCAGACGCCCTGGCTCACTCCCGCCCCAGATCCCGGTGCACGACCAACGTCGGTGACCCTCTCTCGCGCAGCCTGCGGGCGATCTCCTCGGCCATCGCGACACTGCGGTGCTTACCCCCGGTGCATCCGATCGCAACGGTGACGAAGCGCTTGCCCTCGTTCAGGTAGCCGGTCCGCAGGGTGTCCAGCACGTCCACGTAGTTCTGCAGGAACTGCTGGGCCAGCGGATGGCCGAGGACGAAGTCTGACACAGGCTTGTCCTGCCCGGTCATCGGGCGCAGATCCGGCTGCCAGTACGGGTTCGGGATGAACCGCATGTCCGCCACCACGTCGGCGTCCACCGGGATGCCGTACTTGAATCCGAACGACACCACGGTCGCCCGCAGCTCGGCGTTCTCCTCGTCGCCGAAGGCGTTCACGATCTTCGCGGCGAGTTGGTGGATGTTCATGTTCGAGGTGTCGATGACCAGGTCCGCGCCGGCCCGGATGTCGCCGAGCAGTTCACGCTCGCGCTGGATACCGGTCAGCAGCCGGCCCTCGCCCTGCAGCGGGTGCGGCCGGCGGACGCTCTCCTGCCGGCGCACGATCACGTCGTCGGAGGCCTCGAGGAACAGCGTCAGCGGCCGGTACCCCTTCAGCCGCAGGTCGTGGATCGCCGAGCTCAGCTCGTCGAAGAACAGCCCGGTCCGTACGTCGACGACGATCGCGAGCCGCGGCGCCGCGCCGGTGCCGACGACCTGCTCGACGAGGGTGGTCAGGAACATCGGTGGCAGGTTGTCGACCACGAACCAGCCGAGGTCCTCCAGTACGTCCGCGACCGAGCTCCGTCCCGCGCCGGACATGCCGGACACGATGATGAGATTGCCGCCCGAGTCGTCCATCAGCTCTCAGTTCTCCCTGGGTCCCCGTCGGGCGCCCCGGCCGGCGCCGGGACGTCGTCGTCCAGTATCTCGCCTGTGGCGGTGTTCACCGACGGCGCCCGGCCGGTGTCGGCGTTCGTTGCCGCAGCGTTCACCGCGAGTACGACGGACTCCGCCGTACGACGACCGAACCCGGGCAGGTCGGCGACCTCGTCCACGGTCGCCTGGCGCAGCTTCTTCAACGACCCGAAATGCCGCAGCAGCGTCTTGCGCCGCACCTCGCCCAGGCCGGAGACCTCGTCGAGGACGCTCTCCACCATCGACTTCGACCGCCGGCTGCGGTGATGGGTGATGGCGAACCGGTGCGCCTCGTCGCGCAGTCGCTGCAGGAGATACAGCCCTTCGGACGTGCGGGAGAAGATGACCGGGTCCTCCTCGTCCGGGACCCAGACCTCCTCGAGCCGCTTGGCGAGGCCGACGACCGGGATGTCGCCGAGGCCCAGCTCGTCCATCGCCTGCCGCGCGGCCGCGACCTGCGGCGGACCGCCGTCGACCACGACCAGCCCGGGCGCGTAGGAGAACTTCCGTGCGCGACCGGTCTCCGGATCGATCAGGCCGGCAACCGGGTCGTCGTCCTCCTGCAACGTCGCCCGCTCGTCCAGCAGCCGCTTGAACCTCCGGGTCAGCACCTCGGCGATCGAGGCGACGTCGTTCTGCCCGTCGACGCCCTTGATGACGAACCGCCGGTACTCGCTCTTGCGGGGCAGGCCGTCCTCGAAGACGACCATCGAGGCGACCACCTCGGTGCCCTGCAGGTTCGAGACGTCGTAGCACTCCAGCCGCAGCGGCGCCTCCGGCAGATCCAGCGCGGCCTGGATCTCCTCCAGCGCCAGGTTGCGGGTGGTCAGATCGCTGGCCCGCTTGGTCTTGTGCATGGTCAGCGTCTGCAGCGCGTTCCGCCCGACCGTCTCCATCAGCGCCTTCTTGTCACCGCGCTGCGGGACGCGGATGAACACCTTCGAGCCGCGCAGCTCGGACAGCCACTCGGTCAGCGCCTCGGCGTCGTCCGGCTCGGTCGGGACCAGGATCTCGCGCGGGATCACGTCGCCCGAGTCACCGGCGTACGTCTGCTGGATGAACCGCGAGACCAGGTCGCCGGTGGTCGCCGTACCGTCGGCCTTGTCGGCGATCCAGCCGCGCTCACCGCGGATCCGGCCGCCGCGCACGTAGAAGATCTGCACCGCGACCTCAAGCGGGTCCTCGCTGAGGGCGATGACGTCGGTGTCGGTGCCGTCGCCGAGGACCACCGCGTTCTTGGCCAGCGCCTTCTCCAGCGCGGCCAGGTCGTCGCGGATCTTCGCGGCCCGCTCGTACTCCAGCTCGGCCGCCGCGGCCTTCATCTCCTTCTCCAGCCGGCGCACGTACGTCGCGGTCTGGCCGGAAAGGAAGGCGGCGAAGTCGTCGACGATCTTGCGGTGCTCCTCCTGGCTCACCTGACCGGTGCAGGGCGCGGCGCACTTGCCGATGTAGCCGAGCAGGCACGGACGGCCGATCTGGCGGTGCCGGTTGAAGACACCCTTGCTGCACGAGCGCATCGGGAACACCCGCAGCAGCAGGTCGACGGTCTCGCGGATCGCCCAGGCGTGGCTGTACGGACCGAAGTACCGGACGCCCTTCTTCTTCTGGCCCCGGCCGACCATCACCCGCGGGTAGTCCTCGTTGAGGGTGATGGCGAGCCACGGGTACGACTTGTCGTCGCGGTATTTCACGTTGAAACGCGGGTCGTACTCCTTGATCCAGGAGTATTCGAGCTGCAGCGACTCGACCTCGCTGCCGACCACCGTCCACTCGACCTTCGAGGCCGTCGTGACCATCGCCTGGGTGCGCGGGTGCAGGTTGATCAGGTCCTGGAAGTACGACGACAACCGGGCCCGCAGGTTCTTCGCCTTGCCGACGTAGATCACCCGTCCGGCGGCATCACTGAAGCGGTAGACACCGGGTGAGTCGGGGATCGACCCTGGAGCGGGACGGTACGAGGACGGATCAGCCACCCAACCACCCTAGTTCGGTTCGCCGACAAATCCGGAATTCCGCAAAAGTCTCTACTGCAGCTTCAATGACACACTTGAAGGCATGAACTTCGACGAACTGGATCGGCTGATCCGCGCGGACGACGGCCTGCGGGTACTCGAGGCCCAGGACGACCTGTTCTACCTGTACGACCCGGCCGCGGACCTGCCGCCGGAGCGGCAGCAACCCTTCGCCACGATCGTCACCGGCGACCACTACGAGAAGGTCTCCCGGCTGGACGAGCCCGGCGCGTGGCGACTCAACATCGGCCTGACCAAAGCGACGTACACCTCGCTGTTCGGACCCGTGCCGACCGAGCGGGATGCCGACTGGGTGCTCGACTCGGGCCACGACTACACCCAACGCGACAAGCTGATGCCGCATCCCTTCTACGCCTCGCAGTACTGGGTCTGCATCGTCTCCCCCACCGAACTCGACCCGTTGAAGCCGCTGCTCACCGAGGCCTACGAGTTCGCGGTCCGCAAGTACGACCGGCATCGGGCCCGGCAAACCAAGTGAACATTGCGGTCGTGTTGCGGGTTGTCCCATAAGGCCGGTTTGACCCCCGGTTGGGATGAGCGGGCTCTCTAGCGTGTGACTCAGGGTAGACAGGCAGGTCCTTTGCGTGAGGCAACAAGGCCTTGCGCTGACTCGAGGGAGTTCCGCCCATGTCCCTATCCGTACGCAGGCCACGTGCCGTTCTCGGCGCCGTGGCAGCCGCCGCGCTCGCCGCCACCGCGATCGTCGCCACCGCTGCCGGCAGTGATGCCGCACAGCAGGCCGACGTGACGATCCGCGGCGCCGGCACCGCAGACGCGATCCCAGGCAGCTACATCGTCGTACTCGCGGGCCAGCGCTCGCAGGCCCAGACCCGGGCCACCAACCAGAGCCTGGCGAGCAGCTACGACGTGAAGGTCCGCGACCAATACGACGCGTCGATCAAGGGCTTCTCGGCGAGCATGAGTGAGGAGCAGGCGAAGAAGCTGGCCGGCGACGAACGAGTCGCCTACGTCCAGCAGAACCAGAAGATCACGGTCAGCCAGGACGACCCGCCGTGGGGCCTGGACCGGGCCGACCAGCGCGATCTGCCGCTGGACAAGAAGTACGAGGCAGCCACCACCGCCGACAACGTGAACGTCTACGTGATCGACACCGGGATCTACGCCGAGCACAAGGACTTCGGCGGCCGCGCGTCGGTCGGTACCGACACCGTCGGCGACGGCCAGAACGGCGTCGACTGCATGGGTCACGGCAGCCACGTGGCCGGCACCATCGCCGGTACGACGTACGGTCTCGCCAAGGGCGCCAAGGTGTTCGGCGTCCGGGTGCTCGACTGCAGCGGCTCCGGTTCGACCGAGTCCGTGGTGGCCGGGATCGACTGGGTGACCAAGAACGCGAAGAAGCCCGCGGTGGCGAACATGAGCCTGGGCGGCGGCGCGGACGACGCGCTCGACGCGGCGGTGAAGGCGTCGGTCGACTCCGGCGTCACGTACGCCGTTGCCGCGGGCAACGAGGGTTCGGACGCGTGCGGCGGCTCGCCGGCCAAGGAGCCGTCCGCGATCACGGTCGGCGCGACCGACGACCAGGACCAGAAGGCGACGTTCTCGAACTGGGGCACGTGCGTCGACCTGTTCGCGCCTGGTGTCGACATCACGTCGGTCGGCATCACCGACCCGGACGCGACCGCCAAGATGAGCGGTACGTCGATGGCCACGCCGCACGTGGCCGGTGGGGTCGCGCTCTACCTGGCCGACCACCCGGACGCGACGCCGGCTGACGTCGCCACCGCCCTGGTCGGCGCCTCGACGCCGGACAAGGTGGGCGACCCGGGCACCGGTTCGCCGAACAAGCTCCTGTTCGTCGGCAAGGCCGACCCGGCACAGGGCTGACCAATGTGAAAGGCCCGGCCGCTCTCTGGGAGTGGCCGGGCCGTTCGCTGTTGTCAGGCGGACTGCACGATGTTGCTGCCCTCGACGGCGACGTTGACCGCCGGGAGCGGGCGCTGCGCCGGACCACTGGTCGGGCTGCCGTCGCTGATGCTGAAGTGGCTGCCGTGGAACGGGCAGACGATCTGTCCGCTCTCGATCGAGCCCACCGGGTTGCCCTGGTGGGTGCAGACCGCGGAGAAGCCCTTGAACTGGCCTGCGGCCGGCTGCGTCACGACCACCTTCGCGTCGGTGAAGATCTTGCCGCCACCGACCGGTACGTCGGACACCGGGCCGAGGACTGTGCCCCCGCTCGCACTGGACGGCGGCGCGGAGCTGGTCCCGCTGGTCGGTGCCGAACTGGTGCCCGTTGTCGGTGCTGAGCTGGTGCCGGTCGTCGGCGCGGAGCTGCTGGTGCCGCCTCCTGCCGTGTCGTTGCCACCACCACAGGCCGCGAGAATCGGGGCGCTGGCACCTACGAGTGCAGCCATCGCCGCACAGCGCAACACCGTCCTCCGGTCGCGCACGTCCTCGGGCGCAGGGGTCGCCTCGGTCGACTGCGGGGTGGGTGGTGCCATGGTGTCATCGCTCATGAATCTGGACCTCCAGGAGCTTGCTGGTCGAAGTAATTGAACGCTCTGCTTCTTTGCTGTCTACCCGACCCCTCCAAACGGGCGGATACCGAGTCAAACGACCAGCTGAGGCGAACGGTTCAACCGCTACGGGATTCAACCGCGATTTGAAAGTTTGCTGAGAATCAGCTGGCAGTGCGGGTGACCGTGTCGACCACCCGGGCGGCCAGGTCCAGCACAGCGCGCCGCGTCTCGGCCTGGAGCTCCTCGGTATGCATCGGCCAGGCCTGCGCGATGTGGACGTCGTACGGCAGCACGATCGGCTCCAGACCGCGTTGCCGGAAGGCCCCGACCAGCCAGTTGATCGAACCCGGGTGGACGTTCTCGACCATGGTGATGACGACGACGCCGCGGCTCAGCAGCACGTCCTGTCCGTCCGGCGTCAGCTGATCGAGCTGCGTCAGGCAGTAGTTCGCCACCTGCTGCGCGGACGGCACCACGAGAACCGCGCAGTGCCCTGAGGACGCCATCACGGTGGCGATCTCGCCAAACATGGTCCCCGGGCAGTCCACCACGGCCAGACCGACGTCCCGCGCGCCTTGGCCCTGCACCTCGGCGAGCGTCGTACGGACCGCGTCGGCGCTGGCGTCGCTTCGGACCAGACTGACGCCCTCGATCGGACCGGCGCCCAACGACAGCTCGAGCCGCCGCGACAACTCCGCACCGGCCGGGTCGACGTCCACCGCGACCACGCGGTCGCTGCGTTGCGCCGCAAGCATGGTGGCGAGCAACGCGGTGACTGTCGACGTACCGCCGTCGGTCACCGGACTCAGCACGCCGACGCGACGCATGATCGCGATCGGACGGCGGATGGTCGCGATGTGGTCGACGTCGCGCTGCATCCGTCCGGACGCGCCGATCAGGTACGCCGCCTCGGATGCGATCCGGCGGAAGTGCCGGAACACCGAGTCGCCCTCGTCCCCCTCCTGCTGCGGCTGCGGCGCTCCCCACCCGTCCTGCTGAGGTTGAGGCCGCGGCTGCGGCGGGTACTGCTGGTGCGGCGGCGCCTCCTGGTACGGCGGAGGAGGTGGCGGCGGCACGTACTGATACGGATCCGGTTGCGGGTACTGGCCCTGGCCGTACTGCTGCGGCGGGTACGGCTGTTGCGGGTACTGCTCCTGCGGGTACTGCTGTGGTGGGTACTGCTCCTGCGGATACGGCTGCTGTGGGTACTGCTGTGGTGGGTACTGCTCGTACGGCTGCTGTGGCGGGTAGTACTGCTGTGGCGGGTACGGCTGCTGGTCGTACGGCGGCGGCGCGTACGGCTCCTGGGGGTAGGGCTGGGGCGGGGACTGCTGTTGCGGTGGCGCCGGGGCAGGCGGTGCTTCCGGACCCGGTTCCGCGGGAGCCGGCGGGTTGTCGGTGCGGGCCTGTTCTTCGGCCGGTGGCTGCTCCGCCATCTGGCGCAGCATGTCACCCTGCCAGTTCGATTCAGTCATTCCATCCGGTCGTCAGAACGCGTGCAGCAGTTTGGAGTAGACGCCGAACACACCCAGCGCCAGGGGGACCGTCACGATGATCGCCCCGACCTCAAGATAGTCGAGCAGTTGCGTGAGCCGCGCGCGGACATGCTCCGCCGGTGCGAAACCGAGACCGAAGGCGCAGAACATCGCCACCAGCACCAGCAACCCGAGCGCGATGAACGCACCGCCCTGACCGTTCAGCGCCGCGATCAGCACGCACCCCGTCACGATCGTGAACGCGGCCGCGAACAGAACGGCCACCTCACTGACCAGCGGGTACAACCGCGACCGCGAAGCCAGCAGGAACGCCAGCACCAGCGCAAGTGCGACCGCCCACGCACCGCCCTGCCGCAGCAGCATGATCCCGGCGACCGCCGACGACACTGCGATCGGCACGGTCGCCAACGCGAGACCCAGGTGCGCCGCGTTCAGCGCACTCTGCACGTCGCCGCGCATGATCTCCTGGCCGGACGCGCGACGGTCGTCCAGGTTGGACAGTCCGGACAGCGCCAACGCCATCCGCGGCAGCAGTCCGAGCAGCAGTACGGCGAGCAGTGCTGCGAGCGCACCGACCCGCTCGGTGGCCAGTCCGGTGCCGACACCGATCATCCAGACCGCGACGAACAGGATCGACGTCGCGGAAGCGACCGCGCCACCACCGGCCACGCCCGCGGCGGCGTACAGCAACGGTCCGAAGGCAAGGCAGAGTGCGCCGAGCGTGATGACGAGCCCGAGATCCCATCCCGCGTCGAGCGCCCAGAAGCCCACCGACAGCGCCAGCAGCACCGTCGCGACTGTGACCAGCGGGATCGCGACCACCTTGCTGCCGCCGCGACCGAGGGCGATGCCGATGAAGGCACAGATCGCGGCCAGCACCACCAGGATCGCCGCGGTCAGCGCGTTCGGCGCGGCCACCAGCAGCGAGATCGCGCCGGCGATGATCGAGAACACCAGCCCGGCTCCGGCCAGGATCCGCCGGTGCGCGGGCTTGAACGTCGTACCGCGGCGCTTGAGGTCCTCGACCGCTTCCTCGGTGACGTCGTACACGGTCGGGGGCGGAGGCAGCTCACCCTCGGCCGCGAGCCGCAGCACCGTGCCGTCGATGATCTGCGCGGACGCGAGCGTGCCCTCCGGCGGAACCAACGCACCGGCCGCGGTGGTGAGGAAGCGCCGTTGAGGTGTCTGCTGCAGCGGCTCGTCCAGCATCCGCAGCAGGTCCGGCAGCAGTACGCCGAGCGGTTCGTCGGCGGGCAGCACCGCATCCAGCCGACGGCGCTGACCGATCACCGTCACCCGGCTGTACACGCTCATCCTTGTCTACTCCCGTCGTACTCGTTCGTCACTTCCGGCCGGCCAGAGCCTCGGCCGGGATGAGCTTCTTCATCAGCGCCGCGTACTTCTCCCAGTCGCGCGGATCCCGGCCGTTCCCGATCGGGTACCAGATCGCGGGCGCGTGCGCCGGGCCGATGGCCAGCGCCTTGCTGATCCCCTCGACCTTCACCATCTCCGCCACGCTGGAACCCTCGACCGCCTCGTGGCCGGCCGCGATCCCGATCGGGCTCGCCATCGCGACGAACCGCGGCTGGTAGGTCCCGTCGGCGGCGCCGTACGACCCCATCACCATCGCCGAGATCAGCTCGAAATTGTCGGCGATCTCGTCGATCCAGTCGCCGACCTTGTTCACGTCGGGAAAGTCCATCCCGGGCTGGGCGACCGCCAGCGTCACCGTCTCGTCCAGGCCGGACTGGGTCCGGCGAGCCTCCAAGGTGCCGACCGCGGGCCGGAACTCCGCGCCGGGCTGCCCCGCGAGGATCAACCAGGTCGGATCCGGCGCCCGGCCACGGCAGTACTCGGTCAGCGCCTCCGGGCTCCAGGGCTGGGTGACCGGCTCGGACGTCGACCAGCCGGCCGGTCCGGCGCCGGTGGTCGCGGTGAACAGCCGTTCGGCGACGCGGCCCAGCACCAGGCTCGCAACCGGCTTGTGCCGGACCCGCACGGTGAACTGCAACTGGCCGAACAAGTCCTCCTGGACGGCGAAGTCAGGATGCAGGTCCGACGTCTGCTCCCCTGGCTCGGCCGTCGACCGGGCCAGGAACTGCTCGCCGTTCCACTTCAGCCGGACCCCGTTCAGGCCGTCGAAGTACTCCCCGTCGTCGGCGGTGACGACCCACTTCGCGTTTAAGCCGCCGAACAGCGTCGAGCGGACCGGCCAGGTCAGCCGGGATGTCTTCGGCGTGATCAGCTGGACGTCACGCCCGGCCGCCTTGGCCGACGTCAGCGCGTCGCTGAGCCAGGCCGACATGCCGATCACCGGGCGGTCCTGCATGACGACGGCGACCTTGTCCGTGATCAGGTCGACGCCTGGGCTGAAGGTCAGGTCGTTCGGCATCTCAGTTCGTCCCTTCGGTCTCGGGTGCCCCGACGCCCGCGGACGTCCAGACCTTGCCGCCGAGCCGGTCGATCAGCGAGTTCGCGTACTTCTCCGCCACTTCGCGGCCACCCTTGGTCGCCGTCGCGCGGATCTCCACCCACCACGCCGGCGTCTGCACCGGACCGACGCCGGGACCGAGCATCCGCTCGACCTCACCCGGCACCTGGATCAGCAACGGCAGCTCGACCGACACCAGCGGCAGGTCGTCGGCGTCGCAGAGCTGGACGACGGCCCCGTCGCTGACCGCGCGGACACCGAGCTCCTCCCCCGCGGCCTGCAGGCCCGCCAGGATGTCGTCGCTCGACGGGCGCCCGTCCACGAGCGCCACCAGGTCGTAGGTCATGTCGTTCCTCCGCTGCTCTGGGCGCCGGCCGGCGCCGGGTCCGCCATCGCCGTCTGGACCAGCTCCGGCCCGTCGCCCCGTCGTACGAACAAACCGCGGCCGGGCGGGTAGTCGCCCGGGTAGGCCCCGGTGAAGAGCTGTCCCTCGCTGCGGTCGCCGGACAGGACCAGACCGGCCGCTCCGGACTCGAGCACCGCGGACATGAACGGCTCGTACATCTGCCGCGACGCACCGGAGGCGCGCCTGGTGACGATGAAGTGCAGCTTGATGTCGCGGCCCGACGCGACGTACGGCAGGAACGCGTCCATCGGCGACTGGCCGCCCGATGTCAGCAGGTCGTAGTCGTCGGCCAGCACGACGATCCGCGGGCCGCCCTGCCCTGCCTCGGGGATCGCGCCGGTGTCGTCGGGCATCCGCTTCGCCAGCTCCTCCGACACCCCGTTGGCGAGCCCGGCGGCGACGCGGCCCGTCGGCGCGTAGCCACCGACGTACGCCTCCGGGACGAACTCGCGCAGGCCGCGTCGCGGGTCCATCACCGCGAACACGAGCTGGTCCGAGGTATGCTGGTCGATCAGCTGCTGCACGACCAGCCGGACGATGTTGGTCTTGCCGGAACCGCTGTCGCCGAAGACGACCAGGTTGGTGTCCCGGCCGGCCAGGTCGAGATACACCGGTGCCAGCGCCCGCTCGTCCACACCGATCGGGACGACGGCCGGCTGCCGGACCTCGTCGGCCACCTGGTTGCGCGGCAGCTGCAGCGGCAGGATCCGGATCTGCGGTGCCCGCGGACCCTGCCAGGTGGACCGCGCCGCCACTGCCTGGGCCTCGAGTACGTCGGTCAGGTTCGTGTCGTCGGCCGCACCGTCGATCCGGGGCAGCGCGAACTGGGCGTACAGCTTGCTGCCCGGGATCAGCATCCGGCCCGGGCCTGCCTTGCGCAGCACGTCCTGCAGGCGCCGGTCGATATTGGAGTCCGATGGGTCGTTCAGCCGGAGCTCGAGCATCGTCCCGAACATCGACTGGTTCTGCATCCGGATGTCGTTCCACCGCATCATCGCTGTGACCACGTGCACGCCGTAGCTGCTGCCCCGCTGGAGGATGTCGGTGATCGGCTCGTCCAGTTCGTCGAACGTCGTCCGGATCGCGCCGAAGTTGTCGATCACGAGGACAACGTCCGCCGTCGGCAGCTCCGGGAGGCTGCCGGCCGCGTGGTCCGCGCGCAGCGCCTCCATCGTGTCGATGGCGTGGTTGCGGAACACCCGCTCGCGCTGGTCGATCATGCCGCGGATCTCTTCGACCGTCCGCCGGATCCGCTCCCGGTCGGTGCGCAGCGCGACACCGCCGACGTGCGGAAGCTCGGACAGCGCCTGCATACCGCCACCGGCGAGATCGAGCGCGTAGATCGCGACCTCTTGCGGGGTGTGGGTGTGCGCCAGCGAGGTCACCAGCGTCCGCAGCGCAGTCGTCTTGCCGGACTGCGGGCCGCCGACGATCGCGGCGTGACCACCGGCCCGGGTCAGGTCCAGCCGGAAGACCTCCTGGCGCTGGTTGGCCGGGTCGTCGACCACGCCCACCGGCGGGCACATCTGCGGCGACCGGACCGCCAGCTGCAGCCCACGGCCGTCGACGTAGTCCGCACGGCCGGCCAGACCGTCCAGCGTGCAGGCGGCCGGCAGCGGTGGCAGCCAGATCTTCAGCACCGGCTGAGTGGTACGGCGTACCTGGTCGACGAACACGTTCAGCGCCGTCGGACCGGTCGTCCGCTCGGTCGCCTTCTCCTCGACCGGCTTACGGGCCTCCAGCTCCGCCTCGGACTGCTGGTACGGCGTCAGCTCGTGCGGCCGGACGTACTCGCCCGGGTCCTCGACGACCTCGTCGGCCGGCGGGACGTACGGGCCGGAGATGTACGCCGCCCGGAACCGCTGGTAGACGCTCGTGTCGACCTTCAGGAACCCGAAGCCCGGCAGCGGCGGCAGGTGGAACGCGTCGGTGGTGTCCAGCACCGTCCGGCTCTCTTCCTCGGAGAACGTCCGCAGGCCGAGCCGGTACGACAGGTAGGTCTCGAGCCCGCGCAGCTTGCCGGACTCGATCCGCTGGCTGGACAGCAGCAGGTGCACACCGATCGACCGGCCGATCCGGCCGATCGAGAGGAACAGATCGATGAAGTCCGGCCGCTCGTTCAGCAACTCGCCGAACTCGTCGATGATCACGAACAGGTGCGGCAGCGCCGGCAGGTCCGGGTTCTGCTCGCGGTGCAGCCGGTAGTCGGTGATGTTGGCGATGTTGCCCGCGTCCTTCAGCACCTGCTGGCGGCGCAGCACCTCGCCTTCCAGGCTCTTGTACGCGCGCTCGATCAGACTGGCGTCGTCACGCAGGTTGGTGATGATGCCGGCCACGTGCGGCACACCGGCGAACGGCGCGAACGACGCACCACCCTTGAAGTCGACCAGAACCAGCGCGAGATCCTCCGGACTGTGCGTGGCCAGCAGAGCCAGCACCATGGTCCGCAGTACCTCAGACTTGCCCGAACCGGTCGCACCGATGCACAGGCCGTGCGGGCCCATACCGAGCTGGGCGGATTCCTTCAGGTCGACCAGGACGACGGCGCCGTTGTCGTCTACCCCCAGCGGGACTCGCAGGAACTGCCGATCGGACCGAGGCTTCCACAGCTGGCTGAAGTCCAGCTCGGCGACATCCCCGATGCCGATCAGGCCCATGAAGTCGACGTCGTCGAGCTGGGCGTCCTCCTCCAGGGACTCCGCCGACAGCCGCAGCGGCGCGAGCTCGCGGGCCACGCCCTCGGCCACCGCCGCGTCCAGGCGGTCGACCTGGCCGCTGGCGACCATCGGGTACTGCCCGCGCAGGTCCTCGATGCGGACGTCGTCGCCGTACACGGTGATGCGCATCGTCACCGAGCTCGGCTCCTGGACGCGGTCGGCGACCAGGTGCAGCACGGTGACACCGAGCTCGCCGGGGACGAGGGAGTCGTCGGCCTGCGGGCGGACCTCCGCCGCGACGTCGCCGTACGTGTCGTGCAGGACCAGGATCCGCTGGGTCAGCTTGCGGCGGTCCTCGAAGCTCACCGAGCCGCGGCGCGACTCGGTCGCCCACTGAACCCGCTCGGACAGGTCGTCCGAGAGCAGTTGCGACAGCTTCTGCGGCGTGTCGGCGATGCGGCGGAACGGCGTCGGGCCGTCCGCGCGCTCCGGGTCCTGGACATGCGGCAGCCAGCTCAGCCACTGCCAGTCCGGGAGCGCGGCCCGCGGGTACGCGGCCGCCAGGATCACGTCCTCCGGTGCGTGGAACACCGCCGTCTGCACGAGCAGTGACCGAGCCACCCGGACGACGCCCTCGCGGTCACCGACGATGCTGACATTGCCGACGTGGTCCAGCGGGACCGTCAGCGGCATGTCCGGCATCAGCGTGAACCGCCGGACCAGTGCGTTGGCCTCCGCCATCATGAACTGATCCGGAGGCTCCATCGCGGAACCGCCCTGGCCTACCGTCGCCGGGACCACCGGCACCCGGCCGCTACCGCAGCGCGGTTGCAGGAAGTCACTGTCGGTACGGCGCCGCTCCCACAGCCGGGACACGTCCACGACGCAGTCGAGCAGAGCGTCCGGTGGCGGGTTCAGCTCGAGCGCCTGGGCCCGGGCCTTCCGCTCCTCTTTCGAGAAGTCGTCCCGCATCCGCTCCAGATAGTCCAGGTAGCGGGTGCGCTGCTGCTTGCGGTCCTTGCCACCCTTGCCCCGGGACGCGATCATGCCGCCGATGGAACCGACCATGGTGAGCGCGAGCAGCCCGACACCGACCATGACCATCGGACCGGAGCGGCCCATCGTCATCATCGCGACCGAACCGATGCTGCCGACCATCGGCAGCAGCATCTGCATGGCGCCGCCGCCTCCACCGCCGCCGGCACCGCCAAGACTCGGTGCGACCTCGATCACTCGCTGCTGCTGCACCCCGGGGGCAGGTGTACGCCGCGCCGGGCGGTGCACGATCCGGCTTGCCACTAAGGTTTTCCTCCGCTGGACCAGCCCGCGGTTGCGCGGGGGACTTCGTACTTCTTACCGACGGACGTGCGAGACACTCTAGTGGTGGGTGAGGTCAAGGGATGACGGGCGCGAACGATTCCACCGTGGTGGAAATGATTTCGGAACTCGCACCGATCTGGTTACCGGGTTGCGTGGTGGACGCCGACGAGCGGACCGTGGAGGTCGGCTGGGGCCGGGGTGCACTGCAGATGTCCGCGGTGGTCGGCGTCGGCGAGATCGTCAATCGTTGCCTCCAGCTACCACAGCCGCGCTGGCCGGAGCAGATCGAGGCCTGGCTGCGGGCCGTCGTCGCGGAGGGTGAGCTCGCCACCGAGGAGCACCGGTACGGCGACGTCGGCGAACGTCAGCGTGCCCTGCTGGTGCAGCGCGGCTGGTCGGCCCGGACGGCAGGCCCGGTCGCCGACGCGTTGATCCCGTTCGGGGACCACTTCGAGGTCGTCGTCTTCGTCCGTACGGGCGACGAACTGCGCCGGCTGACCGTGGTCCGGCGCGCGATGCTCGGGCTCGCCGATCCCGGCGTACCGTCACCGGTCCAGTTGTCCCTGGCCGAGATCACCGACCTCGCGCCGCAGCAGCACGATGGCTTCACCGTTCTCGGCCGCGACGACGACCCGCTGGTCTCGATGGCGATCGTGGACCGGGAAAACTTGTTGCCACAGGCATCGATGGGAGCAGGTCTGTTGATCGGCGTACCCCGATTGAGCACGCTCGCGTACTGCCCCGCCGACGCCGGCCAGGCGCGCGCCGACGCGCTCGCCCGGTGGGTCGCCGAGAGCTACCAGGGCGCGCCGGACCGATGCTCGCCGGATCTCTTCTGGTTGCAGGGCGACCAGATGGTCCAGGTTCCCGTGACGCTCGCGACACCGCCGACCGCAGTACTCCCGGCTGCGGTCAAGCCACAGCCGCGGCGGACCTGGCTTCGGCACCTGTTCGGTCGCTGAAGCCGGCTACTTCTTCGACGGCGACGGACTGACCGGGCCGGAGGTCGTTGCCGTCGGCACCGGCTGCTGGTTCTTCTCGTTCTCCTTGGCCATCGAGGTCTTGAAGTACGAGACACCGGCACACCCGGCACAGGCGACCGCCCCGATCATCACGCTGGCGAACACCTTCCCGGTCTGCTCGGTCAGCGTGTTCCTGGCCCGTTCGGCCCCGAACAACCAGGCCTCCCGCAACCGCCGCCGCCGGACCGCGACCGACTCGATGACCTGCGTACCGTAGTTCCCAGACATCTCAGCCCTCCCGGTCCAACGCGTCCAACGACGCCGCGTCGATCGGTTGCGGCGCAAGCGAAGCCCGCTCTGCCACCGACAGGATCGGGAGCGTGCCGTAGCCCAGCTCGATCGCGCCGTTCGCCACCGTGTACGCACCGCCACGGCCGAACATCACCAGCAACGGCTCGTACGGATCGGAAAGCTCCGGGAACCGTTGCCGCGGAAGGTTCCCAAGCGCTGCCCACCGCACGATCACCGCGGCGTCCGTCGGACGGACCGGAAACTCGCCCGCGGTCGCCGCGTCGAGCGCGAGCCTGGCCTGCAGCGCCGGGTCGACAGCGACCGCCGGATCCACGGCGCCGGCCAGATCGCCGAACGGCCAGCTCTCGATCGCTCCGACGGCCAGCGCCCACTGCGCCGTCCGTCGCAGGAACTCGCTCGCCAGCCGTGCGCGGGAGCGGCGCCGCTGATAAGCGACGTCGTCGTCCCACTTCACGGCGAGGAGGCGGTCGACCATGCGCTCCGCGGCGGTCGTGTCGGTCACCATCCCATCCCCTCGATCGCAGCTCGGACGACCTCGTCCAGGTTCGACAGATCAGGCGCGATCCCACCGGGAGGAGGAGTCAGCCCGAGCGTTCTCCAGTGTTTCAGCAAGTCCGCCTCGTCCCAGCTCTGCAACGACCGGGGTGCCACCTGATGCGCACCCGCGTGCTCGCGACTGAAGTCGTAGTACTTGTCTGGTCCCCACAGCTTCGGTTCGGCGAAGTTGTACGGTACCCCGGCCTCGATCAGCTTGGCTTCCACGACCTCGTGGGCGATCAGTGACCGCAGCATGTTGACCTTGTCGCGGGACAACTGCTTCCCCGACGCCGCTTCCTTCCACAGGTCGGCGATGACCTCGTCCGCTCTGAAGTTGCCGTGCCGGACATCGCCGGGGCCGATCGCGACATCGTGGGTGTTCACGAAGAGGTTCCGCCTCGCTGTGTCCACCAGCGACGGATCGAGGTCTGCCGCCGCGGCGACGTTCGGAACGTCATCCGTCATGTTCCGGATGTCGCGGAACCCGGCCTCCGCCTTCGGGGTGTCGTTCTCGACGAACTCGTTGTGGTCCGGTTCGCGCACCGGGTACTCCGCGTTCCGCTGGGCCGCCGGCGAAGCACCCTCCGGCGCGGTCCCGTGCGTTGGCTGTTCCGGCCGCTCACCGTGCACCGGCTGCTCACCGTGCGCCGGGCGCTCACCGTGCGTCGGCTGCTCACCGTGGCCGGCGTGTGACGAGTGGTCCGGCTGCGGACCGGCCGGCGCGGATCCGTATCCGCTCTGCCGCGGCGGCTGGTCGTGGCGGGCGTACGGCCCGTGTTCCTGCGGCGAGTACCCCGGCCGCTGCTGCGGGTTGTGCGGCTGCCGCGGGTCATACGGCTGCCGCGGGTCGTGCGGCTGCCGCGGGTCATGCGGCTGCTGCGGGTTGTAGGGCTGCTGATGCGGTTGCTGCGGCGGCCCGTACGGCGACTCCGGCTGACGCGGAGGCCCATACGGATCATGCCCCGCGGGCCCAAACGGCTCCTGCCCCGGGTGATACGGCGGCTGCCCCGGTTGCTGCCCTGGGTGATACGGCGGCTGCCCTGGGTGGTGCGGGGGCTGGCCCGGCTGCTGCCCTGGGTGGTGCGGGGGCTGGCCCGGCTGCTGCGGATGCGGCTGCCCAGGCTGGTTCGGCGCATGCGGCTGCTGATGGCCCGGCCCGTACGGCGGCCGCTCATGAGGCGGCCCGTACGGCTGGTGCGGCTGCCCCGGCTGCTGATGCCCCGGGTATGGCTGATGCGGCTGCTGCCCCGGGTACCCCGGCTGCTCCGGCTCCCGACGCCCCGGACCGAATCCCGGCTCCCCCGGCTCCCGATGCCCCGGACCAAACCCCGGCTGCCCGGGTTGGCCCGGCTGGTTCGGCGCATGCGGCTGCTGATGCGGTGGCCCGTACGGCTGGTGCGGCTGCCCCGGCTGGTGCGGCTGCCCCGGCTGGCCCGGCTGCTGATGCCCCGGGTACGGCTGATGCGGCTGCTGCCCCGGGTACCCCGGCTCTCCCGGCTGCTGCGGCCCGTTCGGCTGCTGATGCCCCGGGTAGCCCGGCTGCTCCGGATGCCGATGCCCCGGACCAAACTCCGGCTGGCCCGGCTGGTTCGGCGCATGCGGCTGCTGATGCGGCGGCCCGTACGGCTGGTGCGGCTGCCCCGGCTGCTGATGGTCCGGGTACTGCTGATGCGGTTGCTGCCCAGGCTGATACCCCGGCTGCTGCGGCCCGTAGTCCGGCTCCGGATGGGGCGGACCGTAGTCAGGTTGCTGGTGCTGTCCAGGCCCAAACGACTCACCCGGCTGGTGCGACTGCCCAGGTCCGTACGACTCACCCGGCTGGTGCTGGCCCGGACCGAACGACTGCCCCGGCTGAGGCGGCCCATAGTCCGGCTGACCCGGACCGAACGACTGCCCCGACTGAGGCGGGCCGTAGTTCGGCTGGCCTGGGCCGTAGGGCTGCTGGTGCTGGCTCGGGGCGAACGGGTCGGCTGGCTGGTGCGGCTGGCCAGGGCCGAACGGTGCCGTCGGGTGCACAGGCTGCCCTGGAACGGACAGGTCTACCGGAGGCTGCGACGGGTGCTGCGGCGACGGGTAGCGGCTCTCCGCCTGCTGCCGCCAGTACGAACTCGTGTTGTCAGGCTCCACCACAACCCGCGGCGCTTCGCCGACAGGCGCGTCGGCCGGCCCGCCGTGGTCACGCACATGCACGTGCCACGTCTTGGTCTCCGGATCGAACTCCAGCTTCGTCGGGTAGAACGACGTGTGCGGCGGGTGGATGACCTCGTCCACACCGAGGTGCGGATCACGCAGGAACGACATGTCCTTGCCGTGGTGAGCATCGATGTGCATGACCACCCGAGCCGGCGCGTACCGCCCGCCGCTGAAGATCTCAGCGCCGGCCGGGTCCTTGTCCGAGTGCGTGAACGCCGGCTCCCGGACGGTGTTGCCCGGTGTGTACCGGTCCAGGAACGCCTGCAGTTCGCCGGGTGTGTCGAAGGTGATCCCTCGATGGATCTCCCCCACGTGGTCAGGCAGTCTGTTCATCGCCGACGTCGCCACGCGGACGAGCGGCATCCGCTCGACATTCGGGTCGCCTGCACGGAACGCTCGGTTGATGTCCTGATGGGGCATCCCGAGCATCTCTTCCATGGCATTGAGCTCGACGTCCGACAGCTCGTCGATCTGATCCCCGAGCTGTGCTCGCCCACGCCCCCGGTGCTCGGCCATCTTGGCCCGGTCGATCGACCGCAACGTGGCCCGGTACGCCGCCTCGTCCTGCGCCGAAGCCCGGAACCCTCGATCAGCCAACTCCGATCCCGCAAACGGTCCGCCGTCGTCCACCCGCCCAGCCCCGAACTGCTGAGCCCCACGCCCCTCCGGCGCATGCGTACCGGAAGTGTGCGTGTCCGGCGCACGCGTCTCTGCCGCATGCGTATCCGGCGTGCGCGCGTCGGCCCCCGGGGTACGCCCGGCTGGGGTGTGCGTTTCCGGGGTACGACCCTCCGGCGCACGCGTCTCCGGGGTACGACCCTCCGGCGCATGCGTGTCCGGCGTGTGCCCATCCGGCGTACGACCGTCGGCCCCCGGGGTACGACCGTCCGGCGCATGCGTCTCCGGCGTGTGGGCGTTCGGCGTACGACCGTCGGCCCCCGGGGTACGACCCTCCGGCGCGTGCGGGTCTGGCGTGTGGGCGTTCGGTGCCTGCGTGTCCGGGGCGTGGTGTGGCTGCTCCAGGGTGTGGGATTCCGGTTGATCCGTGCGACGGGGCGTCTCGGACTGCGGGGCGTCGGACCGCGAACTCGGCGTACCGGACTCTGGTGCGCGCCCCTCAGGGCGTGAGGTTGTTGGTGACGCCGGGTCCGGGGTGCGGGTTGGCGCGTCTGGTGGGTTGAGGCGGTCCGCGATCGACGGGGACGCGTTGGGTACGTCGGGAGCGCCCGAGACGGGACGTACGTCGCGCTGGAAGCGCAGCTGGGACGCCGGCGGGGTGTTCGGCGAGCGCGGGATGCCGTCCCAGCGTCCGCCTGGTTCACGGGTGGCGAACATGATGGAGTCGATGTCCACCGGCCGGCCGTTGGCGTCGTGGTACGGGTTCACCGGGTGCGGGGACGTGTGGCCCGGCGGGAACGAGTCCACCAGCCTGCCGCCCGGAGGCTGCGCGTCCAGGAACTTGACCCGGCCGCCCTCGTCGACGAAGGCGTTGAAGACGTGCCCGCCGGTACCGCCCTTCCAGGTCACGAAGATGTTCGCGTGCGTGCCCGGCGGCTTGCCGGTCAGCGCGTCGTACACCCGGCGGTACGCCGCGTTCGTGAAGTCCGCCGGGTTGTGCGGGCCCTGCGGCGCCGCCATCTTGTGCTCCGGCCGGAAGTCGTCCAGGTCCATCCACTCGAGGGTTCCCTCGGGATCCTCGCCGCTCTTGAACGCGTTCCCGGACGCCAGCCGCGGCTCACCGCCGTTCAGGATGTCGGCGACGTTCCGCGAGATGTCCGGGCAGTTCATCCGGTAGTGCGGGCTCAGGTCATGATCCGGATTGACCCGGCCCACCCAGTCCGGCACGTTGCTCACCGGCGGGTCGCCGACCGAATCGTTCAGCTCGCCCCAGCGCGGGTCCTCCCGCCGCGCCGGAATGTGCTGGTGCGGGTCGACCATCGAGCGCGGCTTTCCCGGCTCCGGACGCAGATAGTCCGGCTTCAACCGGTCGAGCTCGACCTGCCGGCGCAGCGGGTCGTCCCACTTCGGATCGTTCGCCGCGTCGTGCGGCCGATTCGGCGCACCCGGCGCGTTGGAGTGCGGCGCGTTCGGCGTCCCCGGGGCGTTGGAGTGCGGCGCGTTCGGTGTGCCGGGGGCGTTGGAGTGCGGCGCGTTCGGTGTGCCGGGGGCGTTGGAGTGCGGGGCGTTCGGTGTGCCGTGCGGTCCGCCGACGTGCCCTGGTACGCCGGGGTGCACCGGCATGACCGGCTGGACCACGGGGTCGGCGTTCCTCGCCGCAGGTGCCACGTCCGGCGCCCTCGCCGGCCCCGGCTCAGGCGTGCGCGGCGTCTCTGGCGTGTGCGTGCCCGGCGCCTCCGGGGTGTGCGCACCTGGGGTCTCCGGGGAGCGCGTGCCGGGCGTCTCCGGGGTGTGCGTGCCCGGCGTCGTCGACTCAGGTGTGCGACCCGGGGTGGTCGATTCCGGCGTATGCGGCGTCCCGCTTTCCGGTGTGCGCGTGCCGGGGGTCTCCGGGGTGTGCGTGCCGGGTGAGTCCGGCGTGTGGCTGGTCCCCGGCGTGTGCGAGCTCGGCGTAGACGGCTCGGGCGTCCGGCCCGGCGTAGACGGCTCGGGCGTGCGTGTGGTTCCCGGGGTCGTGGTGGAGTCCGGGGTACGCGTGGTGCTCGGCGACGTGGACTCCGGCGTGCGGGTGCCGCTGGGCGAGGTCGAGTCGGGCGCGCGGGTCGAACCAGGTGCCGAGGACTCCGGCCCGCGGGACGTGCCCGGCGTCGTCTGCCCGTCGGGAGTGCGCGTCGTGCCCGGCGTCGTCGACTCCGGCGCACGCGACGTGGACGGCGTACCGGACTCCGGCACACGGGACGAGCCCGGCGTCGTCGACTCCGGCGCACGCGACGTGGACGGAGTACTCGACTCCGGTGCGCGCGACGTGCTCGACGTACCGGACTCCGGTGCGCGGGAGGTGCCTGGCGTGGGCTGGGTGTCGGGGGCGTGAGTGGTTGGCGCCGACATTTGGGTTGTCGGGGAGTTGCCGCCGGTTGTGGTGGCGTCAGGGCCGGAGTGCGCGGCGGGCGACGTCGTACTCGGGTCGGCGTGAGACAGCGGAGCCGACGGGGCATCGCTGACCGGACTCTGCGGCGTGCCGCCGGTGTCGTGTACCGCAGGCGTGTCCACCGATGGACTGTCGACCGTCGGCGCATTCGCGTGGGCCGCCGGCGTGCTGACGTCCGGGGTGTCCGACGAACTGACGTCCGGAGTGTGCGTCGACGGTACGTCGATCTTCGGGACGCCCTGCAGCTTGAAGGTGTCGCCGACGATCGGGATCTTCGACAGGCCGCCGACCACGTCGCCGACCTTCGGGATCTTCGTCACCGCGCCGAGGATGCCGTCGTGCATGGCGATCCTGGTCCCCTGCGCGAACTCGGCCACCTTGGCGACCTTCGCCACCGCCATGCTCGCCGCGCCGAACTTGCCGGCCATCGCCGCGGTCTTGATCGCACCGGCACTACCACCGCTGGCCACGGTCGCGACCACGTTGGTGAGCGCCATGCCGAACGCCTTGCCCGGGTTCTTCGCCCACTCGTCCCAAGCGACGAAGCCCTTGACCATGCCCAGGCCCATCTGGGCGCCCTGCTCGCTGTACGACTTGACCGCGTCAGGCCGGGTGTCCAGGCCGGTGAGCTGATCGAAGCCCCACCAGGCGAGCTCGATGGGCGCCGTCGCAAGATGGGCGACCATCAGGCCCAGGCCCTTCCAGGCGTTGCCCGCATCCTCCCAGGTGGGCATGTCCCATCCGAGCTTGTCCTTCGCCCAGTCCCGGACGCCGGGGATGCTGGCGATCGCGGGCAGCACCGGGATCAGGGTCAGCAGACCCTCGAGCGTCTCACCGACCACGGTGGCGACGCCGACGACGAAGTTCACCGGGAACTCGAGGCAGTCCTGCCACAGCGGCTTGTCCCGCTCCTCGGACGTTCCCCACGCCTCCGGCGGCGGATCGCCGTCCTGCTCCTTCTGCTCCGGCGGCTTCTCGCCCTCGCGCACACCGGTCTTCGGGTCCCAGGGCTTACCGCCGTGCAGCTTGACGATCTCGTTGGCGGCGGAGAAGCAGAGGTTCGGAATCTCCTCCCGGACGATCCGGCGGACGTCCTCGACCATCCGGTTGTTGTCGTCGATCATGTCCTGATCGTTTTTCCACTCCGGGTTGCGGTTCTTCCGCCGATGCCACTCGTAGGCCTCTTCCCGGATGTCCTTCAGCGTGCCGAGCTTGCCCCGGACGTCGCCGGTCAGGTTGGTCAGATGCCGCGACATGGCCGCCAGACTCGGACCGAACTCGGTCAGGTTCGTCTGGATCTTCTTCGTCGAGTTGACCAGGACCTCACGCTCAGGCGCGTGGTACACCCCGTTCAGGCGCTGGAACGTGTTGTGGACGTTGTTGCCCAGGTCGGTGAACTTCTGCCCGAGGCCGCTCAGTCCTGGCACGTTCTGCTCGAGCGCCGTGACCACGGTCGAGATCTTCTCGATCGGGATGCCGTTCGGTTCGATCATGTCGGTTCAATTCCTCGGTCGCGCTGGGTCAACAGGATGCTGGTTCCGCGGGGTGCCTACCGGGTACGGCGACGTACGCTCAGGCGCGTGGCCGAGCCGCAGCCATCGCCTCTTCGAGCGACTGCTCGCTCGGGGCGAACGAGCTGACACCGTGCTCGGCCACCAGGAACACCTGGTTGGCGTAGCCCGGCGGCACGAAGACCAGGAACTCCTCGGCGGGTCGCGCCTGCCAGTCGGCCAGGTCCTCCGGCGTCGCGCCCAAGTCCGGCGACGGCGCCTGCGCGGTCAGCCATTCGGCCAGCCGGACCCGGCCAGCCTCGATCACCTCGGCCGGCACCTCGGCCGGCTGCTGCTCACTCATTGCGCCCTGTTCCCTGCGGTCGGCCGGGTCGAGCCGGGCGGCTTCGGGATCTCGCCCCGCCCCGCGGCCTGCTGCGCGTTCAGGACCATGTCGTGCTGGCCGTTCATGTAGGCCTTGACCGCGTTCGACGCGCCGGTCAGTGAGGAGCCGACCTGCTTGGCGGCGGCCTCGATCGTCGGCTGCCAGTGCTGGGCGTACTCCCCGATCGCGACCGCGACGACCGCGAAGGCGTCGTACTTCAACGGGGTGATCAGGTTGGTCAGCTTGTCGCCGTAGTCCTTCGACAGCTTGTTGAACGGCTCGGCCGCCGTCTGGGTGTCCGTGAGGACCTTGCTGGTGCCGGCGACATCGATGTCCCAGTCCACTCTTGCTCCTCCGAGGGGTCGGGGGCCAACTTGGGCTCACAAAACCGGCCCGGACGCAGCCAGTCGCTGGCCGGCGTCCGGGACCGTGCGGATCCGACGGTGCGTCAGCCGATACCGTCGACCGCGGCGGACGCCTTCTTCAGCGTCGCGGCGGCGGTGGCGTCGTTCGCCGACATGGTGTCCTGCAGCGACTTGATGATCGCCAGCGTCGACGCGGCCGCCTTGTCGAAGCGCGCCTCGACACCGCGGTACTTCTCGGTCACGTCGGTGGCCGAGGCGTCCCCGAGCGCGGCGGCGACGTTCTTCTTGTGCGCAGCGATCAGACCCTCGATCTGGCCGGAGAGGTTCTTGATGGTCGTCTGCACCTCGCCGGAGGCGGCAGTGTCGTAGCTGTTGCGGTTCGCCATCGTCAGTTCCTCTCTCTCAGCGCTTGCCGAACTTGGCGGCGTTGAAGTCCGCGCCGCCCTGGTTCTTCTTCGCGGTGTCGGCCATCTCCGTGTCACCGCCGCGGAAGGCGGTGTCCATCCCGGACTGGCCCTGGTTGATCGCCGCGAGGCCGGCATTCAGGTCGCCCGCAATGCTGTCGACGTTGGCCTTGAAGGCCATGAACGCCTGCTTGCCGGAGCCGTTCATCTTGCCTTCCAGCGGCTGCGCCGCGGCGACCAGTTGCTTCACCAAGCCGCCGAGGTCCTGCGTTCCGGTCGTGGTCTTCTTGGCCAGTTGGCCCAGGGTGTCCTGGCCCATGTCCCAGCGTCCGCTCACAGTCTCTCCTTCGCAGTGTCGTTGCGCCGCACCGTCAGGTTAGTGGTCGGACCGGGTCACTCGGCGAACCTCGTCGGCAGGCCGTCACTTTCGGCTCAGGTCGAGCAGAGCGATCGCGCAACGCCCGGAACTCGTTGCCTTAGCCAACTTGTTTCCGGGTACGCCGACGCCCCCAGCCCGATATGAGCTGAGGGTCCGCCGGCCGCAGGGACTAGCTCGCGACGCGCTTCCGCGCCGCGGTCTTCTTCACAGGCGTCGTCTTCTTCGCCGCGCTGGACTTCGCCGCCGCCGTCTTCTTGGCTGCCGTCTTCTTCGCGGCGACCGCCTTCTTGACCGGCACCTTCTTCACTGCGGCCGCCTGCTTCGCACTCGGCTTGGCCGCCCGACCGGCAAGGATCTCCTTCAGGAACTCCCCCGTGTACGACGCCGGGTTCTCCGAGACTTCCTCCGGCGTTCCTTCGGCGACCAGCGTCCCGCCGCGACGCCCACCATCGGGTCCGAGGTCGATGATCCAGTCCGCGGTCTTGATCACGTCGAGGTTGTGCTCGATGACCAGTACCGAGTTGCCCTTGTCCACCAGGCCGCCGAGGACGCCCAGCAGCTTGCGGATGTCCTCGAAGTGCAGACCCGTCGTCGGCTCGTCCAGCACGTACACGGTCCGGCCGGTGGAACGCCGCTGCAGTTCCGACGCCAGCTTGACCCGCTGCGCCTCACCACCGGACAGCGTCGGCGCCGGCTGCCCGAGCCGGACGTACCCGAGGCCGACCTCGACCAGAGTCTTCAGGTGCCGCGAGATCGCCGGGATCGCTGCGAAGAACTCCGACGCCTCCTCGATCGGCATGTCCAGTACGTCGGCGACCGTCTTGCTCTTGTAGTGCACCTCGAGCGTCTCGCGGTTGTACCGCGCACCGTGGCACACCTCGCACGGCACGTAGACGTCCGGGAGGAAGTTCATCTCGATCTTCAGCGTGCCGTCACCCGAGCACGCCTCGCACCGGCCGCCCTTGACGTTGAACGAGAACCGGCCCTGCTGGTATCCGCGGACCTTCGCCTCCGGGGTCTCCGCGAACAGCTTGCGGATGTGGTCCCACACCCCGGTGTACGTCGCCGGGTTGGATCGCGGCGTCCGGCCGATCGGCGACTGGTCAACGTGGATGACCTTGTCGACCAGCTCCATGCCGGAGATCTTCGTATGCCGGCCGGGCACCGCGCGGGCGCCGTAGATATGCCGCGCCAGCGACGTGTAGAGGATGTCGTTGACCAGCGTCGACTTGCCCGAGCCGGACACCCCGGTGACCGCGACGAAGACCCCGAGCGGGATCGTCACGTCGATGTCCTTGAGGTTGTTCTGCCGGGCGCCGTACACGGTCAGCTCGCGGCCCTCGGTCAGTGGCCGGCGGACCGCCGGCATCGGGATCTCCCGGCGGCCGGAGAGGTACGCACCGGTGATCGAGTCCGGGTGGTTGCGCAGGTCGTCGACCGTGCCGGAGACGACGACCTGGCCGCCGTGCTCGCCGGCGCCGGGGCCGATGTCGACCACCCAGTCGGCGTGGTCGATGGTGTCCTCGTCGTGCTCGACGACGATCAACGTGTTGCCCAGGTCCTTCAGGCGCAGGAGGGTGTCGATCAGCCGCCGGTTGTCCCGCTGGTGCAGACCGATCGACGGCTCGTCCAGCACGTACAGCACGCCGACCAGGCCGGAGCCGATCTGCGTCGCGAGCCGGATCCGCTGCGCCTCGCCGCCGGACAGCGAGCCGGCCGGGCGGTTCAGCGCCAGGTAGTCCAGACCGACGTCGAGCAGGAACCGCAGCCGCTCACCGATCTCCTTGACCACCCGCTCCGCGATCTGCTTCTCCCGCGGGCTCAGCTCCATGTCCACGAGGAACGCGTGCACCTCGTCGATCGACATGGCGCTGACCTCGGCGATGTTCTTGCCACCCATCGTCACGGCGAGCGAGATCGGCTTCAGCCGTGCGCCGTTGCAGGCCAGGCACGGCACCTCGCGCATGTACTCCTCGAAGCGCTCCCGCCCGGTGTCGCTGGACGCCTCGGCGTGCCGGCGCTCGACGTACGGGATCACGCCCTCGAAGGTCGTGTAGTACGACCGCTCGCGACCGTACCGATTCTTGTAGGAGACGTGGACCTGCTTGTCGTGCCCGGTCAGCAGCGACTTCTTCGCCTTCGCCGGCAGTTCGCCGAACGGCGTGGTGGTCTTGATCTTCAGGTCCTTCGCCAGCGCCGCGAGCAGCCTCTCGAAGTACTGCGAGACGTTCGCGCCGGACCACGGCTGGATCGCGCCCTCGTCCAGTGACTTCGACGGGTCCGGGACCAGCAGCTCCGGGTCGACCTCCATCCGGGTGCCCAGACCGGTGCACACCGGGCAGGCGCCGTACGGCGAGTTGAACGAGAACGACCGTGGCTCGAGCTCGTCGATCGCCAGGGGGTGATCGTTCGGGCAGGCGAGCTTCTCGGAGAAGCGGCGCTCGCGATGCGGGTCGTCCTCCGGCAGGTCGACGAAGTCCAGCACGAGCAGACCGCTGGCCAGGCCGAGCGCGGTCTCGACCGAGTCGGTCAGACGCTGCTTCGCCGAGCTCTTCACCGCAAGCCGGTCGACGACCACGTCGATGTCGTGCTTCTTCTGCTTGTCGAGCTTCGGCGGGTCGGTGAGCTGGATCGTCTCGCCGTCCACCCGGGCCCGCGACAACCCCTGACCGCTCAGCTGGCGGAACAGATCGAGGTACTCCCCCTTGCGGCCGCGGACGACCGGCGCGAGCACCTGGAACCGGGTGCCCTCCTCGAGCTCCAGCACGCGGTCGACGATCTGCTGCGGCGTCTGCCGCGCGATCGGCTCGCCACACTCCGGACAGTGCGGCCGGCCGGCGCGGGCGAACAGGAGACGGAGGTAGTCGTACACCTCGGTGATCGTGCCGACGGTCGACCGCGGGTTGCGCGACGTGGACTTCTGGTCGATCGAGACGGCCGGCGACAGCCCCTCGATGAAGTCGACGTCGGGCTTGTCCATCTGGCCGAGGAACTGCCGCGCGTACGCCGACAGTGACTCGACGTACCGCCGCTGGCCCTCGGCGAAGATCGTGTCGAAGGCGAGACTGGACTTACCGGACCCCGAGAGTCCGGTGAAGACGATCATGGAGTCCCGAGGCAGGTCGACCGAGACGTCCTTCAGGTTGTGCTCGCGTGCTCCGCGCACGATCAGACGGTCAGACACAAGCTCACTCTCAGCCGTTCTCGAGGGTTACCGGGGACATGCCCCGTCATGCTAACGAGGCCCACCGACAAAAACTTCCGGCGCTGTGGCGGAGGCGCCGGAAGGGCCGGGACACCGGTGCTGTCCCCCGGCCGCTTCGAAAGTATATTCGATCGTGACGGTGGGTTCGCGCAACCCGGGCCGGACATGACCGGAACGGCCCCGGGGTGCGAGGATCACCGGTATCACCGACATCCAGGGAGAGGGCGCATGCCGGAGTACCACGGAAACGTCAAGGTCGGCGGATCAGCGCAGACGCACGAGCTGGCCCAGTTGATGATCACCAAGGTCGCGGTCGGGCCGATGGACAACAACGCCTACCTGCTGCGTTGCCGGCAGACCGACGAACAGGTGCTGATCGACGCCGCCAACGAGGCCGGCACGCTGCTCAAGCTGATCGGCGACGGCGGCCTGGCCCGCATCGTCACCACCCACCGCCACCAGGACCACTGGCAGGCCCTCGCCGAGGTCGTCGCCCGGACCAGCGCGACCACGGTCGCCGGCCGGTACGACGCCGAAGGCATCGAGGTCCCCACCGACCAACTCGTCGACGAGGGCGACCACATCTCCGTCGGCAACTGCAGCCTGCGCGTCATCCACCTGGTCGGCCACACGCCGGGCTCCATCGCCCTCGTGTACGACGACCCGGACGGCCCACCCCACCTGTTCACCGGCGACTGCCTGTTCCCCGGCGGCGTCGGCAACACGCAGGGCGACGCGGAGCGCTTCACCTCGCTCATCAACGACGTCGAGACCAAACTCTTCGGCACCCTTCCCGACGAGACGTGGTTCTACCCGGGTCACGGCAACGACTCGACCCTGGGCGCGGAGAGGCCTTCGGTCCCCGAGTGGCGGGCGCGCGGTTGGTAGTCCGGAGCCGGACTGGCCCGCACTCGCGCGCTTGAAGGAGGAGCTGCGACGCTAGTTCCGGGACCAGGGTGTCGACCACGTGGAGTACGTCCCAGCCTTCAGCGCGCCGTTCGACGAGCCACGGTCGAGTCGGAGGAGACGGTGGATCGCGGCTACAACGGGAACTGGTTCTTCCGCCTCCGATGATCCGTAGGTCACTGAGAAACACGATGGCGTAGCGCCAGTCCCAGCCAGCTTGCGGAACAGTTCCTCTAGGCCGCTGTCGGTCAGCGGGCGTCGACCAAAAGGCCGCGCGTGTGGTCGGTGCGGACGCTAGGGTCGTGAGCGTGTTGAGCTCACCGGTGAGTAGGGACGTGGTGGTCGTCGGCGCCGGCATTGTCGGCGCATCGGTGGCCTATCACGCCGCCCGGGCGGGCGCCACCGTGACGTTGGTCGACGCCGGGCGGCCAGGTGGCGGCGTGACGGCGGACTCGTTCGCCTGGGTCACGCTCGCTGGGCCGAGCGGAGCGTCTGGCGTTCACAAGGGTCCGGCCGCCGGGCTGCGAGCCACCGCAACGGCGGAGTACCACCGACTCGGCGCCGAGTTGCCGGGACTCCCGGTGAGCTGGTCGGGCTCGCTGAGCTGGACCAGCGAGGGCAGTGCGCCGGACGCCGGGCCTGGGCAGACGATCGTGGACGCGGCCACCGTGGCGACGCTCGAGCCCACCGTTCGGCAGCCTCCGGAGTGGGCTGTCTGGGCGCCGGCCGACGGCGCTGTTGACTCGGTGGGCGTGACCGAGCGGCTGGTCGCGGGCGCTCGCGCCCATGGAGCTCGGGTACATCTGGACACGCCGGTTACCGCGGTCCGCCGGGATACGGCCGGCCGGATTGCCGGGGTTGAGACGGCAGCCGGACTCCTCTCCGGTGCGACGGTGGTACTGGCGGCCGGAGTTGCCACGGCCGCGCTGGCCGCACCGCTCGGCGTGCACGTGCCGGTCGAACCGTCGCCGTGCCCGCTGTTCCGGCTCCGTGCCCCAGCCGGTCTGGTCCGCGGCGTGGTCAACACCGAGGACTTCGATCTTCGGCAGGTCGCCGCGGACCGGCTGATCGCCGCCGCGGACTCGCCCGAACGGACCCTTGCCGCCGTCCGGTCCACTTTCCGTGGCGCTGGGAGCGTCGAGCTGCTCAGCACCCGACTCGGAGTGCGCCCGATGCCGGCCGACGGTGACCCGATCGTCGGCCCGGTCGCCGAGGTCCCCGGCCTCTACGTGGCAGTGATGCACTCAGCGGTGACGCTCGCCGCAGCCGTGGGCCGCCTGGTCGCGCGGGAGTTGGTCGACGGAACCGTCGAGTCGGCCCTGTCAGGTTGCCGCCCGGACCGCTTCTGACGGTTGTGCGTCCTGCCCGACGCCATCCGTGAACGAGATTCAGACGCGGGGCACTAGATGCCGGAACGGGCAGCCTCGATCTGCTCGCTAACCTTGGCGGCTCCGACTGACGCCGCCAGCTCCTGCGCTTCGTCGGCCAGGGCGCGGGCGTCGGCTGGGCGGTCCTGGGCGATGGCTACGTAGATGAGGCCGACGAGGTTGGCGGCGACGCCTGCAGTGAAGCCGAGGGTGCGACGGAGTGCTGTCGACTCCTCGAGGAGCGCACGGGCGCCGTCGAGATCGCCGGAGATGTGCGCCGCGATGCCGAGGTGCCGGAGGGCATAGGACAGCGTCAGGTCGTCTCCGGCCGCCCTCGCCAACTCCCGCGACGTCGTCAGCGGCTGAATCGAGGCCGCGATGTCGTCGCGCACGACCTGGTGGAAGCACCCGATCCAGAACTGCGCCTCTGCCTCGCCGCGGCGGTCACCAAGCGCCTTGCAGAGCTCGGCCGCCTGCTCGAACAGCGTGAGCTCCTGCGCGTCCTCGACGCGGTTGTCCAGGAACCGCGCATGCAACACCTTCCCGCGAGCGAGTGCGAGATCCGCCTGCACACCATCGAGCTCCCGCTCGGCCGCGGTCAGCTCCTCGAACTCTCCGTTGAAGATCGCTCGCTCGCACAACTCGGCGGCACACACCATTCGCTCGTCCACCGGTGGATTCTAGGCTGACGTAATGAGCGGGTTCGCGGACTACGAGCCGGAGACTGACCGCCGGACGTCAGGTGCCGAGGTAGAGACACGACCGGCGAAGGAGGCCGATCTCGATGCCTGCGCGCGGCTGATCGTGGCCCGCACGGGCGGGTCGGTCGACGGCCGCCGCCGACGGCTACTCGGCGATCTGCAGGATCCACGCCGGTTCTCCGCGGTCGCGTGCGTGAGTGAGGAGGTGGTCGGGTACGGCGGTGTGATCTGGCATGAAACCACCTCCGCCGATCCACCGACGACCGCACCGACCGGGTACTACCTGGTCGGCCTGATCGTGTCGTCAGCCTGGCGCCGGCACGGTATCGGCGAACTCCTGACAATCGAGCGCCTGCGGTGGACTGCAGAGCGCGCCGACACCATCCACTACTTCGCCAACCTCGCAAACGGCCCCACCCTGGACCTCCACGCCCGCCTCGGCTTCACGGAGCTGACCCGAGACTTCACCTTCCCCGGCAACCCCCTGAAACCCGGCACCGGCGTCCTACTCCGAGCCCCGCTCAAGAAGGAGCACTGAGCCGTCACTCAGTCGTGAACAAACGTCGGCCCCGAGCGGTTCCCCGAACCCGGATCCACGACTCCGCACTGGTGACGCTATCTGTCGGTTAGTTCGGTTGGGTGGGCTACTACGTCTACCAGGGCGTTGTTGCGGATGGCTGTGATCTCGGTACGTCGTCCGATGGCGTCGGCGAAGAGTTGGCGTTGGAGGGATTGGGCGTCACGGAGGGGTGCGCCGTCGACAGCCAGGACGAGGTCGCCTTGACGGAGGCCGGCTTGTGCGGCGGGGCTGCCGGTGATGACCTCGACGACGCGCAGCGCACTGCGTTGGTCGAAGCGTTCAGCCAACTGGGGCCGTAGGGGTGCGGGCGTCGTCACCAGCCCCAGGTACGCACGGCGTACCCGCCCGTCATGCAACAGCGAGTAGATGATCCGGCGAGTCGTCGGATTGACAGGGACCGCGAGACCGAGACCGATGCCGGCGACGGCCGTGTTGATGCCGATGACCCGTCCGTTGCCATCGGCAAGGGCTCCGCCGGAGTTGCCGGGGTTCAGCGCGGCGTCGGTCTGGATGACGTCCTCGATGATCCGTTGCGCCGACCCGCTGCGTACTGGCAGTGACCGCCCGAGTGCACTGACCACGCCGGCGGTGACGCTGCCGGCCAGGCCCAGTGGGTTGCCGACAGCAACCACGAGGTTCCCGACCTTCAGGCCGTCCGCGTCGCCGTACTCCGGCGGGTCCGGGATGTCGCGATCGGCGCGCAGTACGGCGAGGTCCGACAACCGGTCGACGCCGATCACCCGGGCTTCGGCCGAGGTCCCGTCGGCGAACTCGGCGGCCGCGTGCTCGCCCTCGCCGACGACGTGGGCGTTCGTGAGCAGGTGCCCGTCCTCGGTCAGCACCACCGCCGATCCGGACGAGTCGCCTCGCCGGCTCCGGATCCGCAGGCTCGCGACACGCGGGATCAAGTGTTCCGCCACTCCCGAGACCACCCGGGAATACGCGTCCAGTACGTCGTCTTCCGCCATCTCCGCCTCCTGATTACAGCATTACACCGCAATCAACCCAGTACACCAGACGTGAGCCGCAGCACAGATCTGACCGATCGGTTGAAAACTGGCCGATCGGTCAGGAAGGATGGCTTTCATGGCAGCCACCCCGGTCCGGGAGCGCACCCGGCATGAGATCGTCCGGCAGGCGATGCACCTGTTCCAGGACAGGGGCTACAACGCCACATCGCTGCAGGACATCGCCTCCGCCGCCGGTTGTTCGAAGGCGACGGTGCTGTACCACTTCAACGGCAAGCCCGCCGTCCTGGCCGCCGTGCTCGAGCCGGCCGCCGCGGATCTGGCCGGGCTGATGGACTCCGCCGCCGGGCTGTCGCAGGCCGAGGCCCAGGAGTTCGCGATCCAGCAGTTCACCGACCTCGCGGTCCGCTACCGCGGCGTGATCGACGTACTGCAGGACATCCTGCCGGTGATCGACGAGGTGCCCGAGATCGCCCAGTTGGTTGCTGACGGCATCAGGCTGACCGACCTGCTGGCCGGGAGCGACGATCCCCTCGAGCGGGATCTGGCCAAGTTCGCCATCAACGGCCTGCTCGGCGAGTGCCGCCATCCCGGTGAACGCACCGACGACGAACTTCGCAAGCTCTGTGACATCGCCCTCCGCAGAATCCTCAGATCCGCCTGACCTCGACTCCGATCGCCCCGGCCTCCGCCCCGAACGCCGCGCTCCTCTGCCCGCCCGTACCACCCGAACGGACGCCTACCCGATGGCCAATCTGCTGTACCGGCTCGGCCGGTTCTCCTACCAGCGCCGGCGGCTCGTCGCCGCCGTCTGGGCGGTCTTCCTCGTTGCGCTGGGGGTCGCTGCGCTGACCCTCGGCGGCAAGACCGCGAACACGTTCTCGATCCCCGGCACCGAGTCGCAGCGCGCACTCGACGCTCTCAAGCAGGAGTTGCCTGCGGCGAGCGGCGCGTCGGCCACGGTCGTGGTGAAGGCACCCGACGGCAAGACGCTCGCCGACCCGACCGTGAAGGCCGCCGTCGGCGCCACCGTCGCCAAGGTCGCGAGGGTGCCCGAGGTCATCGGCGCGATCGACCCGTTCACCAGCAAGGCGATCAGCCCAGACGGCACCACCGGCCTCATCAGCGTCCAGTTCAGCATGCCGGCCGATGAGCTCTCCAAGCAGACCACCGAGGCGTACGACGGCCTGAGCGGACTCAGCTCCGGCGACCTCGAGGTCGTCCCGGGCGGCCAGGTCGTCGGCGGCGTACCCGAGATCGGCGCGACCGAGGTGATCGGCGTGGTCGTCGCCGGAATCGTCCTGGTCGTCACGTTCGGTTCGCTGGTCGCGGCCGGGATGACCCTGCTGACGGCGCTGCTCGGGGTGCTGGCCGGGATGGCCGGCTTGTTCATCGTGACCGCGTTCACCGACGTGTCGTCGACGGCACCGATCCTGGCGCTGATGCTCGGGCTCGCCGTCGGCATCGACTACGCATTGTTCATCAGCTCACGGCACCGCAGCCAACTCGCCGAGGGGATGGACCCCGAGGAGTCCGTTGCCCGGGCGGCAGCGACCGCCGGATCGGCGGTGCTGTTCGCGGGTGCGACCGTCGTCATCGCGCTGGCCGGTCTGTCCGTGGTCGGCGTTCCGTTCCTCACGGCCATGGGATTCGCGGCTGCCGCGACAGTGCTGACCGCCGTACTGGTCGCGCTCACGCTGCTACCCGCGATGCTCGGGTTCGTCGGAAACCGGATCCTCCCCCGCAAGATCCGCAAGGCGCCGGCGACTGCGCCGGTCGAGGGTGCCGGCTTCCGCTGGGGGCGGCTGGTCACCCGGTTCCGCGTCCCGATCGTTGCCATCGGCATCATCGGATTGGGACTCCTGGCGATTCCGGCCAAGGACATGCGGCTCGCGCTGCCCGACGGCGCATCGGCCGCGGCCGGGTCGAACCAGCGGGTCGCGTACGACCTGACCGCTGAGGCCTTCGGAGCAGGCGCCAACGGTCCGCTCGTGGTCGTTGTGAAGAGCAACGACCCGGCACAGTCGGGCGCGCTGGTCCAGCAGGTACTCGCGAAGACGCAGGGCATGCACGACGTGGTCGCGGCGCAGCCCGGCCCAGCGAGTCAGGACGGATCGACACAGCTGCTGCAGATCATCCCACAGAGCGGACCGGCCACCGAGGCGACCGCGGACCTGGTGAAGGACCTGCGGTCTGCGGTCAAGCCGCTCGCCACCGGCGACGCGAGTATCTCGGTGACCGGCAACACGGCGGTCGGGGTCGACGTGTCGAACAAGCTGTCCGACGCATTGCCGACGTACCTGTTCGTGGTCATCGGGCTCTCGTTCCTGCTGTTGCTGCTGGCGTTCCGGTCGCTGCTGGTGCCGCTGAAAGCGACCCTCGGATTCGTGCTGACGATCGGGGCGACGTTCGGCATCACGGTCGCGGTGTTCCAGCAGGGCTGGGCGGCCGGCCTGGTCGGGGTGGACTCCCCCGGACCGCTGGTCAGCTTCCTGCCGATCATCATGATGGGCGTGCTGTTCGGGCTGGCGATGGACTACGAAGTCTTCATCGTGTCCCGGGTGCGGGAGGAGTTCGTGCACGGGCGGCACGCGACCGACGCGACGATCGAAGGCATCGGGCACGGGGCTCGGGTGGTGACCGCGGCTGCGCTCATCATGGCGTCGGTGTTCGCCGGGTTCATCCTGGTGCACGACCCGATCATCAAGGCGATCGGCTTCGGCCTGACGATCGGCGTACTGATCGACGCCTTCGTGGTCCGGATGACGCTGGTCCCGGCCGTCCTCAGCCTGCTCGGCGACCGCGCCTGGTGGTTCCCGAAGTGGCTCGACCGCATCACCCCGAAGGTCGACATCGAAGGCGAGTCCCTCCGCGTCGACGAGAACCCTGACCCCAAGAAACTCGCCGGCATCCACTGAACAAGCTGAGGGGCATCGGCGACCCACCGGTGCCCTCACCGCATCAGTCCCGAGACATCACCGACCTGGTACGGCGCGTAGCTCTCCGCGTGGATGCCGATGCGGCCGGCGAGGACCGAACTGGGGATGACATAGACGCGGCCGTCGCCCAGCACGATGAAGAAGAGATCAATCGTGTCGGGGTCGTACGGCATCTTGCTCGCGGATTTGTCGAGCACGTAGGGACGGCGCCCGATACCGACATGCCAGTAGCCCGTGCGGGTGCGCGATGAGCACGACTTCACCTGCACTCGCTGGACTCCGTTGCTCGTCGTCACCAGCAGGTCGTACTCCTGAGGCTCGATCGGCAGGGCAACCGCGCATCCGTGCAAGCTGAACCAGGCCATCGCCAATGCCGATGCCGCCGTTCGGAGTGCCTCCGGCCGGACCGGTTGTCTGAACGCATCCTCTGGCGACACCGACCGATCGAGCGCCTTCAGATGCGCGCAGTCCAGACCCAACCGGACAGCGTGCCCTTTGACCCGAACCCGATTCTCAGGGCGATCTGCGACCCCGAGAGCGGCGAGCACATCGGTCCAACAGCTCGAACCCGGCACTGCTTCACGCAACTGACCATCGGACCAGCTTCGTTGTCCGGTGAAATGCGACGTGTCGAGGTCGAGCCGGGCAGCGTGTCGTTTGACTGTTCGGATCACGCCTGCGGACTTGTCCTTCAATCCGAGCCGGCGTGCGACCGCCCGCCACGTCGGACAGTCCTCCACCGCCTGCCGCAGCTCGTCATCGGTCCACGTTCGCGTATCCCCAGAGGCGTTCATAGTGCCCAACGTAAAGAGGGGCACCGACAGGATCGGTGCCCCTTGAGGGTCGGGCTGACAGGATTTGAACCTGCGGTCTTCTGGCCCCCAGCCAGACGCGTTACCAAACTACGCCACAGCCCGGCGCTCACTCCTTGGAGCGAGCCGGAGTAAACCTTACCCCATCTGGTGGGGTGGTTCTTACCGGGTTGATTCAGCGCTTGGGCTTCTTCTGGCGGGCTCGGATCTGGACGTGGACGGGGCTGCCGACGAAGCCGAAGTCCTCGCGGAGGCGGCGCTCGATGAAGCGCTGGTACGACGGCTCGATCTGGCCGGAGGTGAAGATCGCGAACGTCGGCGGCATCGTCGTGGCCTGGGTGCCGAACAGGATCTTCGGCTGCTTGCCGGACCGGACCGGGTGCGGGTGCGCCGCCACCAGCCGGCCGAGGAAGGCGTTCAGCTGACCGGTCGGGACACGGGTCTGCCAGCCCTCCAGGGCTGCCTCGATGGCCGGGACGAGCTTCTCCATGTGCCGGCCGGTCAGTGCGCTGATGTTCACCCGCGGCGCCCAGCGGAACTGCACCAGGTCGCGGTCGATCTCGCGCTCCAGGTAGTAGCGCCGGTCCTCGTCGACCAGGTCCCACTTGTTGTACGCGATCACGAGGGCCTTGCCGGCCTCCTCGACCGCGTTCATGATCCGGATGTCCTGCTCCGACATCGTCTCCGAGGCGTCCACCACGACCACGACGACCTCGGCCCGCTCGATCGCCGCGTTGGTCCGCAGCGAGGCGTAGTACTCGTGGCCCTGGGCGTTCTTCACCTTGCGCCGGATCCCGGCGGTGTCGATGAACCGCCACTCCTTGCCCGCCAGCGTGATCAGCTCGTCCACCGGGTCGACCGTCGTACCGGCGATGTCGCTGACGACGACCCGGTCCTCCTTGGCCACCTTGTTCAGCAGCGAGGACTTGCCCACGTTCGGCTTGCCGACGATCGCGATCCGGCGCGGTCCGCCGGCCTCGGCGTCCCGCTCCGGCGGCGCCTCGGGCAGCGCCGCGAGGACGGCGTCGAGCATGTCGCCGGTGCCGCGGCCGTGCATACCCGAGACCGGGAACGGCTCGCCGATGCCGAGGCTCCACAGGTTCATCGCCTCGGACTCGATCCGCTGGTCGTCGACCTTGTTCGCGGCCAGCACGACCGGCTTGCCGGACTTGCGCAGTACCCGGACGACCGCTTCGTCGGCGTCGGTGATTCCGACCGTCGCGTCCACCACGAACAGGACCGCGTCGGCGGCGTTGATGGCCACCTCGGCCTGGGCGGCGACCAGCGCGGCCATCCCGACCGCGTCCGGGTCCCAGCCGCCGGTGTCGACGACGGTGAAGCCCCGGCCGGCCCAGTTCGCGTCGTACGAGACGCGGTCGCGGGTGACACCCGGGGTGTCCTCGACGACGGCCTCGCGGCGGCCGATGATGCGGTTCACCAGCGTGGACTTGCCCACGTTCGGCCGGCCGACGATCGCGAGCACCGGCAGCGGGCCGGTGTCTTCGCGCTCGTGCGTTGGCTCGGCGAAGTCGTAGCCGGTGGGCAGGTCACTCATCAGGGTCCTTCTTGTCTGGCTCGCCCGGAAGGGGGTGGCCGGTGGCTTCGACGGCCGCCTTCATATGGGCTCGCAGCACGTCGCCGATCTGGTCGGCAACCGCTCGTACGTCGGAGTGCCTCCGGGGAAATGGTACGCGGTCAACCGCGAACACCTCGCCATAGACGACATCGATGCGGCTCCCGGCCGGTGGGAAACCCTCCACATCGCCGTGCGGCAGCCGGGTCCCGAGCAGCGCAACCGGCAGGATCGGCGCCCCCGTCACCATGGCCAGATACGCCACTCCGCCCCGGATCCGGCCGAAGTCGCCGGCGCCACGGGTCCCCTCCGGGTAGATGTTCAGCACCCGGCCGTCCCGCAGTACCTGGATCGACTTCCGCACCGCGAGCGGGTCGTACGACGACCTGTCGACGGGGATCTGCCCGATCCGGCGCAGCAACCAGCCCTGCAGGCCACCGAACACCTCGATCTTGCCGAGCTGGTGCAGCATCCGGGGCGCGATCGCCCCGAGCAGCGGCGCGTCCAGCAGGCTGAGGTGGTTCGGAGTCATCAGCACCGGCCCCGTCGGCGGGAACCGGTCCTCGTGGTGGACGGTCAGCTTGTACTTGCGCCGGAAGTACGGCTTGGCAACCTTGCGCAGCGGCGACGCGAGCCGATACGGCAACGGGCGCAGGTCTGCGGTGCTGGGCAGCTCCAGGTGCCCGGTGACTTCGGCTGTCATGACTCCCGGCGCGCGGCCTCGGCCTCCTTCGCGAGCCGGCTGATCACGTCGATGACCTCCTCCAGAGACAGGTGCGTCGAGTCGATGGTGACCGCGCCGTCGGAGGCGACCTGGAACTCAGACACGGTCGCGTCGTCGGCGTCCCGGCGGACGATCTGGTCGCGGAGCTGCTCGGCTGTCACGGAACCGGCCGCCAGCTCGGCGCCGCGGCGCGCCATCCGGGCGTCCTGGTCGGCGGTGAGAAGCACCTTCAGCTCGGCGTCGGTCGCGACCACGGTGGCGATGTCCCGGCCCTCGACCACGATCCCGCCGGTTGGCTGGGCGGCGTCGATGACGGCGCGCTGCCGCCGGATCAGCTCCTTGCGGACGTTCAGGTTCGTGGCGATCTTGGAGACCGTCTCGCTGATCCGAGGCTCCCGGATCGCGGCCGTCACGTCGGCGCCGTCGGCGATGACGAACTGCCGCGTGGGGTCGGTGCTGATCTCCAGCCGCAGCTCCCGCGCCCGCTCGGCGACCGCCGCGGTGTCGTCGAGATCGAGACCGTGCTCCAGCGCCGACCACGTCACCGCGCGGTACGTCGCACCGGTGTCCAGAAAGCGCAACCCCAGCCGGCTGGCGACGCCGCGGGCGGTGCTCGACTTGCCGGACCCGCTCGGGCCGTCCACAGCGATGATCATGGCCCAGAGATTACCTGTGGCCGGGGACAACCTGGGCACCTACCGGTGTACGACCCAGCCTCGGTCGGTCAGTACGTCGACCAGCTGGTCGACCGAGGCGGGCTTGACCGCCAACTCGACCTCACCGACCGGGCGGCCGGGGCTGTGGTCGATCCGCAGGTCCTCGACGTTGGCACCGGACTCGGCCGCGTCGGCGAACAGCCGGGCCAGCTGTCCCGGCCGGTCCGGGATCGTGACCAGAACGGTGACGAGATCGATGTGCGGCGTACCGTGCTTGCCGGGTACGCGGACCGCACCGGACACGCCTTGGCCCAGAATCGAGGTCAGCTCCTCGCCCGCCTCTTCCTTGCCCAGAGCAACGAGCACGCGGTCGAGTTCGCCGCGGATCTGCTCGAGCAGACCGGTCAGCGCGGTCGAGTTCGCGGACACGATCTGGGTCCACAACTTCGGGTCGCCGGCCGCGATCCGGGTGACGTCACGGACACCTTGGCCTGACAGTTGCAGGTGTGAGCGCGGGGCGTCGGCCAGCGTCCCGGCAGCGAGCGCCGACATCAGATGCGGCAGGTGCGACACCCGGGCGACGGCGAGGTCGTGGTCCTCGACCGACAGCTCGACAGTCCGCGCGCCCGAGGCCTCGGCCAGCCGCCGAACCAGCTCGACCGCCTCCGGAGCGCTAGTCTCGTGCGGAGTGATCGCCCAGGTCGCGCCGTCGAACAGGTCGGCGCGTCCGGCCAACGGGCCGTTCCGCTCCGACCCTGCCATCGGGTGACTCCCGACGTACCGGCTGAGGTCGGTCGTGAGCTTGCGCGCGTCGGCCAGCGGCTTGGACTTCACGCTGGCCGCGTCGGTCACGATTGCGTCGGTCTGCTCGAGCTGCTCCGCGATCACCGCGCCGACATGGTCAGGCGGTACGGCGACGACCACGAGCTGTGGCTCGATCTGGACCAGCCGGGATCCGGCCCCGATCCGCTCGGCCATCAGCGCGCTGTCCGGGTTGGCGTCGACCAGCTCCACGACCACGCCGAGCCGGGCCAGCGCCAGGCCGATCGACGTACCGATCAGACCGGTACCAACGATCCGGACCGGACCCCGCAGCTCACTCATTGGTCACTGGGCGCCCGTCAGATCTGGGCGGAGCGCGACGGCGCCGTGCAGGTAGACATGCTGGATCTTCTCCCGCGACCGCGGGGTCTCGGTGTGCACCATCATCCGGACCACCCGCGGCAATGCGTGCGGCACCGCGATCTCCTGCATGCACATCAGCGGTACGTCGGTCAGGCCGATCTGCCGGCCCGCCACCGCCGGGAACTCCGAGTGAAGGTCCGGCGTGACGGTGAACAGGATGCTGATCAGATCCTCGTTCTCCAGATCGTTCGCCTCCAGGACCGCCCGCACCAGCTCGGCGGACCGCTCGAGCAGATGCTCGCGCTCGTCCACGTCGAGCTGGGTGGCACCCCGGATCGCCCGCACCGCCACGTGTCCGCCTCCTCGCTCAGGTCTTCCTGTCTGTCTCAACACTAGGCCAGAGCCGCCACAGAGTGGACAGCCGTCTCGGATTCCGCGCTCCGGCAGACCGTGGCGTCAGCCGCTCCGGGCCGCCTCCAGCAGCCGCCGAGCCACCGGAAGCAGTCCGGCCTCGCGGACCGGCGCAAGCGGATCGGACAGCTGCCTTCGACGCCGGAACGTGCCCGGCGGTTCGCCGTACGCGAGGGAGAAGCGGCGTGAGAAGTGGTACGGATTGCTGTAGCCGCCGTCGGACGCGATCTCCGCGATCGTCGCGTTGGTGCGCAGCAGAGCGGTCGCCGCGCGGGCCAGCCGGATCAGATCCAGCGCGTACGCCGGCCCGCAGTCGTACCGCTCCCGGAAGAGCCGGTGCAGGTGTCCGGCCGACAGATTCGCCGCGGCGGCCAACTCGGGGACGGAAATGATCCGCGGCCCACGCCTGGCCCACACGCTGGCAACGTGGTCGACCATGCGCCGAACGCCATCCGGCAGCTCGTCACGCGAAGGGCCGACCGGAGCACTGACGAAGACCTCCAGCATCGTCGCCACGAGCCGATCGCTATGTCCCGGAACCGACTCCGGCAGGCCGGTCAGGTCCAGCAGATAGGTGCACAGTTCGTCGAGCAGCCCCGGATCGGATCTCGATCGCACCGAGGGCCAACTCGACGGAGCGCCGAGTCCGCCGAAGTCCTCGATCTGGAAGTGCACGTAGGCGTGCCGGGACCAGTGATCACAGTCCCAGATATAGGAGTCCCGGTTGCCGCGCCGGGCCAACGCGACCGTTCCGGGGCGCAACTCCTCCTCCACCGTCGCCTGATGGACCCCGGCGTCGTCGTACAACTCGGTCCGCCAGAGCGCCGAACCGTGCAGGAGCCAGAGCAATTCGAAGTTCGGCAACCAGCGCGGACCGTACGTTGCCCCGGGCGCATAGTCCGCGACCTGGATCACGGAGTTCACGCTGATCACCGGTGGTCGCGATGTCACGAACAGATAGTAGAGCGCGCGCCGGCGACATTGGCCGTCCCGCCGTGCTCTGAGACGGTGAAGCCGGTCATCGCCGACCCCAGGCCGGATGGAGCGCCAGATGCAGCCTGTCACCGCCGTACGCAGGTTCACCGAGGTCACCGACGAGTTGATCGAGTCGTTCCGGCGCGACGGCTTCGTGGTCCTCGATCAGGCCCTTCCACCCGGCCAGGTCGCCGCGCTGCACACAGCGGCCGAGCACCTGTGCCGCGGTGACCTCGGAGCCGTCGAGGGCGGCCCGAGCACGGAGCCGGGCGAGGACGTCGTGCGCAAGTACCTGTGCATTCACCAGCCCCACAAGGTGTCCGACGTGGCGCTGGCCGCGTTGCGCGCACCGCGCGTGGTCACCGCACTGACCGCGCTGATCGGGCCGAACGTGAAGGCGATGCAGTCGATGCTGTTCATCAAGTCCGAGGGCAAGCCGGGCCAGGCCTGGCACCAGGACGAGTTCTTCATCCCGACCAGGGACCGCTCGCTCACCGCGGTGTGGATCGCGCTCGACGACGCCACCGTGGAGAACGGCTGCCTGTGGGTGCTGCCGGGCTCGCACCGGCGCGGTGTCATCTATCCCGATCGGGAGCAGGACGATCTCCGCTTCGACTGCACGGTGGAGTTGTTCGACTTCCCCTACACCGACGACGACGCAGTACCGGTCGAGGTGCCGGCGGGTTCGGCGGTGATCTTCAACGGCTACCTGCTGCACCGATCACTGCCGAACACCACGCGGCGCGGACTCCGCCGGGCCCTCGCCAGCCACTACATGAACGCGGAGTCGCTGCTCCCGTGGCACTCCGTGCCGGCCGGCGTCCATGTCGGCAAGCACGACTACCGCGACATCGTGATGGTGGCCGGGACCGACCCGTACGCCTACAAGGGCATCGACGACATCGCCCGCCCGCATTCCCGCGCCGACAAGGACGGCGGCTGCGATCGCTAGAGCACGTCTCTAGAGCCGTGCCCTAGCGGGTCTGTGCCTCGGCGGCGTCGACGGCCTGCTCCAGGAGCAGGGCGATCGTCATCGGACCGACCCCGCCGGGGACCGGTGTGATCAGGCTCGCGACCTCGGCCGCGGCGGCGAAGTCGACGTCCCCGACGTTGCCCTCGTTGTAGCCGGCGTCGACGACGACAGCGCCGGGCTTGAGCCAGTCGCCCTGGACGAAGTTCGCCCGGCCGACCGCGGCCACCACGATGTCCGCGGTCCGGACGATCGCGGGCAGGTCGGTGGTTCGGGAGTGCGTGTAGGTGACGGTCGCGTTCGATGCCAGCAGCAACATCCCGGCCGGCTTGCCGAGAATCGGGCTGCGGCCGATCACGACCGCGTGCGCCCCGGCGATCGGTACGTCGTACGCCTCGAGCAGGCGGATGATCCCGCCGGGCGTCGCGGACCGGAAGCCGGGTTCACCGAACGCCATCGCACCGAACGACCGCGTGGTCACACCGTCGACGTCCTTGGCCGGGTCGATCGCCTCGAACGCGGCCCGCTCATCGATCTTCGCAGGCACCGGGTGCTGCAGCAGGATCCCGTGCACCGCCGGGTCCTGGGACAGCCTGGTCAGCTCCGCGACCAGTTCCTCGGTCGTCGTCTCCGCGGGCAGTACCACGCTCAGCGACCCGATGCCCGCCTTCTTCGACCGGTTCTGCTTCATCCGCACGTACGTCGCGGACGCGGGGTCGTCACCGACCAGCACGGTGGCCAGGCACGGCTGGACCCCGGTCCGCTCCTGCAGTGCACGGGCCCGGTCGGCCGTCTTCGCCACGATCTCGGCGGCAAGGTCGGTACCGGTCATCAAAGTGGCAGTCATAGCGCGCGCTCCCTTGGGCGTCGACAACAGGTCAAGTGCCCAGGCGCGCGGCTCGGCCGGATCGTCGGCGGACCGTTCCCCGGTGGTCGTCCACCTCAGCGCCAGTCGCGGTCCACCGCTCAGGATACCCGGCCGCCCTCCGTCGCCTCGGTCAGGAAGGTCTCGATGACAGGGTCACCGAGCTGGGGATGGGTCTTGGAGTGTGGCAGGCGGGTGTCGCGGATCGTCTTGGCCTGGGTGACCAGGTGGTCGATCTGGTCCCGGGTCGTGGCGGCGTCCGAGCTGTTGCCTTCGGCCACTGCTTCGAGATGCCGGAGGGACTCGCGGAGTGCTTGCGCCCAGAGGAAGGTCGCATCGAGCCAGGCTCCGGCCTCGTCGGCGAACGACGGGTCGGACACCCCAGCGCGGATCCGGGCCGGAGCGTTCTCGATCGCCTCGAGGTACGGCTCGAGTTGCGCGATGGCCCCGGCCAGGTCGCCCGCCTTCCAGGTCTTCCAGAACGCGGCGGTCTGCGCGGCCAGGACCGGCGCGTTCACCAGGTGCAGCCGGCCGTCATAGGTGGCGAGGTCGGCGAAGACCTCCAGCGCCGCGATCGTCTCGGCGTCTCCCCCGGCCCGCTCGGCGAGCGCACGGTGCCACGAGGCCTGCTCGTCGTACGTCGCCGGGTTCCAGCCGAACTCGGCGAACGAGTAGAGCGCGATCTTGCTGGCCCCGGCCTGGTTCATCGGGTTCGAGATCACGCCGACGACCTGGTCGGCCAGGCCAGGCTCGCGACCGCTGTAGGCCGCGAGCAGGATCCGGGCGGCCGCGTAGTCGTTGACCGGGTAGTTGTCCCAGATCAGGATGTCGTGCCCGAACACGGTCTTCGCCTCGGCTGCTTGTGCGGTCGTGATCGTCTCCGGTACGACGCCGATGCCGGTCCAGTGCACGACCACGGCGCTGTCCATCAGCTCCCGTAGCGCCTGCTTGTACGGCGTCTCGTCGACGTTGTAGTACTCGGTCGGGACCATCTGCAGCGGGGCGAGGTCCGGCTTGGTCACGACCCACTCGCGCTGGATCCGGTTCAGCAACTCGCTCTGCGCCCGCCCGGCCCCACCCCCACCGGCGCCGTACTTCTCCTCGTCCTCGGTGCTGTGCCACTTCTCGTACTCGATGTCGTCCAGGGCCACGTTGAACGCGCGTGCCCCCAGCGCGTACAGGGCCTCGAACTTCGCGATCAGCGCCTGGAAGTCACTGTCGTCGGTGTAGCGGATCGACAGGCCGGGTGACAGCGCGAAGGTGAAGTCGACCTTGTTCCGCACCGCGCGCTCGACCAGCTCGCCGAGCTCGGCCAGCTTGTCGGCCGGGTACGGGTCGCGCCACTGCTCGCGGTGGTACGGGTCGTCCTTCGGCGCGTACTCGTAGGTGTTCATCCGGTGCGTGCCGAGGTAGTCCAGGTGGTCGAGCCGGTCCGCGTGCGACCACGGCGTACCGTAGAACCCTTCGATCGAGCCGCGGTACCGCATCGTCGGCCAGTCGCGGATCTCGACGCCGTCCACATGGTTGCCCTGGACAAGCTGTGCGAAGGTCTGCGCGGCGTAGAAGGTGCCGCGCTGATCAACACCGTCCAGGATGACCTGGTTGTCGCCGACGGCAACGACGTACCCCTCGGGCGGCAACCCGTCGGCCGCCGCGTTCGTGCCCCCGAGTCGCACAGTGACAGCAGACTCGCCGTCGGTGATCGTCTGTACGCCGGCCCGTGCCAGCGTCTCGCGGACGACGCGCTCGGCGTCCGCATCGGTCGTCGGGCCGTGCACCAGCCCGACGGTGTCACCGAGGTCGAAGCCGTCGTCGCGGTGGGTGGTCTGCTGAGGCTCAGGCGTCATTGCCCTACTACAGCAGTCCGGCGTGATCCAGCGCTAGATAGGCCGCGTCGACTCCGGTCATCGCACCTGGTGTGCGCAGCTCGGCACGGAACGCATCGACAGTCAGCTCGACCGGCACACAGTCCTCGGTCTCGTCCAGCGACTGTTTGCCGTCCGGCCGGCAGCCGCGCGCGATCGCAATGTACTTCCGGTACGTCGACGACGCCGAGGACCACTGCCAGCCGACCAGGTCGAGCGTCTCGCAGGTATACCCGGTCTCCTCCTCGAGCTCCCGGGCACCGGCCAGCGCCGGGTCCTCCCCCGGCTCGACCAGCCCACCGGGCAGGTTCGTCACGATCCGGTCGGGGCCGGCCCGGAACATCCGGATCGTCACGATCCGTCCCTCCGGCGTCAACGGCAGCACCGTGACTCCGGCGCTGATCCCAGCGTCGGACTTCGGGCCGAACACGTCCCACTCGACCTCACGCCCATCCGGCAGCCGGTACCGCCGCAACTTCACCGTCAGGAACCGGTGGAAGCCCAGCTCCTCACCCACCAGCTCCCAGGCCGTCGGGTCGCCGGGCCGAGACAGTTCAGCCGCCGCGGAGTCCGCGGCGGCTGAACGCCATTCCGGCTCGCTCACAGCGGCCGGTCGTCGTCCGGCTCCTCCGGTGGAGCAATGGGTACGTCGTCCGCCGGCGGGGCGTCGTCGGACGCGGAGGATGCTGTGCTGTCCTCCGCGGCCGGGGTGTCCTCGCTCGCCTTGCCGTCGGCCGCCGGCTTCGCGTCTTCGGCCGGGCGGGACTCGGACAGGATGCGCTCCAGCGTCTCCACGGAGATCCGCTTGAACTTCCGCACCTGGGTCCGGGTCCGGTCCAGAACCGCGACCTCGATCTGGTCCGACGTCAACTGCCGGACCTCGGTGCCGTCGTGGCCGAGCGCATCCACAGCCAGCCGGAGCGCCCCGGCCAGCGAGATGCCCTCCTGGAAGTGCTCGCCGACGTACTCTGCGACCTGCTCGGCCGGCCCGCCCATCACGGCGTACCCGCGGACGTCCGCGATCGAGCCGTCGTAGGTGAGCCGGTAGACCTGGTCCTCGGCGGTGCTGGCACCGACCTCGGCGACCAGGATCTCCACCTCGAGCGGCTTCTCACCGCCGGAGGAGAAGATCGCGCCCAGCGTCTGCGCGTAGGCGTTGGCGAGCGCCCGGCCGGTCACGTCGCGCCGGTCGTAGGAGTACCCGCGCATGTCGGCCAGCCGGACGCCGGCGATCCGCAGGTTCTCGAACTCGTTGTACCGGCCGACCGCGGCGAACGCCATCCGGTCGTAGATCTCGGCCACCTTGTGCAGCGCGGGCGAGCGGTTCTCCGCGACGAACAGGATGCCGTCGGCGTACTGCAGTGCGATCGCGCTGCGGCCCTTGGCGATGCCCTTGCGGGCGAAGTCGGCCCGGTCCCGCATCAGCTGTTCGGGCGAGACGTAGAACGGAACGCTCATCGAAGGTGTCGTCCTCTATCGGTCGATGGGGTCAGGTCAGGTGAGGGAGGCCGAGGCCGGGCCGTCGGGTCGCTGGTGCCGCTCGGCCCAGACGCGGTCGACGATCGCGGCCACCTCGTCCTCGGGCAGCCGTTTGTAGCCGTCCGCCGTGACCACGCCGACCACCGGGAAGATCCGCCGCAGCATGTCCGGGCCACCGGTCGCCGAGTCGTCGTCAGCGGCGTCGATCAGGGACTGGATCACCACCGTCACACAGTCGGTCGCGGACAGGTCCTCGCGGTACAGCTTCTTCAGCGCGCCGCGGGCGAACAGCGAGCCCGAGCCGACACTGTGGAAGTGGGTCTCCTCGTAGCGCCCGCCGGTCGGGTCGTAGGAGAAGATCCGGCCGCCCTTGATGTCCTCGTCGTAGCCCGCGAACAGCGGCACCACGGCCAGGCCCTGCATCGCCATCGCCAGGTTGCCCCGGATCAGCGCGCTCAGCCGGTTGGACTTGCCGTCCAGGCTGAGGGTCGCGCCCTCGAGCTTCTCGTAGTGCTCCAGCTCGACCTGGAACAGCCGGACCATCTCGATCCCGAAGCCGGCCGAGCCCGCGAACGCGACCGCGGAGTACTCGTCGGCGGGGAACACCTTCTCGATGTCACGCTGGGCGATGATGTTGCCCATCGTGGCCCGCCGGTCGCCGGCCATCACCACGCCACCGGGGAAGGTGGCCGCGACGATCGTCGTACCGTGCGGGACGTCGTGGGAGAAGTCGGCCGACCCCAGGCTGCGCCGTCCAGGCAACAGGTCGGGCGCGTGCCCGGCCAGGAAGTCCATGAACGACGAGCCACCTGGGATCAGGAAGGCTTCCGGCAACCGGCCGGAGGCATCAAAAGTCATCGAGCGGTTCACTCCCCACCCTTTTGCACGAATCCGCGGACGAACTCCTCGGCGTTCTCCTCGAGCACCTCGTCGATCTCGTCCAGGATCGAATCGACGTCCTCGTCGAGCCGTTCCTTGCGCTCCTGGACGTCCTCGGACGCCTCGACCTGCTCGACCTCTTCCTCGGTCGACGAACGCTTCGGCTGCTTGTGCTGCTGACCGCCGTCCTTCGCCATGGCCACACACCTCCTAGAACCGCCGCCTGCGGCGGCCGCCCAACCGACCCCCGCAGTGTTTCCTTATACGGCGACCCTACCCGGCGGCGCCCCCAGTAATGGTGCGAACCAGGTCACTCGCGGTGTCGCATTGGTCAAGAAGTGCCCCGACATGCGCCTTCGTGCCCCTCAGCGGGTCCAGTGTCGGGATCCGTTGCAGCGACTCCTTGCCGGGCAGATCGAAGATCACCGAGTCCCAGGAGGCGGCCGCGACCTGCGGCGCGTACTGCTGCATGCACCGGCCGCGGAAGTACGCCCGCGTGTCGGTCGGCGGGTGCGAGACCGCCATCCGGATCTCCTCGTCGGAGACGAGCCGCTGCATCCGGCCGGCCTTCACCAATTTGTAGTAAAGCCCCTTGTCCGGGCGCAGGTCGGCGTACTGCAGGTCGACCAGGTGCAGCTTCGGGTCGTCCCACTCCAGGCCGTCGCGGTCGCGGTAGGACTGGAGCAGCTTGTACTTCGCCACCCAGTCGAGCTGGTCGGCCAGCTTCATCGGATCGATGGCCAGCTGGTCCAGGATCTGCTCCCAGCGGTGCAGCACGTCCTTGGTCTGCCGGTCCGCGTCGTCGCCGTACTTGTCCTCGACGTACTTGCGGGCCTGCTCCAGGTACTCCGTCTGCAGCTGGACGGCGGTGAGCTTGCGGCCGTCCTTCAGCGTCATCAGGTGCGTGCAGGTGGGGTCGTGGCTGACCTCGTGCAGCGCGGTGACCGGGCGGTCCACACTCAGGTCGTCGGTCAGCCAGCCGTCCTCGATCATCGCCAGCACCAGCGATGCGGTGCCGACCTTCAGGTACGTCGAGATCTCGGACAGGTTCGCGTCGCCGATGATCACGTGCAGCCGGCGGTACCGGTCCGGATTCGCGTGCGGCTCGTCGCGGGTGTTGATGATCGGGCGCTTCAGCGTCGTCTCCAGGCCGACCTCGACCTCGAAATAGTCGGCCCGCTGGCTGATCTGGAAACCGTTCGCGGCGCCGTCCTGGCCGATCCCGACGCGGCCGGCGCCGGTCACCACCTGACGGCTCACGAAGAACGGCGTCAGATGCCGCACGATCGACGCGAACGGCGTGGACCGGCGCATCAGGTAGTTCTCGTGCGAGCCGTACGACGCGCCCTTGTTGTCGACGTTGTTCTTGTACAGGTTCAGCGGCGGGGCGCCGGGGATCTGCCGGGCCTGCCGCGCGCCCTCCATGATCACCAGCTCGCCGGCCTTGTCCCAGACCACCACGTCGCGCGGATTGGTCGTCTCAGGCGCCGAGTACTCCGGGTGGGCGTGGTCGACGTACAGCCTCGCGCCGTTGGTGAGGATCACGTTCGCCAGCCCGGTCTCCTCGTCGGTGAGCTGGCTGGAATCGGCCACCTCCCGGCTCAGGTCGAAGCCGCGCGCGTCCCGCAGCGGGTGCTCCTCGTCGAAGTCCCATCGGGTTTTGCGCGCGAGCGGCTGCGTCTGCGCGTAGCCGTTCACCACCTGGCTCGAGGTCAGCATCGGGTTCGCCCCGGGCTGGCCTGGTACCGAGATCCCGAACTCTGTCTCGGTTCCCATGATCCGCCGAACACTCATGCGAACGAGCCTACGCGGTGTCCGCGACGAAATCCGTTGCTGTGTCCACAGGGTTACGTGTGAGACTTCGCGGGTGGACGAAATGGTGGCCATTCTGGACGACGACAACGTGGTCATCGACGCGCGGCCACGGTCGGAGATGCGACGGGACAACCTCCGACACTCCGCGACCGGCGTACTCGTCCGGAATGCGGCCGGTGAGATCTACGTGCATCGCCGTACGCCGACCAAGGATCTCTACCCGAGCCGGTACGACTTCTCGGCCGGCGGCGTCATCGCGGCCGGCGAGGACCCGTACGACGCCGTCGTACGGGAGCTGGCCGAGGAGCTGGGGATCACCAGCGCCGAGCTGACCCGGCTGCCGGAGGACGACTTCGCCGACGACCACACCAGGTACCACGCGTACCTGTACACGTGCGTCTGGGACGGCCCGGTGAAGCACCAGCCGGAGGAGGTCGAGTGGGGAGCCTGGATGTCCCCCGCCGACCTCGTCGCGCGGCTGGACGACCCGGAGTGGTCGTTCATGCCCGACACCGCCGCTCTACTCGGTCCGCTGGTCCGGAGTCTGGTGTGACCATCATCGAGGGTTGGGACAGCCACGCCTGGATCGACGGTCCGTGGATCTACCGGTCGCCACGCCGCCCGGCAGTACGTCCGCGCCTGCTGGCCGAGGCCACTCTGATGCCCTGGCTCGCCCCACAGCTGCCGCTGCCCGTCCCGGTACCGGAGACGACGGACGACGGCGTACGGCACCTGCTGCTGCCTGGTACGCCCATCGAGGACGGCGGTACGGCGATCGGCCGCCAGATCGGGGAGTTCCTCCGGGCGCTGCATGCCGTGGACCCGGTGGAGGCGGAGGCACATGGGGTCCAAAGCGCGGCCGCAGCGGCTGCCGAGAAGGCAGGCTTCCTGGACGAGTGCCGGGCGCAGATCGTGCCGCTGCTGCCCGTCGAGTTGCGGCCGTCGGCCTTAGCGCTGCTCGATCGTGTGGACCGGGTCCGCAGCAGCCTGGTGCACTGCGATTTCGGTCCGGAACACATCCTGGTTACGGACGGGTGGATCACCGGCATCATCGACTGGACCGACGCCCAGATCGGTGATCCCGCACTCGATCTGTGCTGGGCCCTCAACGGCGCTCCAGACGCACTGGCGGACGGTGTGGCCGAGACCTACGAGATCACTCCGGAGCTTCGGGGGCGCGCCCGGGACTGGGCTCGTCTCTCGCCCTGGTTCGGCGTCCACCGCGGCCTGCTGCTGGATCTGCCTGACGACGTCGAGAACGGGCTCAGAGACATCGTCTCCGGGCTCTGAGGGCCCGTCAGCGCGAGTTGCGGCGGCCGATGGTGCGGGCGAAGTTGATGGCGACCAGGCCCGCCCAGCAGACGATCAGGCCAGGCATGCCGAGCATGTCGGCCGAGATGGCCGTGATCGGGATGGCGACGCTGACCGACACGATCGCCAGCGCCAAGCCGCCTGGGTCGGTCTCGCGGGACTTCGGGCCGACGACCACCCGGCCCTGATCCTGCTGGTGGCGCGCGGCGTCCCGGGCGTCGAGCCTCTCCAGGAAGCTGTCGATGATCTCAGCTTCGTACTCCGGCCCCAGCTCCTGCCGAGCAGCCACCGCTGCACGCAGGTCCTTGCGCATCTCGTCCGCCGTCATACCTCCCAAGTTAAGCCCGCCCGAGCCGCTGCCGAATCAGGGGAAACCCCGGCCGCACCCTTCAGCCTGTGCCCGGACATTCGATGGGCGATCGCAGCGGCCTCCATCCGGTTGGCCGCGCCGAGTTTCTGCAGGATGTGCGACACGTGGACGCCGACCGTCCGGACGCTGATCACCAGCGTCACGGCGATCTCGCGGTCGGTGCTGCCGCGGGACAGCAGCCTCAACACCTCGGCCTCGCGTGCTGTCAGGCCGAGAACCTCGTCAAGACCTCCGGTGGGCTCAGCCTCGGTCGGCGGGGTCGCGATCCGCAGGCGGGCCAGTTCGCCGAGCAGCTCGAGCTCTCGCTTCAACGGCTCCGCACCGATCCGGACCGCAACCTCGTACGCCGCGCGGGCCGGAATGCTCGCCTCGGCCCGCGACCCTCCAGCCGTGACCAAGGCCTCCGCTTGGCGCCACTGACAGTAGGCGGTGAGCGGTGCACGCTCCAGATGTGCCCAGCGGTCCGCGGCGTCGGCCCACAGCCCGGGACCGGCGACGCCTCCCGTGCGCTCGTACTCGGCCTCGGCCAACCCCAGCCAGGCGCTGCTGATCGGCGTCACCGGTGCGGCGTCCTCGGCAGCACGACGGGCGACCGCGATCAGTTGATCAGCGTGATCGAGCACCCTCCGCTCCGCGTCGGCATCGCGTCGGGTCCTGGCCACCGCGGCGAGGTCAGCCTGTGCCCGCAGCCCCTTTGCACAGAACCACACCCGAAGTTGTCCGGCCCCGACAGACCCCAGCGATTCCAAGGCCGCGTTCGTGTGATCCGCGGCGTCGGCCCACCGCCGCTCCCACAGCGCGAGTTCGGCCAGATAGACGTCGTAGATGCCCAGCCCACGGTCTGGGCGCAGCGTCTCGAGCGCGGCGTCGAGGTGCTCCCGAGCCGCGACGAACTCACCGCGGCCGACCTCGAGATCGGCTCGGAGCATCAGCAGCATGTATGGGAAGCTCGCCATCGTCGACCGCAGCGCGGCCATGCTCAGCGCATCGGCCTCCTCCCACTCGCCCAGGACCAATAGCGCCTCGATCAGATTCGAGACCAGTACGGCGCTGTTGATGCCGTACCGGTGGATCGCCTCCAGACCCTCGCGGCCGACCTGGACGGACTCCCGTAGCCGACCGAGCATCGTCAGGGCATCGGTCATATTGACGTACACCCGATCCTGCCCGATCCGATCGCCGATCTCCTCGGCCAGCCGCAGCGCCTCGCCGAGGTCCGACAGGCCCTCCTCCGTCCTGCCCAAATAGACGAGGTCGGCGCCACGCACGGTCAGCGCCCGAACCAGCGCCTTGCCGGCACCGGCGTGACGCGCGAGCGCCAACGCCTCCTCGGCCAGCCGTACAGATGCCGCGTGGCGCCAGGCGACCATCAGGCCGCCGGCGAGTGAGGCGACCACGTACGCCCGATCCGGCAACGGCTCGGCCGGTGCGAGCTCGACCGCGCGCTCGAGCGCCGCGAGTCCGGACAGGTCGCTGCCGATCTGGTGGAGGTACTCACCCAGGCGTACCTGCAGCAGCGCTGCCTGCCGCCGATCGCGGACTCCGGCCAGGTCGATCGCGCGCCGGGCGAGCTCGACCGCCCGGGGCGCCTCGCCGGTCTCGCTGGCGAGCTCGGCGGCCCACGAACAGATGCCGCCCAGATCGGACGCGGCGAGGTCGGCCGCGTTCGCCACCGCCGGCCAGAGCGAGATCGCTCTTTCCAGATGGGCACGCGCCTCCGCGAGACCGGCGACAGACACGGCCTCATGGGCGGCCGCGACCGACGCAGCCAGCGCCTCGGCCGCGCGCCCCGCGGCTGCCCAATGCGGTGCCAGCTCGGCCGGCACGGCCGCGCCAGAGCGCGCGAGCTCCTCGGCGAGGCGTTCGTGAATCTCCTCGCGCTCCCCCGGCAGCAGAGTCGCGTACGCCGCCTCGGCCAGCAACGCATGCCGGAACCGAAAGCTGCTCGTCGCCGGCTCGGCGACGAGCACGCCGTGCTCGACCGCCTGCCGCAGCGCTGCGCGAACGTCCTGCTCGGGCATCACGGCGACCGCTCGCAGCAGCGAGTATCCGACCTCCCGGCCTGCGGCCGAGGCAGTCCGGACGACCGCCCGGGCCCGCTGGTCGAGCCGGTCGACCCGCTGCAGCAAGAGCTCACGCAGGCCACGCGGCAGACCACCGTCGCCTGCGGCGGCGATCAGTTCCTGCGCGAAGAACGGGTTGCCCTCGGACCGGACCACGATCGCCTCAGCGATGGCAGCGGCCTGTGGCGGGACGGCGAACGCCGCGACAAGTGCGGCCAGGTCGTCGCGGTCGAGCGGTCCGAGGTCCACGAGCAGAGCCGATCCCGAACGCCGTACTCCGTTGGCGAGCCGGAGCATGCGTTCGGCCGACGATCGCTCGTCCGCCCGGTAGGTCCCGACCAGCAACACCGGCCGGTCGTCGAGGTACTGCGCGAGGTACACCACGAGATCGAGCGTGGAGGTGTCCGCCCAGTGCAGGTCTTCGAGGACGAGCAGCACCGGCGCGGACTCCGCCCGCTCCGTCAGCACGCCCAGGATGCGCTCGAAAATCCGGAACTGCTGGCCGTCTGCCCGAGGGAGGTCACCGACCGGACGCAGCGCCTGCGCGAACGGCTGGTACGGCAACTCGGTCCCGACCAGGTCGATCGAGCGCCCGAGCAGGACTTCGAAGCCGGCGTCCCGGGCGCGGGCGGCCAGCTCGGACGTCAGCCGGGTCTTACCGATGCCGGCCTCGCCCGCGATCAGGACGGTCCCTCCGCGGAAGGCCCGGGCAGCGTCGAGCGCGCCCTCGAGCGCTTCGAGTTCACGAGCGCGCCCGACGAACACATCGTCGCTCGGGCCGGCCTTCATCTCGTCAGTATCACGCCGTCGTCGTCGCCACGGAACGCGTTCCCAGGCATCAGTGCCGGGCGGATACGTAGGCGGCGGGCCAGGGATACGTAGCTCGTTCCCGATGCCGTCCTCGCACCCGCCCGGTGACGATCGAGTCGACCGAACGAACCAAGGAGGGGCCATGACTGCAGTGATCGAGCAGCCGACGATCCACACTGTGCGCGGCGGTGGTGGGCTGCGCCTGCACGTACGCGAATGGGGCCGGCCGGACGGGCCGCCGATCGTGTTCATCCACGGCTTGTCGCAGAGCCATCTGTGCTGGCACAAGCAGTATGAGAGCGCGCTGGCCGGACAGTTCCGGCTCGTCGCGTACGACCTGCGCGGCCACGGCATGTCAGACGCGCCAATGGAGCAGGAGCACTACACCGACGCCCGCCTGTGGGCCGACGACCTCGCCGCGGTCATCGAGCAGTTGCGCCTCGACCGGCCGGTCGTGGTGGGTTGGTCGTACGGCGCGTTCGTCATCTGCGACTACGTGCGAGCCTACGGCCAGGACCGGATCGGCGGGATCGACCTCGTCGGCGGCACCGTCCGGCTCGGTCCGGCGGCGTTCGGCACACTGATCGGCCCCGGCTTCCTGGACAACTTCCCCGACCTGATCGCCGACGACCTACCGACCAACATCCGTGGGGCCCGCGGTCTGATCAGGGCCTTCCCGGCCACGCCGTTCACGGCCGACGACACGGAGCTGCTGCTCGCGGCGAGTATGACCGTCCCGGCCCGGATCCGGGCCAACCTGGGCGCCCGCGAGATCGACGAGGACGACGTACTGCGAACCCTCACAGTGCCGCTGCTGGTCACCCACGGCCGGGCCGACACTGTGGTGCTCCCGGCGATGGCAGAACACGTGCTGGCGACCTGCCCGACTGCCGAGGCCGCCTGGTACGACGGAGTGGGCCACACCGTGCATCTTGAGCAGCCCGACCACTTCAACCGTGAGCTCGCCGACCTGACCCGCCGCGTCGCTGTGTCCTGAGCCTCGTTCCTGGTTCCTGCCACAGACGGACGACCGCCCCTGGACGGCGTGTCCAGGGGCGGTTGTCGTACGACGTTGTTCTACAGGTACTGACCTGTGTTCGTGGCCGTGTCGATGGAGCGGCCGGGCTCGGTGCCCTGCTTGCCGGAGATGAGCGTCCGGATGTAGACGATCCGCTCGCCCTTCTTGCCGGAGATGCGGGCCCAGTCGTCCGGGTTGGTCGTGTTCGGAAGGTCCTCGTTCTCCTTGAACTCGTCCACGCACGCCTGCAGCAGGTGCTGCACCCGCAGACCCTTCTGGTTCTCGTCCAGGAAGGCCTTGATCGCCATCTTCTTGGCCCGGTCCACGATGTTCTGGATCATCGCGCCCGAGTTGAAGTCCTTGAAGTACAGGACCTCCTTGTCACCGTTGGCGTAGGTGACCTCGAGGAACCGGTTCTCGTCGGCCTCGGTGTACATCCGCTCGACGGTGCGCTGGATCATCCCGTTCACGCACTCCGCCTTGTCGCCGCCGAACTCGCTCAGGTCGTCGGTGTGCAGCGGCAGGGTGGTGGTCAGGTACTTCGAGAAGATGTCCCGGGCCGCCTCGGCGTCCGGGCGCTCGATCTTGATCTTCACGTCCAGCCGGCCGGGTCGCAGGATGGCCGGGTCGATCATGTCCTCACGGTTCGAGGCACCGATGACCAGGACGTTCTCCAGGCCCTCGACACCGTCGATCTCGCTCAGCAACTGCGGGACGATGGTGTTCTCGACATCGGAGGAGACGCCACTTCCGCGGGTGCGGAACAGCGAGTCCATCTCGTCGAAGAACACGATCACCGGCATGCCCTCGGAAGCCTTCTCACGGGCCCGCTGGAAGACCAGCCGGATGTGCCGCTCGGTCTCGCCGACGTACTTGTTCAGCAGCTCCGGGCCCTTGATGTTGAGGAAGAAGGACTTCTGCCCGTCCACGCCGGTCCGCTCGGCCACCTTCTTCGCCAGCGAGTTGGCCACCGCCTTCGCGATCAGGGTCTTGCCACAGCCCGGCGGGCCGTACAGCAGGACGCCCTTCGGCGGCTTCAGCTCGTGCTCGAGGAACAGGTCCTTGTGCAGGTACGGCAGCTCGACCGCGTCCCGGATCTGCTCGATCTGACCGGACAGACCACCGATCTGCGTGTAGTCGATGTCCGGCACCTCTTCGAGGATCAGCTCCTCGACCTCGGACTTCGGGATCTTCTCGTAGACGTATCCGGAGCGTGGCTCCAGCAGCAGCGAGTCACCGGCCCGCAGCGCGATGTCGAGCAGCGGCGAGGCGAGCCGGACGACCCGTTCCTCGTCGGCCTGCGCGATCACCAGCGCCCGCTCGCCGTCGGCCAACAGCTCCTTGAGCATCACCACGTCGCCGACGACCTCGAAGTCGCAGGCCTCGACCACGTTCAGCGCCTCGTTCAGCATCAGCTCCTGGCCGAGCTTCAGCCCGTCCAGGTCGACCGAGGGGCTGGCCGCGACCCGGAGCTTGCGGCCCCCGGTGAACACGTCCAGCGTGTCGTCGTCATTGCGGCCGAGGAAGGTGCCGAAACCGGACGGCGGTTGGGCCAGCCGGTCGACCTCCTCCTTCAGGGCGATGATCTTCTCTCGCGCCTCCCGCAGCGTCTCTGCCAGCCGCTCGTTCTGAGCGGTGACACTCGCCAAGGAGGCCTGGGTTTCGGACAGCCTGCTCTCGAGCGACCGGCTGTCAGCCGGATGCTCCAGCAACCGACGCCGCAACGCTGCGACCTCGGCTTCCAGGTAACGGACCTGGTTACGCAGCTCTGCCGCGGTAGGACTCTCGTCTCCAGCCACGATCATCACCTCACCATGTGGGGCTCGACCTAATGGACCTTACCCAGAAAACGTCGCTGGGCAAGCTGAATCCCATCACGTGTCGGTTGCGGATGAATCTGTTGCTTTCGGCACGTCTTCCGATCTCTCGGCGCGACGCGGTCCGGCGTAGTCGTCGCCGTACGCACCCGGCGCCGGCCGGCGCTTCTTGCGCGGTGCCTGAACTCCGTGTGCCATCCGTCGTGCGGTGACCAGGAAAGCGGTGTGCCCCTGCATCCGGTGGCCCGGGCGCACGGCCAGACCCTCGACGTGCCAATCCCGCACCAGCGACTCCCAGGCGCGCGGCTCGGTGAACTCGCCATGTGCCCTCAGCGTCTCCACAACACGGCTCAGCTGCGTCGTGGTGGCCACATAGGCACAGAACACCCCACCGGGTGACAGGGCCTCAGCGGCGGCGTCAACGCACTCCCACGGGGCCAGCATGTCGAGGATGATCCGGTCCACATCCTGCTCGTTCAGCTTCTCGACGAGGTCGCCGACCTCGAGCCGCCAGGCTGGGTGCTCACCGCCGAAGAAGCCAGTCACGTTCTTGCGCGCGACCTCGGCGAAGTCCTCGCGCCGTTCGAACGAGATGACCTGGCCGTGGATGCCGACCGCGCGCAGCAGCGCCGTCGTCAGCGCGCCGGAGCCGGCGCCGGCCTCGACCACCTTCGCACCTGGGAAGATGTCGGCCATCGTGACGATCTGCGCGGTGTCCTTGGGGTAGATCACGGCCGCGCCGCGCGGCATCGACACCGAGTAGTCAGCCATCAACGGGCGCAGCGCGAGGTACTCCACGCCGCCCTTGGACTTGATCACCACGGCGTCCGGGCCGTCGATCAGGTCGTCGTGCGCGATCCCGCCCTTGGTGGTGTGGAAGATCTTCCCGCGCTCCAGGAAGACCGAGTGCCGGCGGCCCTTGGAGTCCTGCAGGGTGATCCACTCCCCCGCCTGCAAGGGGCCGTGATGGACCCCGGAGTACGCCTGGTCGGGAAAGTCGCGCAAGTCAGCCATAAGGCGCTCACCTTAACTTTCAGTCACCGCGATCCCCGAATCCCGCCCCTCCCCACCAACCTCTCATGGGTTGACCCACCAGACCCATCACGACGACGAGCAGCCTCTCGGTGGATGGCGGCTTTCGTCACCGCGGCCGGGTTCGTACGACGCCAGCCACGAAACAACCCGCCAGTCGACCACCTCCCACACGCAGCGCTCGAATCCCACGCAGGCATGCCGCCGGGCAAAGGGTCAGCCAGGCAGCTGGTGGGTTGGCCAACCGGGTGCCGTGGGCCAACCCGCCAGCTGATGGGCCAGCCCACCAGCCGAGGCGAGGCGGGGCGGGGCGGGCGCGGGGGCCTGGCGGAGGGTGGGCGGGCGCGGGGGGCTGGCGGAGGGTGGGCGGGCGCGGGGCAGGAGAGGCCGAGAGTGGCCGAGGGGGTTGGGAGGGGGTGGCTCAGCGGCCGCGGAAGGCTCGTTCGATGTCGCTGGTCGCGAGTACGCCGTACACCGAGCCGGCCGCGTCGAGGACGAGGTACTCCGACGCGGGGTGCTCGCGCAGCGTCTTGAGGATCTCCTCGCCGGTGTCGTTGATCCCGATGATGTGGCCCGCGCCGATGCGGGTCGAAACCTCGCTGACGGTGGTCCACGGGCGTTGGTTCGGCGCGACCGCGCTCACCGCGGTCTCCGACACGAGCGCGTGCGGCTTGCCCTCGCCGTCGATCACGACGACCGCCCCGGCCTGCGCGTCCGCGGCCAGCCGGACCGCCTCGGAGATCGGCGTACCGGAGTGGACGGCGATCGCGCGGCGGGCCATCGTGCGGACCTGGAGCGCGGGCAGTTTGCGGCGGAGCCGCGCCTGCATCAGCGACGCGGTCGACCCCATCCAGAGGAAGAACCCGACCGCGAGCGCGATCAGGAAGTCGATCATGGTCGGTGGGCGGTTCCAGACCTCTTCGAGGATCACCGGTGCCGCCAGCACCAGCATCGCGAGGATCCGGCCGGCCCACGCGGCCACGATCGTGCCGGTGTGCATGTTGCCGGTGACCTTCCAGACCACCGCGCGCAGCACCCAGCCGCCGTCCAGCGGTAGGCCCGGCAGCAGGTTGGTCACACCGACGATGAGGTTCGCGATGCCGAGTTCCCACAGGGCGACGTACCCGACGCCCTCGTCGAACGCGCGCGAGCCGAGGTACGCGAGCCCGCCGACGACCAGGGACGCGACCGGGCCGACCACCGAGACCGCGAATTCCTCGAGCGGTGACTTCCGCTCCCCCTCGATGTGCGTGCCGGCCGCGAAGAAGCCGAGGTTGATCTCCGAGACCCCGATGCCGAACCGCATCGCCATCAGGGCGTGCGCCAGCTCGTGGACCAGGATCGACAGCGTGAACGCGACGACGAACGCGAGCGCGGCCAGATAGCGCCAGCCGCCCAGGGAGGGGAACTGCTGCCCGATGATCGCGGCGAATCCGATCGCGAGCAGCATCGCCACCGGCAGCCAGGTGAATCGCATGGTGAGCCGGATGCCGCGGATACGACCAAGCACCCAGGTCCCGGGCGGCGGCGGGCCGGCCGGCTGGGCGGGATTCTGAGGATCACGCGATTCTGGCATCAACCCAACGCTACTTGCCCGCAGGTAACTCCGTGCTACACACCCACCTGTAGCGACGCGACATACCCCTTGCCCACGTCGCCGCTGACCGTGGCGAGCTGATGGACACCGCCGTCGTCGCCGAACACATTGTCGTTCTCGAGCGACGTCCTGGACATGTTCTCGGCGCTGCCGTCGTACCCGTCGGTGGCATAGACGGTGTCGCAGACGTCCTTCGGCAGGGCCAGTTGCGACGTACGGGTGATCTTGCCGGCCGCGGTGGCCTCGGACAGGCTCGCGTAGACCTCGAAGTGGATATGCGGCCAGCGGCCCATGTACGCCGCCGGAAAGATCGTCGTGAAGGTGACCTTGCCGGACGAGTCCGCCGCCTGGACACCTCGCAGGTAGTTCTCGTTGGTCACGCCCTCGGAGTAGAGGGAGTAGCGGCCCTCTGCGTCGCAGTGCCACAGGTAGACGGCCGCACCTTCCAGTGGGGTGTCCTTGTCGGCGTCCAGGATCGACAGCGTCACGGTCAGCGGTACGCCGCTGGCCACGCCCGACGCGGAGCCGAACGACTTGGTGAGATCGCTGCGGACGATGCCGGACTCGGTCAGCACGTTCGGCCCGTTGGAGCCGTCACCCGGATAGGGTCCGCCGGTCTCCTGCGGGATCTCGTCGACGTCGGCGCTGCTCGTCGTACTGGCCGAGGGCGTGCTGGAGGTCGTGGTCGTCGTCGAGCCGGACGTGGCCGAGTCGGTGGCGTCGTCCGGAGTACAGCCGGCCACCGCGGCCAGGCCGGCGCCGGCGAAGAGGCCGAGGAACCGCCGGCGGTGCAGGGTGCCGAGGTCGTACTCCAGGCCCAGATCGTGTTCACGGGGTGGTTTCGGTGGTGGCGTCATGAGTCGAGCGTGACAAAGGGAGCCGATGGTTTCCCGAAAGCCGGCTGGGAGTTCGCTGCGAACGGTTTTCCACAGGTCCGGGTGTGCGCCGACGAAGTGTCGGTGGACTCGCCTAGGGTGCTGGCATGAGTGTTGCAGCCGAAGTCGACGTGCACGGGCATCCACGCGGAGCCCTGTCGCCGTCGCGGGCCGCGGACTTCATGAGCTGCCCGCTGAAGTATCGCTTCCGCGTCATCGACCGGTTGCCGGAGAAGCCGTCCTCGGCCGCGGTCCGGGGCACGGTGGTGCACGGCGTGCTGGAGCGTTTGTTCGACCTGCCTCGCGGGCAGCGCACGCTGGAGCAGGCGGCCGGGCTGCTGGAGCCGCAGTGGCAGCACGTGCTCGAGGAGGAGCCGGAGGTCGCGGAGCTGTTCGCCGAGGACGCGAGCGGCGAGGAGCTGGCCAAGTGGCTGGCCGAGGCGCACCAGCTGCTCGGCAAGTACTTCACACTCGAGGACCCGAACGCGCTGGAGCCCGCCGAGCGCGAGCTGTACGTCGAGACCGAGCTCGAGTCCGGCCTGGTACTGCGGGGCTACGTGGACCGGCTCGATGTCGCGCCGACCGGCGAGATCCGGGTGGTCGACTACAAGACCGGCCGGTCGCCGTCGGAGTTCTTCGAGGCCAAGGCTCTGTTCCAGATGAAGTTCTACGCGCTGGTCCTGTGGCGGCTGCGGGGCGTCGTGCCGGCGATGCTGCAGCTCGTCTATCTCGGCAACGGAGAGATCGTCCGGTATGTGCCCGACGAGGCGGATCTGCGCGCCTGTGAGCGGAAGGTCTCGGCGTTGTGGACGGCGATCAGCCGGGCACTCGAGTCCGGCGACTGGCGGCCCAGCCCTGGTCCGCTCTGCGAGTGGTGCGACCACAAGGCGATCTGCCCGGCCTGGGGAGGCACCCCGCCTCCGCTCCCGACGCGTTCGGTTGAAGAAGTCGCCGCCGAGTCGGCGGGCGTGGACCTCGTCGATGTCGACGGGTGAACGCGATCGTTGCCTCGCGGTCCGCAAGGACGACTTGGCCTACAGCCACACGTCGGATTCCTAGATAGCCTGCCATTGTGCCGGGCACAGTGCAGTCCATCGAGCGGGCTGCCGCTGTGCTGCGACTGCTCGCGGCCGCACCGGACGGGCTCGGCGTCGCCGACCTCGGCAACGCGCTCGGCCTGGCCAAGCCGACCGTCCACGGGATACTCCGGACCTTGCAGCAGGTCGGGTTCGTCGAGCAGGACCACACCGGCGCGCACTACCACCTGAGCGACATCTTCGGTCGGCTCGGCGAGAGCTACCTGGACCCGAACGAGTTGCGCAGCCGCGCGATCAACTGGGCCGACTCGCTCGCCTCCCGCAGCGGTGAGGTCGTCCGGGTCGGCAGACTCGTCGACGGCAAGGTCGAGGTCGTCCATCACGTCTTCCGACCCGACGACAGCGACCAGGACCTCGACGTCGGTACGACGCTCCCGCCCCACGCCACCGCCCTCGGGAAGGCCGTGCTGGCGTTCGACACCAGCGGAGCCGCCCGACCGCGCCGGCTGGAGGCGTACACGACCCGGACGATCACTGATCCGAACCGCCTGGCCGAGGAGCTCGCCACCGTTCGTGCGCGCGGGTGGGCCAGTGAGTTCGAGGAACACACCGTCGAACTCGCCAGCATCGCGGCCCCGATCCGCGGGCTGGGCGGTCTGGTCGTCGGTGCGGTCGGTCTGGCCGGCCGGCTCGAACGCATCTGTGACAGCAAGCTCCGCCACCGCCCCGACCTGATCAGTATGGTCCGGGCCACCGCCGAAGCCATCGCGCGTGACCTCCGGGAGGACACTTGACGAGAAGGCGGCCGGTTCGACCTGAGCGATCCGGCCGGCGAGAGATCGGGGGGTGGCTCGATGGCTGAGCAATACGTGGCCGCGGTGGACCAGGGAACCAACTCGACGCGGTGCATCCTGTTCGACCGCCGCGGACGGTTGGTGTCGGTCGCACAGCGCGAGCACCGGCAACTGTTTCCGAGACCGGGCTGGGTGGAACACGACGCGGCCGAGATCTGGCGGAACGTGACCCGGGTGGTCCCGACCGCGGTCCGGCAGATCGGCGCCGAGCCGTCGCAGATCGTTGCCATCGGCATCGCCAATCAACGCGAGACCAGTCTGCTCTGGGACCGCTTGACCGGCTGGCCGATCGGCAATGCGGTGGTCTGGCAGGACACCAGGACCTCTCGGCTGGTGAGCGACCTGGCCGGCACCGAGGGCCCGGACCGGTTCGCCGACCTGTGTGGTCTGCCGCTGACGACGTACTTCTCGGCGCCGCGGCTGAAGTGGATGCTCGACCACACCCCTGGGCTGCGGCAGCGCGCCGAGCGGGGCGAGGTGTACTTCGGCACGATGGAGTCCTGGCTGATCTGGAACTTCACCGGCGGCGCGAACGGCGGGCTGCACGTCACCGACGTGACGAACGCGAGCCGCACGATGCTGATGAACATCGAGACCCTCGAGTGGGACGACAAGTTGCTCGAGGCTTTCGACGTACCGCGGGCTGTGCTGCCGGACATCCGCCCGTCGTCGGGGGTGTTCGCTACGGCGACCGACGTACTGCCCGGGGTGCGGATCGGGGCGGCGCTCGGGGATCAGCAGGCCGCGTTGTTCGGGCAGACCTGCTTCAGTCCCGGTGAGGCGAAGTGCACGTATGGCACGGGCTCGTTCCTGCTGCTGCACACCGGCCACGAGATCGTCCGGTCCACGCACGGGATGCTGACCACGGTCGCGTACCAGATCGGCGACGAGAAGGCGTCGTACGCGCTCGAAGGGTCGATGGCGGTCACCGGTTCGCTCGTGCAGTGGTTCCGCGACGGGCTCGGGCTGATCCACACCGCCGCCGAGATCGAGACGCTGGCCCGGACGGTCGAGGACAACGGCGGCGCGTACATCGTGCCGGCGTTCTCCGGGCTCTTCGCACCACACTGGCGGAGCGAGGCGCGCGGGGTGATCGCGGGCCTCACCGGCTACATCACCAAGGGACATCTGGCCCGCGCGGTGCTGGAGGCGACCGGTTTCCAGACCCTCGAGGTGGTCGACGCGATGAACGCCGACTCCGGCATCGCGCTGACCGCGTTGAAGGTCGACGGCGGCATGACCGCGAACAACCTGCTGATGCAGTTCCTCGCCGACCTGCTCGACGTCCCCGTGGTCCGCCCGATGGTGACCGAGACCGTCTCACTCGGAGCCGCGTACGCCGCCGGGCTCGCCGTCGGCTACTGGCCCGATCTGGAAGGGCTACGGAGCAACTGGCACCGCGCCGGTCAGTGGCTGCCGCACATGGATCCGGACCGCCGCGCCACCGAGTACGCCAACTGGAAGGCCGCAGTCCAGCGCACCTTCGGCTGGATCCGCCCCGAACAGGTCGCCGAGTAACCCGCCTCAGGCCGGGGACACGATGTCCGGGGCCTCCAGGCGGACCTTGTCGGCGGACTCGTCGTCGGGCTGGTCCTGGGAGGCACGTTCGGACTGGACGCGGCGGATGTAGAACGAGACCTCACGCTCGATCGTCGCCTCGTCCCAGCCGAGGATCGGGGCCACCAGCCGGGCGGCCGCCTCGGCTGCCCCGACCCCACGGTCCCAGGCCTCGATCGAGATCCGGGTCCGGCGAGCCAGGATATCGTCCAGGTGCCGTGCCCCTTCGGCCTTCGCGCCGTACACGATCTCGGCCTTCAGGTAGTCCTGCGTGCCCGGCAGTTGCTCACCCAGCGACGGATCCTCCTCGACGAGCTGCAGTACCTCGTCGACCAGGGCGCCGTACCGATTGAGTAGGTGCTCGATCCGGGCCACGTGCAGGCCGGAGCGTTGCGCGATCAGGTGCCGCTGGTTCCACAGCGCGTGGTAGCCGTCGGCACCGACCAGCGGCGTGGTCTTGGTGACCGACTTCGGCACCCGGCCGTCCAGCGCCGCGGCGGCCGCGTCGATCGCGTCCTTGGCCATCACCCGGTACGTCGTGTACTTGCCGCCGGCAACCACCACGAGACCCGGCGCCGCGTGCGCCACGACGTGTTCACGGGACAGCTTCGAGGTGCTTTCGGACTCACCCGCGAGCAGCGGCCGGAGTCCGGCGTACACGCCCTCGACGTCCTCCCGGGTCAGCGGCGTGGTGAGTACGGCGTTCACGTGGTCGAGCAGGTACTCGATGTCCTTGCTGGTCGCGGCCGGGTGGGCCTTGTCCAGGTTCCAGTCGGTGTCGGTGGTGCCGATCAGCCAGTGCCGGCCCCACGGGATGATGAACAGCACGGACTTCTCGGTCCGCAGGATCATCCCGGTGCTGGACTGGATCCGGTCCTTCGGGACGACCAGGTGGATCCCCTTCGAGGCCCGGACATGGTACTGGCCGCGCTCCCCCACCATCGCCTGCGTGTCGTCGGTCCAGACACCGGTCGCGTTCACGACCTGCTTCGCCCGGACCTCGAACTCGCGGCCGCTCTCCAGGTCCTTCGCCTGCACCCCGGTGACCCGCTCACCCTGGCGCAGGAACCCGGTGACCTTGACCCGGTTCGCGACATGAGCGCCGTACGACGCCGCCGTCCGGGCCAGCTCCATCGTGTGGCGGGCATCGTCGACCTGGGCGTCGTAGTACTGCAAGGCGCCGACCAGGGCCGACTTCTTCAGGCTCGGCACCAGCCGCATCGCGCCACGCCGGGTCAGGTGCCGGTGGAGCGGGAGCCCGGCGCCGTGCCCGGAGCTGACGGCCATGCCGTCGTACAGGGCGACACCGGCTCCGGCGTAGAACCGCTCCCACCAGCGGTGCTGGAGCGGGTACAGGAACGGCACCGGCTTCACCAGGTGCGGTGCCAGGCGTTGCAGGAGCAGGCCGCGCTCCTGCAACGCCTCGTGCACCAATCGGAAGTCGAGCATCTCCAGGTAGCGCAGGCCACCGTGCATCAACTTGCTGGACCGGCTGGAGGTGCCGCTCGCGTAGTCGCGCGCCTCCAGCAGTCCGGTGGTCAGGCCCCGGGTGGCGGCATCGAGCGCCGACCCCGTGCCGACCACCCCGCCACCGATCACCAGGACGTCCAGTTCCCGTCCGTCGGCCATCGCATCGATGGCGTCGGCCCTCGCTTGCGGTGACAGAGCGACTACGCCCACTGTGCTGTTCCTTCCGATTCCGTTGCGTTGCCTACCGAGCGGGCAGGGTCAGTCGACGTCGACCCAGTCCAGCGTCCGCTGGACCGCCTTCTGCCAGCCGGCGTACCCCTTGGTCCGCTGCTCGTCCGTCCACTGCGGCTCCCACCGCTTGTCCTCGTTCCAGTTCTGGACCAGCTCGTCGGTGTTCTTCCAGAAGCCGACCGCCAGGCCGGCCGCGTACGCCGCACCGAGCGCGGTGGTCTCCGCGACGACCGGCTTGCTCACCGGGACGCCGAGGATGTCGGCCTGCATCTGCATGGCCAGCTCGTTCGCCGTCACACCGCCGTCGACCTTGAGCACGTCGAGCGTCACGCCCGAGTCCTTCTCCATCGCGTCGGCGACGTCCTTGCTCTGGTAGCAGATCGCTTCCAGTGTTGCGCGGGCAAGGTGGGCGTTGGTGTTGAACCGGGACAGACCGACGATGGCGCCGCGGGCGTCGGACCGCCAGTACGGCGCGAACAGTCCGGAGAACGCCGGCACGAAGTACACGCCGCCGTTGTCCTCGACCTGCCGGGCCAGCGTCTCGGTCTCACTCGCACCGGAGATGATGCCGAGCTGGTCGCGCAGCCACTGGACCGCGGACCCGGTCACCGCGATCGATCCCTCGAGCGCGTAGACCGGCGCCGCGTCGCCGAACTTGTAGCACATCGTGCTGAGCAGACCGGCCTTCGACCGGACCAGCTCGGTGCCGGTGTTCAGCAACATGAAGTTGCCGGTGCCGTAGGTGTTCTTGGCCTCGCCCGGGTTGAAGCAGACCTGGCCGACGGTCGCCGCCTGCTGGTCGCCGAGGTCGCCGGTCAGTGCCACCACGCCGCCGACCGGACCGTTCGCGAGGGTCTCGCCGTACGTGTTCGGATCCGACGACGGCCGGATCTCCGGCAGCATCTGCCGCGGGATGTTGAAGAACGAGATCAGCTCGTCGTCCCAGTCGAGCGTCTCGAGGTTCATCAGCATGGTCCGGCTGGCGTTGGTGACGTCGGTGATGTGTACGCCGCCGTCCGTCCCGCCGGTCAGGTTCCACAGCAGCCAGGTGTCGGTGTTGCCGAAGACGGCCTCACCGGCCTCGGCCGCCTCGCGCACCCCGTCGACGTTCTCCAGGATCCACTGCACCTTGCCGGCCGAGAAGTACGTCGCCGGCGGCAGGCCGGCCTTCTGCCGGATCACGTCGCCCTTGCCCTCGCGCTCCAGCGCGGAGGCGATCCGGTCGGTCCGGGTGTCCTGCCAGACGATCGCGTTGTAGTAGGGGCGCCCGGTCTTGCGGTTCCAGACCACCGCCGTCTCGCGCTGGTTGGTGATGCCGAGTGCGGCGAGGTCGCTTGCCTGCAACCCCTTCGCGTTCATCGCGGTCCGGATCACCGAGTTGGTCCGCTCCCAGATCTCGACCGGGTTGTGCTCGACCCAGCCGGCCTGCGGCAGGATCTGCTCGTGCTCCAGCTGGTGGATGCCCACCTCGTTGCCGGAGTGGTCGAAGATCATGAAACGGGTGCTCGTGGTGCCCTGGTCGACGGCACCGACGAAGTCAGCCATGGAAAGTCCTCTCCTCACACTGCTCAGTGGTACGGCGCGTCACGCCGTGGTCTCCTCGTCGGGCACCCGGCCCGGCTCCTCGTCCGCGTCGCTCACCGGCAGGTTCCGGCCGACCAGCAGGTCGTAGAGGAACGCGCCGATCAGCGCGCCGATGATCGGTCCCACGATCGGGACCCAGAAATAGGGATCCCCGAACTGGTCCTTGAACGCTCCCCCGTACCCGGTCAGGTAGGACGCCAACCGCGGACCGAAGTCACGGGCCGGGTTGATCGCGTAGCCCGCCAGCGTGCCCCAGGCCATGCCGATGCCGACGACCAGAAGACCGATCATGAACGGGCCGAGGTTCGCCATCGGCGCGGTGTTGCGGAGGTCGACGATGGCCAGGATGACCAGCATCAGGATCGCCGTACCGATGATCTGGTCCAGGAATCCACCCCACATGCCGACACCGAGCTCCGTGCTGCCGTTGCCCGGCAGGGTCGAGAACACGCCCTGACTCTTGATGGTCAGGCCGGGGTCGAACTTCTCCAGGACCTTGTCGTAGTTCCAGCGGACCACCAGCGCCGCCGCGAACGCACCAAGGAACTGTGCGCCGATGTACGGCAGCACTTTCCGCCAGGCGAACCCGCGGAACGCCGCGAGGGCGATCGTGACCGCGGGGTTGATGTGGGCACCGCTGATCCGGGCCGACACGTACACGCCCATGGTCACGCCGATACCCCACGCCCACGAGATCGAGTCGTGATCCCCGATACCGCCAGCCACCACTTGGGCCACCACACCCACGCCGAACAGGATCAGGATGAATGTCCCCGCGAACTCCGCCGAGCATTCAGCCAGAAGGGTTCTTGCTTTGACTGTTTCCGTCGTAGCCATGCCGAACCTCCCCTCCACGCCGTGACGACCACGGCTGGCTGGAATGTAGAAGCGTTAGCGGGGCGGCACAACGCCGGTCGTTCGACATTGTCGAACGCCGCAACCCCACCACCCGACTGCGACACTCAGTGATCGCGCGTACGCACAAACTGGGCGAGCGAGCACCCAAACGGGGCCGTCCGGCGCGCTGAGCGGTGGCCTGCCAGAATCTGGGCGACGAAAGGGGCAGGGTGGAGGACACGTTCGCGGCGCGGCTGCGGGACGCACGCCGGGCCAGGGATCTGACTCAGGAGAGCCTGGCGGAGCTGGCGGGTCTCAGCGCGCAGGCCATCGGTCTGCTGGAACGTGGCGTCCGCCGGTTCCCGCACCCGATCACGATCGACAAGCTGGACAAGGCGCTCCAGCTCAGCCCGGAGGAGCTCGCGGCCTTCAAGCGGCTGGCCTCACGCGGCGCTGCCGGCCCGACAGCCACCCAATCCAAGCTCGCAGGTCCGGCCTGGGTGGTGGCTCGCCAGTTGCCGTCCGCGAACGCGGGGTTCGCCGGCCGCACCCAGCAGGTCGACCAGCTGACCGATCTCCTCAGCGGAACTCCGGCACAGCCCGGCTCACCCATCGTCGCCACGATCCGCGGCATGGCAGGCGTCGGAAAGACCGCACTGGCGATCCACGCCGCCCACGCGAGCGCTGACCAGTACCCCGACGGCACCCTGCTGGTGAACCTGCGCGGCTTCGGCGCCGGTACGCCGGTCAGTCCACTGCACGCGATCGGTCAGCTCCTGCGCGGAACCGGCGTACCGCCCGATGCCGTTCCGGGCAGTCTCGTCGAGGCCGTCGCGGCCCTTCGGAGCAGGTTGGCCGACCGCCGCGTGCTCCTGGTCCTCGACAACGCGCAGGACGTCGGTCAGGTCGCCGACCTCATCCCGGCCGCGAGCGGGTCCGCCGTACTCATCACCAGTCGCGCCACGCTGACGGCACTGCCGGCGAGCCTGCACCTGCAGCTCGAACCGATGCCGGTGGATGAGTCACTCCGTCTACTCGAGACCATCGCCGGAGCAGACCGGCTCGCCTCGGCCGCGGCTCGCGTCGCGGAGTTGTGTGGGCACCTCCCCCTCGCGCTCTCGGTGGCCGGCGCGTGGCTTGTCCGGCATCCGTCCGCTTCCGGCACCGAGTTGGCGCAGCGACTGGCCGACGAGTCCCGCCGGCTCGACCTCCTTGGCGTCGACGATCTCGATGTCCGGGCGAGCCTCTCGCTGTCGATCGAGCAGCTGACCCGCAGCTCCGACCCACTCGACCACAGCGCCGCACAAGCCCTTACGTTGCTCAGCCTCAGCGACGCCGACGACTTCACCGCGGAGACGGCAGCGGCCCTCATCGACACGCGGCCGGCCGACGCCGACCGCTGGCTGGAACGCCTGACCGACCTGCACCTGCTCGAGTCCCGGGCGCCCGGTCGCTACCAGTTCCACGACCTCGTCCGCGCCTTCGGCCGCGAGCTCGCCGCACGGCTCCCCGAGGACGAGCAGGCCGCCGCGCTCGACCGCAGCCTCGCGTTCTACGTCGCCGTCGCCTGGCTGGCGACCAGCATCGGCGATCCGAACGCCGCCCGGATGGCCTGGCCCGGCCGTCCACCGGCGCCGGCCTCTCCGGCGTTCGATCGCTCGGAGCAGGCGCTGGCCTGGATCGACGACGAGCTCCGCAACTGCCTCGCTCTGATCGACCAGGTCCGCGACCTCGGTGGCCGCGACGAACTCGCGGCCGGCCTCATCGTCGGCCTCTACAACTACTTCGCGATGCGCGGCAGCATGTCCGACTGGCTGCCGGCGATCGACCGGGTCGCCGCCGGACAGCTCGACCGCTGGACCCTGGCCCAGCTCCACGCCGACGCTGCCATCGCCCTGGCAGAGCTGGCACGGTACGACGAGTCGGCGGAGCGCTTCGGTCTGGCCCGCGACCTCTTCGAGTCGATCGGCAATCTCCGCGGGGTGTCACTCGCCACGAACAACAAGGCGCGGCTGCTGATCCGGATGCATCGCTACCGCGAGGCCTTGCCACTCGTCGAGCACGCCCTGGCCGTCAACCAGCAGCTGGACAACAAACGGGGGCTGGCGGCAACCAACCTCACGCTGACCGAGGTCTACACCGAGCTCGGCGACTGGACCGCGGCCGAGGCTGCCAGCACCGCCGCGATGCAGTTGTTCGAGGCGGTCGGCGACAAGGGTGGCGCCGCCAACGGCAGGATCGACCGGGCCTGGGCGCGGGCGAAGTCGGGCCGGCCCGAGTCCGCCGTACCCGAGATCGTCCAGGCGATGGCCGAGCTCGAAGCGCTCGGCCACCGCAAGAACGTCAGCGACGCGCACTACGTCCTCGGCCTGGTCCATGCCCAGCTCGGCGACTTCGAGTCGGCGATCGAGCAGACCGAACACGCCCTCGAGATCGCTCTGGACGTGGGTGACCTCCGACGCGAGGCGCAGACCCGGCTCGAGCTCGGCCGGGTGCTGAACGACATCGGTGAGCACGACGACGCCGTACCGAACCTGGAGTTCGCACTCGGCTTCTATCGCGAGCACGACAGCGCGCTGGCCGAGCAGACCGGGGACCTGCTCGCCGCGGCCAGGAAAGCACTCAGCGCCTGACGCCGACCGTCAGGCGCTGAGCAGTCAACTCGCGTCAGTGACCGGAGGCTCGACCTGCTTGGCGGGCTGGTTCTCCGGGAAGTGGCAGGCGGTCTGGTGACCGGGAGCCAGCTGCAGCAGCGGCGGCTCCTCCGTCTTGCAGATGTCCTGGGCCTTCCAGCACCGGGTGTGGAAGCGGCACGCGGGCGGCGGGTTGATCGGGCTCGGTACGTCGCCTTGCAGGCGGATGCGCTCCTGCTTGGCCTTCCGCTTGGTGTCCGGCACCGGGACCGCCGAGAGCAACGCGACCGTGTACGGGTGCATCGGCTTCTCGTACAGGCTGACCCGGTCGGCGATCTCGACGATCTTGCCCAGGTACATCACCGCGACCCGGTCCGACACGTGCCGTACGACGGACAGGTCGTGGGCGATCATCACGTACGTCAGGTCGAACTCGTTCTGCAGGTCCTCCAGCAGGTTCACGACCTGGGCCTGGATCGACACGTCCAGCGCGGAGACCGGCTCGTCGGCGACGATCAGCTTCGGACGCAACGCCAGGGTGCGGGCGATACCGATGCGCTGCCGCTGACCGCCGGAGAACTCGTGCGGGTAGCGGTTGTAGTGCTCCGGGCTCAGACCGACCAGTTCGAGCAGCTCCTGCACCGCCTTCTTCACGCCATGCTCGGTCTTGACGTTCTGCAACTTGTACGGCGCACCGACGATCTTGCCAACCGTGTGCCGCGGGTTCAGCGAGCCGTACGGGTCCTGGAAGATCATCTGGATGTCGCGCCGCAGCGGCCGCATCCGGCCCTCGCCGAGGTGGCTGATGTCGCGGCCCTCGAACAGGATCCGGCCGGACGTCGGCTCCAGCAGGCGGGTCAGCAGCCGGCCGGTGGTGGTCTTACCGCAGCCGGACTCCCCCACCAGCGAGAACGTCTCTCCGCGGTTGACGTTGAAGGTCAGCCCGTCGACCGCCTGCACGGCGCCGGTCTGGCGCTGCAGCACGCCCTTGCGGATCGGGAAGTGCTTCACCAGGCTGTCGACCGAGAGGAGCTCCTCGCCCATTGCCGGTTCGATCACGCCCGGGACGGCGTCGGATTCGGTGTCAGCAGTCGTCACAGTCGTCGTCCCGTTCACAGCTTCGGCTTGATGTCGGTCTCCCACGCCTGCTGGCGGTTCTTCGGGGAGAGATGGCAGGCAACCATGTGGCCGTCGCCGACGTCGAGCAGCTCGGGCCGGTCGGTCTCGCTGGCGCCGCCGTTGAGGTGGGCGTAGTTGCAGCGCGGGTTGAACGCGCAGCCCGCCGGCACGTGGATCAGGCTGGGCGGCGTGCCCTTGATCGGGATCAGCCGCTCACTGCGCTCCCGGTCGATCCGCGGCATCGAGCCGAGCAGACCCCACGTGTACGGGTGCTGCGGCCGGTCGAAGATGTCCTCCGCGGTGCTGTACTCGACCGCGCGGCCGGCGTACATCACCTGGATGTCGTCGGCCAGCTCGGCGACCACGCCGAGGTCGTGGGTGATGATGATGACCGCGGAGTTGAACTCGCGCTGCAGGTCCCGGATCAGGTCCAGGATCTGCGCCTGGACGGTGACGTCGAGGGCCGTGGTCGGCTCGTCCGCGATCAGCAGGTCCGGGTCGCAGGACAGCGCCATCGCGATCATCGCGCGCTGCCGCATGCCACCGGAGAACTGGTGCGGATAGGCGTCCACCCGCCGGTCCGGCTGCGGGATGCCGACCCGGTCGAGCATCTCGATCGCATGCTTGCGCGCGACGGACTTGCTCACCTCGTTGTGCACCCGGTACGCCTCGATGATCTGCTGCCCGACGGTGTAGAACGGGTGCATCGCCGACAGCGGGTCCTGGAAGATCATCGCCATCCGCTTGCCGCGCAGCAGCCGGACCTCCTCGCGGGTCGACGAGACCAGATCCTGGCCGTCGAGGAAGATCTCGCCGCTGATCTTGGCCACCCCCGGCGGGTGCAGGCCCATGATCGACAGGCTGGTCACGCTCTTGCCGGAGCCGGACTCCCCCACGATGCCGAGCGTCTTGCCCCGCTCGAGCTTGAACGAGATCCCGTCCACCGACTTCACCAGACCGTCGTCGGTCGGGAAGTGCACCTTGAGATCGCGGACGTCGAGGAACGCCTCGCCGCGGGGAATCCGCTGGACGGTGTCCTGCGGCGGAGTCTGGTCCTGGGGCTCGGTCACGTCTTGGGGCTCGGTCACGAGATCCGCACTCTCGGGTCGACGACGGCGTACAGGAGATCGACGATCAGGTTCGCCAGCACGATGAAGAAGGCGGCGACCAGAGTCACGCCGAGCACCTTGGGCAGGTCGTTCGCCCGCAGCGCGATCACGGCGTACTGACCGATCCCGGGCAGCGAGAACGTCGTCTCGGTGAGGATCGCGCCGCCCATCAGCAGACCCAGGTCGAGACCGAAGATGGTCAGGATCGGGGTCAGCGCCGAGCGCAGGCCATGCCTCATCACCACCGTGCGTTCGGTCAGCCCCTTGGCCCGGGCGGTGCGGACGTAGTCCTCGTTCATCGTCTCGAGCATGCCGGCCCGGGTGAGGCGTGCGTACGCCGCGGCGTAGAGGAAGGCCAGCGTGACCCAGGGAAGGATCAGGTCGTAGGCCCACCAGATCGGATTGGTTTCGTCCATCGGATTGGTGCCGCCCTGGGCGGTCCAGCCGAGGCCGTAACTGAAGATCGACAACGCCAGCAGACCGGTGAAGAAGATCGGCAGCGAGACACCCGCCAGCGCCACCGACATGAGTGATCGGTCCAGGGCGGACCCGCGTCTGAGTGCCGAGATGACGCCGGTACCGACACCGGTGACCAGCCAGATGAACGCGGCACCGCCCGCCAGCGAGGCGGTCACCGGTATTCGCGCGACCAGGTCCGGCCAGACCGGTTGCGAGGTCAGGAACGAGTAGCCGAAGCACGGCGCCGGGCAGTGCTCGATCCCCGCGCCGTAGTCGTAGTCCGATCCGGCGACCAGGCCCTTCACGAAGCGCCCGTACTGCACATAGAGAGGGTCGGTGAAGCCGAGTCGCACCGCCGTGTCGTGGATCTGTGCCTCACCCGCGCTCTTGCCGACATAGCGCGAGGCCAGGTCGTCGGCGGTCGCACCGCCGAGCCTGGGTACCAGGAAGAAGATCCCGAACGTGACGGCCGTGACGATGAAGAGCAGGATCACTGCTCCGATCAACCGGCGGACCAGATATGCGAACACCGTGCTCGGCGTGGTGGCCGGTGATCATCGCTGATCACCGGCCACCGTCAGCCTTCACCTACCTCTGCTGGCGAAATGATGGTTGGTCAGGGCAACCGACGACTACTTCAGACCGATCGCGGCGTAGTCGTACATGTTCTGACCGTCGTTGGAGAACACGTTGGCCAGGGTGTCCGGGCGGTACAGCAGGCCCTTGGCCCAGATGCCCGGCAGCGCCGCGGCCTGCTCCATGACCTTCTTGTCGACGTCGACCCAGATCTTGTTGCGCTCAGCCTCGTCAGTGGTGCTCAGCGCCTTGTCGATCAGCTGGTCGACCTCGGGGATCTTGATCCCGAGGTTGGAGTTACCACCGGTCGGCTTGATCACGCGGCTGTCGACGATCTGGCTCAGGAAGCCGAAACCGTCGCTCCAGTCCGCGCCCCAGCTGTAGACGATCAGGCCGAGCTTGTTGTTCTTCGCGAAGTCCGGCTTGCCCGCGTACAGCTTGGTGTAGTCACCCGTCGGATACGGCTTGGTGCTCAGGTTGATGCCGGCCCGCTTCAGCGACTGCTGCAGCGTCTCGGCGACCGCCTTCTCCTTGGGCCGGTCGGACCGGTAGGTGATGTTGGTCGCGAAACCGTTCGGCTGACCGCACTGCTTCAGCTCTTCCTTGGCCTTGTCGACGTTGCCGTTCTTGTCCGTCTCGAAGCCGTAGTCGTCGAACTTCTCCGCACCGGTCACCAGCGGCGGCATCAGGTTCGTCGCGATGTCACCACCGATCGGACCACCGTACGCACGCTGGTAGCCCTCGTGGTCGGCGGCGTACAGGACCGCCTTGCGGCAGTGCACGTTGTCCAGCGGCGGGACGTCAGGGTTCAGCACGGTGAAGTTGAGTCGCGGCGCCGGCACGTTGTCGGTGTGCGCCTTCAGCTTCGGATCGGCCAGCACCTTCGCCTGGGTCTCGGCCTGAACACCGGTACCGGCGATGTCGACGTCGAGGTCACCGGCGATCAGCCGGTTGTCGATGTCGGTGCCGTTCACGTTGAACGCGACGGTGATCTTGTCCGGCAGCGCCTTACGCCCGGAGTCCGGGTCGGTCGAGGCGTCGTACTGATCGTTGCGGATCAGCGCCATACCCTTGTTCGCGTCGTAGCTCTCGAACTTGTACGGGCCGGTCGAGACCGGGTGTTCCTTGTACTTCGCGCCGGTGTCCTTGGCCTGCGGCACCGGAGCCGTCGACGGGAGCTGGGCGAAGTAGTCGAAGCTGGCGAACGGCTTCTTCAGATGGAACACGATGGTCTGGTCGTCCGGCGTCTCGATCGCCTTGGCCACACCGGCCAGCGACTTGTCCTTGTAGACGCTGTAGTTCGCCGGGACGTCCAGCAGGAAGTCGTTGAAGTACGTCGGGCCGCTCGGCAGCGTCGCCTTGTCCAGCGAGCGCGCGACCCCGTACTTCACGTCCTTCGAGGTGACCTCGGTGCCGTCCTCGAACTTCACGCCCTTGCGGATCTTGTAGGTCCAGGTCTTGGCGTCGTCGCTCGGCACACCGGGACCCTCGGCGAGGTCCGGGACCGGCTTGGCGCCCTCGGCGCCCGGAGCGGCCTTGAACGTCATCAGCGGCCGGACGTAGTTCCGGACCAGGTTCCAGGACAGGCCGTAGTAGGTGTCACCGGGGTCTGTGGAGTCCCACAGCTCGGTGATCGCCATCCGCAGGGTGCCGCCCTTCTTGTCGCTCGGGCTGAACACCTTGTTGACAGCCGCGTTGGCCTCCGCGGTAGCGGCGCCTTCGCTGCTGGTCCCTCCTCCGGGCGTCGCCTTGGGTCCCCCGCAAGCCACCAGGCTCAAGGCGACGGCCGCACTGACGGCGGTTGCCGTCCTGATGCGATTCCATCTCATCTGTTGTTGCACCCCTTTTTTCGTGAGAGCTGTGACATCCGTGGGCTCCCTGGTTGGAGAGAAGTCCTATCGCGACCGCGGGTCCAGCGCGTCGCGCAATCCGTCGCCGAACAGGTTGAAGGCCAGCACCGTCAGGAAGATCGCCAGGCCGGGCGGGACCATGTACATCGGGTCGACCTGGTACCAGTTCGCGGCGATCGACAGCATGTCGCCCCAGCTGGCCGTCGGCGGGCGGATCCCGACACCCAGGTACGACAGGCCGGCCTCGAAGAGCACGTTGGTCGGGATCAGCAGCGTCGCGTACACCAGGATCGGGGCGATCAGGTTCGGCAGCAGCTCGGTGAACAGGATGTACGGACGCCGGGCACCGAGGCTCCGGGCGGCGTCGACGAACTCCCGCTCCCGCAGCGACAGTGTCTGCCCGCGGATGATCCGGCCGATGTAGGGCCAGCTGAAGAAGCCGATGATGAAGACGACCAGCGCCACCCGCAGCGCGTCACCCTGGATGCCGAGCAGCTTGTCCGGGAGGGCACCGACGAGCGCGAGTGCGAACAGCAACAGGGGGAAGGCGAGGAAGATGTCCATCACCCGGCTGATCAGCGAGTCGATCCAGCCGCCGAAGTACCCTGAGACGACGCCCAGCGTGACGCCGATCACGACCGACACCATGGTGGCCAGGAACGCGATCAGCAGGGAGATCCGGGCGCCGTACACGATCCGGGCGAAGATGTCGCGGCCGTTCACCGGCTCGATGCCGAGCGGGTGGTCCGCGCTGATCCCGCCCCACTTGCCGATCGGGGTCTGCAGTGACGGGTCGACCAGGTCCTGGTGGAAGTCGTTCGGCGTGACGCCGAGGAGCTTGCACAACAGCGGGGCGAAGATCGCGACCAGGACCAGGAAGACCACGAAGGCGCCGCCGGCGAGCGCGACCTTGTCGCGCTTCAGCCGAATCCAGGAGATCTGCCACAGAGAGCGACCCTCGATCTTGCCGGCGCCCTTGAGGATGGCCTCAGGCTGCGCTGCCGATGCTCCCGGCTCGACCTCGAGTGGCGTGCTCACGCGATGGGTTCCCCTGCCTCGATGTTCGATGGAACCGGGACGAATCCGGTATGGCTGCCGCCTTAACCTGCCGCCATTACAGGCTGGAGTCAAACTCGGAAAGTGCTGCGTTGCCCGATCGTGACCGTCAGGAAATCGTCCCGTATCGTGGACATTCCGCAGTAAACCACGGCGCCGTACCCACGGTCGCCGGAGCCTCGCGAACCGTTACTGTCATGGCATCTTTGTGTCACGCGGCGGTGATTACTTGCGGAGACCGGACAGGTACAGGAACGACAGCGAATTGAGCGCCGCGGGCACATTCTCGATGTCCTTGCCGGCCGCCACCGTGAACCGGCCCTGCCACGCCGGGACCGCCGGAACCTCCTGGGCCAGCACTCCCTGTAGCTGACCGATCAGGTCGTCGCGTTCCAGCCCGTTCTGCTCCGTCGTCTCCTGCTGCAGCAGCTTGGCCGCCGCCGAGGACCGGTAGCCGTTCTGGAACACGCCCCCGCTCCGGACGAACGGCGCGAGGTAGTCGTCGGCATCCGGGTACTCCGGGATCCAGCTCCCGTAGTAGAGGTCGTACGCACCCGCGCGGGCCAGCGTCTGGTACTCCGGCCAGTCGGCGTTCCGCAAGGTCACCCGGAACAGCCCGGACGCGTCGAGCTGGCGCTTCAACTCGAGCACCTCCGCCTTCGCGGTCGTGCCGTACTGCAGCGGTGTCCACCCCATTGTCAGCGGCACCGGTACGGCGATGCCGGCCTCCTTGAGGATCGCGGCCGCGGCGGTTTTGTTCGGCTGCTTGTACTCCGCCTTGAACGCGTCCACCTGCCCGCCGAACCCGGGCGGCACCAGTGAGTACAGCGGCGCGACGTGGTCGCCGTACACCTTCTTCACCAGCGTCTGCCGGTCGAGCAGCTGCGCGAAGGCACGGCGTACGGCGAGCTTGCGCGACGTCAGCGACTTCATCTGGAACGAGTAGAACTGGATCGCCGCGGAGTCGGACTCGACCAACTGGACCCGGTCCGACGTCCGCAGCTTGTCCAGCAGGCTCGGCCCGAACCCGTTGAACGCCAGGTCGGTCTTCCCGGTCGTCACCGCCTGATAGAGCGCGGTCGAGTCCTTCACGAACGTGATCTCGGCGCCGTCGTTCTGCGGCCCGCGCGGACCGCGGTACCCGTCGAAGCGGGCCAGCATGATCCGCTCTCCCGGCCGGTACGCCGTCAGCTGGTACGGGCCGCTGCCCATCGCCTTGGTGTCGAGCAGCTTGTTCGCCGGGTAGTACTCCTCGTCCACGATCGACCCGGCCGTCGTGGTCAGCAGGTACGGCAGCCGCGCATCCGGGGCCTTCAGGTGGAACACCGCGGTGAGGTCGTCCGGCGTACTGACCGAGGTCAGCGACGAGAACAGCGGGGCCGGGCCGTTCGGGGTCTTCAGCTTCAGCATCCGCTCGAAGCTGAACTTCACGTCCGACGAGGTCAGTTCGTGCCCGTTCGGGAACTTCAGCCCTTCCTTCAGGCTGCAGGTGTACGTCGTCGGCGAGTCGAACTGGCAGTCGGCGGCGTCCGGAACCGGGGTCGGCTTGCCCGGCATGATCGTGAGCAGCGTCTGATACAGGTTCGCCTGGACGGTCCGCGAGCCCACGCCGTACGGACCGGCCGGGTCGAGCGACGTGACCTGGTCGGTGGTCGCGAGCCGGAGCACCATCGCCTTCGGCGTCGGCTCACCCGGATGCGGCGCGTTGTCGTCCGGCTCACCACACGCCGCCAATGACACGCTCAGCACACCCACCGCGGCCATCACCGCACCCCGGCGCCACCACTCGGTCAACATCTCACCCTTCCCCAGCCCGCTACCCGAACAACGCCCCCGAGGGCACCAAGTGACGGTAACCCGTCAACGGAGCAGGTCGCGCAGGGCCTCCGGTGTAAGCGGCTCGAGCGAACGCACCACCAGCCGTCGCGGCGCGTCCGGAATCGTCACCCACTGCGGCACGGCGACCACGTACGCGCCGGCCGCCGTACCGGACTCGGTGCCCGTGTTCGAGTCCTCGATCACCACGCACCGGGCCGGGTCCACGCCCAGCTTGCGGGCCGCGGTCAGGTACGGCTCCGGGTGCGGCTTGCCGTGCGTCACCTCGTCACCGGCCACGATCACGTCGAACGGGTCGGGCGGCAGATGGCCGAGCACCGCGTCGATCATCACCCGGTACGACGCCGAGACCAGCGCGCACGGGATGTCCTCCTTGCGCAGTGCCCGGAGCAGCTCGACCGCGCCCGGCTGGAAGCTGACCTCCGCGCGGAGCTCGTCCACCACCCGGCCGAACATCTGCTCGGCCAGCTCGTCGGCGGTGATCACACCGGCCGGGACCCGCGCCATCCAGACCTCGACCGCGTCCCGCAGGTCACTGCCGATGAGGGTCAGGCAGTCCTGCTCGGTCCAGGTCACCCCGAGCTCGGCGAGGAACCGGATCTGCACCTCGGCCCAGGTCTTCTCGGAGTCGACCAAGGTCCCGTCCATGTCCCAGAGCACCGCTTGGAGGGATTGTTCCGGGTGCAAGTGCAGCTCCTTCGTCAGGCCTGGCGCGATCGGTTCGCGGAACCATTTTCCTTGGTCCACCCCGACCGGCCGCCGCCGGGTCCGGCCCACGGACGGCGACACGTTCCGCTGGGCGTGAAACCCGGCACGCCCGTCGGCGCGACCACGTAGGCTGGCAGTCCGGATTCCGGCGACCCCGCCGGATGGCACACAGACGACAGGGGGCCTGCGAGTGGTTGACCTCGCGAACCTGAGGGACCCGGTCGTGATCGCCGCGTTCGAGGGCTGGAACGACGCGGCCGAGGCGGCCACCGGCGCGGTCGACCACCTGATCGACGAGTGGGACGCGGAGCTCGTCACCGCGATCGACCCCGAGGACTACTACGACTTCCAGGTGAACCGCCCGATGGTCGGCTTCGACGAGGACGGCGGGCGGCAGCTGACCTGGCCGACCACCCGGGTGTACGTCGCCCGGCCCGAGGACACCGACCGGGACGTGCTGCTGATCCGCGGCATCGAGCCGAACATGCGCTGGCGTGGCTTCTGCCAGGAGCTGCTCGAGGTCGTCGACGAGTCGAACGCCCAGCTCGTGGTGGTGCTCGGCGCACTGCTCGCGGACTCCCCGCACACCCGGCCGATCCCGGTCTCGGCGACCTCGTCCGACCCCGAGCTGTCTGCTTCGTGGAGCCTCGAGCCGTCGACGTACGAGGGCCCGACCGGGATCACCGGCGTCTTCGCCGACCTCTGCAGCACGCTCGGCGCGCCGTCGGTGTCGATCTGGTCCGCGATCCCCCACTACATCGCCAGTACGCCGTGCCCGAAGGCGTCTCTCGCGCTGCTGACCAAGATCGAGGCGCTGCTGGACCTGCAGATTCCGGAAGGCGATCTGCCCGAGCTGGCCCGCGCCTGGCAACGCGGCGCCGACGAGCTCAGCGAGGAAGACCCGGAGGTCGCGGAGTACGTGCACTCGCTCGAGGAGCAGCGCGACACCGCGGACCTGCCCGAGGCCACCGGCGACGCGATCGCCGCCGAGTTCGAGCGCTACCTACGACGGCGGAACAAGAACCACCCGAGCGATTAGAGCTCCTGGGCGGCCGTGGTGATGACGTCGTCCAGGACCGCGCGGGACGTGGCCAGGTCGGCGATCATGCGGTCGATGCGGTCGCGTTCGGCGGTCAGATCGGTGACGAGTTGCGGGGTGGCGCGCTCGTTCGGGCCGCCGTCCGGGTCGCGCATGCACGGGAGCAGCTCAGCGATCTTCTTGCTGTGCAGGCCGGCCGCGAACAGCTCCTGGATCAGGATCACCCGGTCGACGGCGCGATCGGCGTACTCGCGCTGTCCGCCGGGACTCCGATCCGACACCAGCAGGCCCTGCTGCTCGTAGTACCGCAGCGACCGCTCGCTCACCCCGGTCCGCCGGGCCAGCTCACCGATCCGCATCGCCGATCCTTCCGCGGGACTTGAACTTGACACTGATGTCAGATTCTACCGTGCAGGTATGACACTCGAACTCTTCGACTACAGCCCCATCACCGAACGCCCCAAGCTCACCTGGCCGGACGGCAAGAAGGTCGCCTTCTACATCGGCCTGAACGTCGAGCACTTCCTCGTCGACCGGCCGTCCACCAGCATCTGGCCGCTCGACGTGGTCCCGGACCCGCTCAACTACGGCTGGCGCGACTACGGCGCCCGGGTCGGCATCTGGCGCGTCATCGACATCTTGGACAAGCACGGCCTCCGGGCCAGCACGCTGCTCAACTCGATGGTTGCCGAGCACAACCCGCAGATCGTCACGGCCGGGGTCGAGCGCGACTGGGCGTGGCTCGCCCACGGCAGCACGAACTCGATCCTGCACACGGACCTGGAGCCGGACGAGGAGCGCAAGGTCCTGACCGAGATCGTCGAGACGATCGAGAACGCCACCGGGACCCGGCCGAAGGGCTGGATGGGCCCCGCTCTCACCCAGACGTTCAAGACGCCCGAACTACTCGCCGAACTCGGCCTGCAGTACGTGCTCGACTGGACCAACGACGACCAGCCCTACCGGCTGAACGTCCCCGGCATGATCAGCGTCCCGTACACCCTCGGACTGAACGACCTCGGCCTGTTCCTTCGCGGTACGTCCGGCCCCGAGTTCCTCCAGATGGTCAAGGACCAGTACGACGTACTCCGGGCCGACTCCGAGCACACCGGCCGGGTGATGGCGCTCGCGCTGCACCCGTTCGTGATCGGTCAGCCGTTCCTGGCGAAGTACCTCGACCTTGCGCTCGAGTACATTGCCTCGCAGAGCGACGTCTGGCTGACCACGAGTGACGAGATCGCGGCGCACTATGTGAAAGCCTGATCACGGGCCGGTGACGGGCTGACCGCTACAGCTTGACGCCGAGCAGCGCGTCGATCGCCAGGGCCACCAGAGCGGGGGCCTCGGGGTCGTCGCCGTTGGTCTCGGCCCACGTGTCGATCGCCGACAGCGCCGCGACGCTGTCCAGGTCGTTCGTCAGCGCAGCCCGTACGGCGTCGACCGCGGCCGCCCCGTCGGGACCCGAACCCCGGCTGACCGCGCCGCGCCAGACGTCCAACCGCTCCTGCGCGTCGAGCAGCACCGACTCGGTCCAGAACCACTCGGTGCGGTAGTGGTGCGCGAGCAGCGCCAGCCGGATCGCCATCGGGTCCGACCCGGCCTGCCGCTCCTTCGAGACCAGCACCAGGTTGCCCTTGGACTTCGACATCTTCTCGCCGTCCAGGCCGACCATCGCCTGATGCACGTACGCGCGGGCGAACGGGTGCTCGCCGGTCGCGACCTGCGCGCCGCTGGCCGACATCTCGTGGTGCGGGAAGATCAGGTCGGTCCCGCCGCCCTGGACGTCGAACGACATTCCGAGGTACTCCAGTGCGATCGCCGAGCACTCGACGTGCCAGCCGGGCCGGCCGCGGCCGACGGGCGAATCCCAGGCCGGCTCCCCCGGGCGCTCGTGACGCCACAGCAGGCTGTCCAGCGGGTCCCGCTTGCCCTCACGCTCCGGGTCGCCGCCGCGCTCGGCGAACAGCTCCGTCATCGTCTGGCGGTCGTACCCGGACACGCCGCCGAACGCCGCGTCCGCCTTCACCGCGAAGTACAGGTCACCGTCGACCGAGTAGACCGCGCCGGCCCGGCGCAGCTCGTCGACCGCGTTCGCCACCAGGTCGACCGACTCGACCACGCCGATGTAGTGCTGCGGCGGGATCACCCGCAACGAGGTCATGTCGTCGCGGAACAGCTGGATCTCGCGGTGCGCCAGGTCGGTCCAGTCGACCCCGGTCTCGGCCGCCCGCTCGAGCAGCGGGTCGTCGACGTCGGTGATGTTCTGCGTGTAGCGGACGTCGTACCCGGCGTCGCGCCACATCCGGTTGATCAGGTCGAACGTCACGTACGTCGCCGCATGGCCCATATGCGTGGCGTCGTACGGCGTGATGCCGCACACATACATCCGGGCGATGCCGCCGTCGGCCGGAGGTACCTCGACCAGTCCGCCCGAGGCGGTGTCGTGGAGCCGCAGCCGCCGGGCCGGACCCGGGACGACCGGGATGTCTGGAGTTGTCCACGCCTGCATGTCCTGGAGCTTATGCCAGCCCCTATTTCAGTGCCGCGACACGGTTCCACTCTCCGGTCGCCTCCGACCCGAAGATTCATCCGGGCCGGGTGACGTTGCCCGGTCGTTCGGCGCACACGATGGGGTTGCGACGGCGACGCTCGCCGCGCGTTCCGGGCGCGCGTTCAGTTCGATCGACGGCAAATCGATGGCAAGGAGTGCACCATGACCGCCTTTACGGTGTGGAAGTTCGATGGTCCGGACGGCGCCGGGCACGCCGAATCCGTTCTCAAGGGCTGCGAGCGGGACGGACTGGTGAAGATCCTCGATCACGCGATCATCTCGTGGCCGAAGGACGATTCGCATCCGACCACCAAGCAAGGGCACGAAGACACGTGGCGCGGGACCGGCTGGGGGGCTTTGTGGGGCGTCCTGCTCGGTGCCCTCTTCTTCGTGCCGCTGATCGGTGGCGTCGCCGGGGCCGCGATCGGCGCGATCAGCAAGTCGACCCAGGATGCCGGCATCACCAAGGAGCAGCTGCAGAAGATCCGCACCGAGGTGACGCCGGGAACCTCGGCCCTCTTCGCGGTGACCGAGCAGGGCGATCTCGACCGGGTGGGCGAACGGTTCCACGGCATGCACAGCAAGCTCATCGACACGAACCTCACCGATGCCGAGCGTCAGGTGCTGCTGGAGACCTTCGGCGGCCGCTGACGCCCGTACTAGAACGCCGGCCAGGGGATGGCCGGCCAGTCCTCGCTGGGGTACGGGTAGATCCCGGTCTTCAGGAGCGACGCACACCGCTCGCGGGTCGCGGTCAGCTCCACCGCCGTGATCAGCTCGCACAACTGCGTCCCGAGCCCGCCGGCGAGCCGGTCGGCCAGCTTCCGTACGTCGTCCAGCAGGTCGGCCGGGATCGGGTCACCGGCCCAGCCCCACAACACGGTCCGCAGCTTGTCGTCGGCGTTGAAGGTGACTCCGTGGTCGACCCCGAACACGCGGCCGTCCCCCGGGTTCAGCACATGGCCGCCCTTGCGGTCGGCATTGTTGACCACGGCATCGAACACCGCCATCCGCTGCAGCGCCAGGTTGTCCGCGTGCACCAGCGTCACCGGGTTGTGCCGGCCGTCGAGCGCGTCGAAGACGCCGACCCACCCCTTCGGCACCCGGCCCTGCGGAACGATGTCGACCAGCTCGGTCTCCCCCGCCGGCAGCTCGACCTCGTCGATCCACAGCTGCACCATGCCCTCGCCGAGCGGACCGTCCCGCAGCAGCGTCGGCGGCACGACCGACCAGCCCAGCGCCTCGGACACGACGTACGCCGCGTACTCGCGCTGGGCCAGCGTGCCGTCGGGGAAGTCCCACAGCGGCCGCTCGCCCTGGACCGGCTTGTAGACGACCGTCGCCGTCCGGTCCTCGAGACTCACCGAGCCCTGGAACGTCCCGTTCGACGCGGCCACCAGGCGGCCGTGCAGGGACAGCTCCCCGTGGGTGAGCAGGTCCTGGTCGATCATTCCGGCAGGTGCCTGCGGTAGCCGTTGGCGCGCGGGCAGATATGCCCCTCCGGGTCGATCGGCCGGCCGCAGAACGGGCAGCTCGGCCGCCCGGACGCGACCAGCGCGACGGCCCGCCGGGCGAACGCCCGGGCCTGTTCCTCGCTGATCCGGACGATGAACACCTCGGCGTCCTCGGAGTCCATCGCGGCCTGGACCGGGTCGGTCTCCTCCAACTCGGCCTGCTCGCCGGGCACGACCGAGAACACCTCGATCACCACGCGCTCGGCGTCGGCCTCCCAGGCCAGCGTCATGGTGCCGGCCCGGAACTCCTCCTCGATCGGCTGCTCCAGCGGGTCGGTGTCGTCCGCTCCGGCCGGTGTGACCGGATCCCGGTCGAACCGCCGGGCCACCTCGTCCAGCATCACGTCCAGCCGCTCCGCGAGCGCCATCACCTGCTCCTTCTCGCAGGCCACCGACGTCAGCCGGGCACCGGCCCGGGCCTGCAGGAAGAAAGTCCTGGCACCGGGTTCCCCCACGGTGCCGGCGACGAACCGATCCGGATCGTCGTACGAATGAACAACGCGCGCCATACCTAGACCCTATTACCGTCCGCCGACCACTGCGTCTGAGGATTGCTTCTTGGTCCTGCCCTTGGCGGGTGGCTTCGGGATCAGGGACTCCAGTTCGCTGCCGGAGTCGTTGAGCCGGACCAGGAAGGGGCGGGTCGTGGTGTAGGTGATGATCGTCGCCGACGCCGTGTCGACCACGATTCGCTGGAACGTGTCCAGGTGCTGGCCGAGTGCGTCCGCAACGATCGCCTTGATCACGTCGCCGTGCGACACCGCCACCCACAGAGCGCCGGGGCCATGGCTCTTCGCCAGCGCGGCGTCGTGCGCCCGAACCGCGTCCACCGCGCGCTGCTGCATCGCCCGCATCGACTCGCCACCCGGGAACGTCACCGCGGACGGGTGCTGCTGCACGACCGCCCACAGCGGGTCCTTCGCCAGCGTGGCGATCTTCTTCCCGGTCCAGTCGCCGTACCCGCACTCGGTCAGCCGCCGGTCCGTTGCCGGACGCAACCCTTCGTGGAGCTTCGCGATCGCGGCCGCGGTCTGCTTGCACCGCTCCAGCGGCGAGGTGACGATCGCGGCCAGCGGCAGCCCGGCCAGTCGCTGTGCGACCGCCTCCGCCTGGCGCACGCCGGTCTCGTCCAGCTTCACTCCGGGAGTGCGGCCGGCCAGCGTGCCGGAGGTGTTCGCGGCGCTGCGGCCGTGGCGGACCAGAATCACCGTGGGCATGACCTGCACGTTATCCGGTGCGCGCAAGTCACGGTGTCATGATGGGGCCGTGATCGTGGACTGCGGGGTGTACGCCGACGGCGAACGGCAGGACCTGCCCAAGGACCCCGAGACCGTTGCCCAGGCCATCGACGACCACGGCGAGTGCTTCGGCTGGGTCGGTCTGCACGAGCCGTCGGACGCCGAGATGCGCCGCGTCCAGCGGCTGTTCGACCTGCACGAACTCGCCGTCGAGGACGCACTCAAGGCCCACCAGCGACCCAAGGTCGAGCGGTTCGGCGACGCGATCGTCGTCGTACTCCGCACCCTCTGGTACGTCGACGACGGCGACGCCGTCGAGACCGGCCAGCTCAGCGTCTTCATCGGCCCGCGGTACGTCGTCACCGTTCGGCACGGCGAAGGCGGTGAGCTGGCAACGACCCGCCAGGATCTCGAGGAACGCGCCTCGATGCTCGGCCACGGCCCGGCCGCGGTGCTGTGGGCGATCTGCGACTCGGTGGTCGACGGCTACGAGACGGTCGCCGAGTCGGTCGAGGTCGACGTCGACGAGATCGAGTCGTCGGTCTTCTCCGCGGACCGGACCAGTGACGCGGAGCGGATCTACCGGCTCAAGCGCGAGGTGCTCGAGATGCGCCGCGCGGTCCTGCCGCTGCGCGAGCCGATGGAGCAGTTCGCGCACGGCGTCCCCGGGATCAACCCGAAGGCGGCACCGTTCTTCCGCGACGTCGCCGACCATGTCAACCGAGTGGCCGACCAGACGGAATCCATCGACACGCTGCTCAGTTCGGCGCTCGGCGCCCACCTGGCTCGCGTCTCGGTGCAGCAGAACGACGATATGCGACGGATCTCGGCTTGGGTCGCCATCGCCGCGGTGCCGACCATGCTGGCCGGCATCTACGGGATGAACTTCGACTACATGCCCGAGCTCACCTGGCACTACGGGTACTACGGCATCCTGCTCCTGATGGCCACCGTCTGCTTCACCCTGTACCGCTTCTTCCGCAAGGTCGGCTGGCTCTAGGTTGCTGTGATCGTGCTGGTGGCCAGCAGGATCACGAGGACGATGCCGAGCAGCAACCGGTAGAACGCGAAGACCTCGATCGTGTGCTTGGCGACGAACCGCAGGAGCCACGCGACCGATGCGTACGCGACCACGAAGCTCACGACGGTCCCGACGATCAGCGGCACCGCGCCGACGTCGCCGTTCAGGGCGTCCTTGAGCTCGTAGACGCCGGCGCCGACCAGCGCCGGGATGCCGAGCAGGAACGAGATCCGGGTGGCCGCGACGCGTTCGAGACCGCAGAACAACCCGGCCGAGATCGTCGCACCCGAGCGGGAGATGCCAGGGATCAGTGCCAGGCACTGGACCACACCCATCACGATCGCGTCGACCAGCGTGATCCGGGTCAGCGGCCGGGACTTGCTGCCCACCCGCTCGGCCGCCACCATCACGACCGACCAGCCGATCAGGGCCGCGGCCACCCACCACAGGCTGCGGAGCGGGCCCGAAATGATGTCGCGGGCAAGGAACCCGACGATGACGATCGGCGTCGAGCCGACGATCACGTACCAGCCCATCCGGTGATCGAACTCGCCGCGGTGCTCGGGCTTGACCAGACCGCGCACCCAGGCGATCGCGATCCGCTGGATGTCCTTCCAGAAGAACAGCACGACCGCCGCGATCGCACCGATCTGGATCACCGCGGTGAAGCCCGTGATCGACGGGTCGTCGATCTGCAGGCCGAGCATCTTCGCCACGATGGTCAGATGGCCGGTGCTGGAGACCGGCAGGAATTCGGTCAGGCCCTCGACGATGCCGAGGATGATGGAGTCCCAGATCGTCATCAGTTGCCGACTCCGGCGAGTTCGAGCGCCTCGGCGACCGTGCGCAGGTCGGCGATCCGCTGGTCCACGGTGGACGCGAACGGCGTGATCGCGACGGTCGTCGCGCCGGCCTCGGCGTACGCGGTCAGCTTCTCGGCCATCCGCTCCTTGCTGCCGAGCAGCGAGATCGAGTCGATGAACCCGTGCGGTACGGCGGCCATCGCCTCGCGGTGCTTCCTGTCCAGGTACAGGTCCTGGATCTCCTTGGCCTCCTCGGCGTACCCCATCCGGATCGCAAGGGCGTTGTAGAAGTTCTTCTCCCGGCTGCCCATGCCGCCGATGTACAAGGCGGCGTACCCACGGATCGGGTCGGCCGCGGCGTGCAGGTCGTCGCCGGTCATCACCGGCACGGACGCGACGACGTCGAAGTCGTCGAGTCCTTGCTGACGGATCTCGCGACCCGACTTGATGTGCTTCAACTGCTCTCCCAGGTAGGCGGGGTCGTTGAGGATACCGAGCCAGCCGTCGGCGATCTCACCGGCCAGCTCGAGGTTCTTCGGGCCGACGGCGGCCAGGTAGACGGGTACATGGTCGCGGATCGGGTGCACGGTCAGCTTCAGCGCCTTGCCGGGGCCGTCGGGCAGCGGCAGCGTGAAGTACTTGCCTTCGAAGGCCACGGTCTCGCGGCGGAGGGCGGAGTTCACGATGGCAACGTACTCACGCGTCCTGAGCAACGGCTGAGCGAACCGGACGCCGTGCCAGCCCTCGGACACCTGTGGGCCGGACACTCCGAGGCCGAGCCGGAACCGGCCGTTCGAGAGCCGGTCCAGGGTGGCCGCTGTCATCGCGGTCATCGCCGGCGTCCGGGCCGGGATCTGGAAGACCGCCGCGCCGACGTCGATGGTGGAGGTCTGGGCGGCGATCCAGGTCAGCAGCGTGGCGGCGTCCGAGCCGTACGCCTCCGCGGCCCAGGTGACCGAGAAGCCGAGTCGCTCGGCTTCCTGGACCAGCCTCAGATGATCCAGATGATCGGTGCCACCGAAGACGAAGCCGATGTTGAGTCCGAGTCGCATGACAGGCGAGCCTAACGAGCCGTTGTCGGTCCTCCGCAATAGGCTCGGCACATGCAGCAGCGCTATCTCGGTCACAGTGGCCTGGCGGTGAGCCGGCTCGGCCTGGGCACCATGTCCTGGGGCCGCGACACCGATGAGCACGAGGCGCGCGAGCAGCTGGCCGCGTTCGTGGCCGCCGGTGGCACGCTGATCGACACTGCTGCGGCGTACGGCGACGGCGACAGCGAGCGACTGATCGGCTCGCTGCTGGGAGACGTGGTGGAGCGGGACGACCTGGTCATCGCGACCAAGGCCGGGTTCAGCGTCCGCCGGGGTGAGCGGATCACCGACACGTCCCGGGGCGCCCTGCTGCGCGACCTGGAGGGCTCGCTGCGGCGGCTGAACGTCGACCACATCGACCTGTGGCAGCTGCACACCTGGTCCGACGACGTACCGCTGGAGGAGACGCTGTCGGCGCTCGACCACGCGGTGAACTCGGGCAAGGTGCGGTATGTCGGCGTCTCGAACTACGCCGGCTGGAAGTCGGCCAGGGCGGTGACCTGGCAGCAGGCGTGGCCAGGGCGCGCGGTCCCGGTGTCCAACCAGGTGGAGTACTCGTTGCTCGCTCGGGATGCCGAGGCGGACGCGATCCGGGCGGCCGGCGGGTTGGGCATCGGCGTACTCGCGTGGTCGCCCCTTGGGCGCGGTGTGTTGACTGGAAAGTACCGCACGGGCATCCCGGCGGACTCCCGGGCGGCGTCTCAGCATCTGTCCAGATTCGTCGACCCCTACCTCGACGGCCGCGGTTCGGGCATCGTGGAAGCGGTCGCGCGAGCCGCCGACGGGCTCGGCTGGACCCCGCTCGAGGTGGCACTCACCTGGGTGCGGGACCGGCCGGGGGTGTCGGCGGCGATCGTCGGGGCCCGGACGGCGATGCAACTGAAGTCCGTGCTCGGTGTGGAGGAACTCACTCTTCCGCCGGCCATCGTGGCGGCGCTGGAGGATGTGTCGTGAGGTAGATGTCGTTGGGCAGGTGGAGGTGCGGATGGCCGAATACGAACTGCAGCAGTTCGAGTTGTCCAGGACGGAGTCGCGCGGCGCGGTGCGCCGGTTGCTGACCGAGCACGCCGAGTACGGCGGCTGGGAACTGGCCCGACTTCGTCGCTATCCGGACGGCACTCGCCGAGTCTGGCTCCGCCGCCGCATCATCCGCGTGATGCGGACCCTCTGAGCAACGCGGTCACCAGCTCGCGGCGCCGACCTTGTCGTACGCCGGCCGCACCTGTTCCTGCACGGCGTGTGGTGACAGGCACAACCCGCTCGACGATCTGCCGCGTGGAATACCCCCGCAACAACACCTCCGTCACCCGATGGGATTCGTGGTTCGTGTCGCGGAAATATCTCTGCGACAGAGGTATTGTGGACGCGTGAACACCACCGACGTCCTCGCGGAGGAGTTGCTGGCCGCGATCGGGCTGGTCCGCCGGCACCTGCGCCGATCGGCCGGGAGACCCTCGCCGCTGTCGGCACTGACCAGTTCACAGGCCGAGCTGGTGCGGACGGTGCGCCGCAACCCCGGGATCTCGGTCGCCGAGGCCGCCGCCGAGCTGGGGCTGGTCGCGAACACGGTGTCGACCCTGGTCGGACAGCTCACCGAGCGTGGGCTGCTGCGGCGGGCACCGGACGAGTCCGACCGCCGCGTCGCCCGGCTCACGTTGACCGAGCCGGCCCGCGAGCAGGTCGAGGCCTGGCGCGACCGCCGTACCGCGCTCGTCACTCAAGCCCTCGACGGCCTCGAGCGGGACGAACGTGAGGCACTGCGGGCGGCACTACCGGTCCTCGGCGTACTGGCGGAGCGACTGCATCCCTCGATCGAGCAGAGCAAGGAGCGCGTATGAGTGCGGAAGAGGCGATCGAGCCGGTGCCGGCCGTGCGGATCGACGGGTTGAGTCACCGGTTCGGCGACCATCTCGCCGTCGAGGACCTGGACCTGACCGTGTCGCCGGGCGAGTGCTTCGGTCTGCTCGGTCCGAACGGTGCCGGCAAGACGACCACGCTCCGGGTGCTCAACACCCTCTACCCGCCGCAGTCCGGCACGGTCCGGGTCTTCGGGCTGGACGTGCGGTCCCAGGCGATGGCCGTACGACGGATGCTCGGCTACGTCCCGCAGCAGCTGTCGATCGAGGGAGCGTTGACCGGCCGGGAGAACGTGGCCTGGTTCGCGCGCCTGTTCGACGTACCGCGCCGGGAACGGGCCGGTCGGGTCGCCGAGGTGCTGGAGATCGTTGACCTGACCGACGCCGCTGACCGGCTGGCCTCGACGTACTCCGGCGGAATGGTGCGCCGTCTGGAGCTGGCGCAGGCGCTGGTCAACCGGCCGGCCCTGCTGGTGCTGGACGAGCCGACGGTCGGTCTCGACCCGGTCGCGCGGGATTCCGTCTGGGCGCGCGTTCAGGACATGCAGGAGAAGTACGGGATGACCGTGCTGCTGACCACGCACTACATGGAGGAGGCCGACATCCTGTGTGACCGGGTCGCCCTGATGCACCTCGGCCGGCTGCGCGCTGTCGGGAGTCCGGCCGATCTCAAGACCGAGCTGGGACCCGACGCCAGCCTCGAAGACGTCTTCCGTCACCACACCGGCGAGAGCCTCGCCGCCGGCGAGAAGGGAGGTCTGCGCGATGTCCGTGGCACCCGCCGCACCGCCCAGCGCATGGGCTGAGACCCGGCTCCGGGCGACGACCCGGTTGTTCTCCCGGATCGCCACGTTCTGCCTGGTCGAGTTGCAGAAGCTGAAGCACGACCGGACCGAGCTGATCACCCGGGCGATCCAGCCGATCCTGTGGCTGGTCATCTTCGGCCAGACCTTCAGCCGGATCCGCGCGATCCCGACCGGAGACGTGCCGTACCTGGACTATCTCGCGCCGGGCATCATCGCGCAGTCCGCCTTGTTCGTCGCGATCTTCTACGGCATCCAGATCATCTGGGAACGCGACGCCGGCATCCTCACCAAGCTCCTCGTCACGCCCAGCCCGCGGTCCGCGCTGGTGGCGGGGAAGGCGTTCGCGGCCGGCGTACGAACGATCTCCCAGGCGATCGTCGTCATCATCGTCGCCGCTCTGCTCGGCGTCAGTATGACCTGGAATCCGCTGAAGCTGCTGGCGGTTCTCGTGGTGGTTGTCCTCGGTGCGGCGTTCTTCTCGTGCCTGTCGATGACCATCGCGGGCCTGGTACTGCGGCGCGATCGGCTGATGGGGATCGGGCAGGCGATCACGATGCCGCTGTTCTTCGCTTCCAGCGCGCTGTACCCGATCGCGATCATGCCCGGCTGGCTGCAGGTCCTCAGCCATGCCAATCCGCTCACGTACGAGGTCAGTGCGCTGCGCGGGTTGCTGATCGGGCAGCCCACCAACTATTGGCTGGACTTCGGCGTACTCATCGTGGCTGCTCTCGCCGGCATCTGCGCGGCTTCCTCACTGCTGCATCGGCTTGCTCGCTGAGGCTCAGAGGTCGTGGCGGATCCAGACGTTGGGCTCGACGTACACCGCGTGATCGTGCTCGACGTCGACATGCACCGGCACGAGCGCCTTCGGCACGATGACGTCCCCGGTGGTGTCGAACGGCAGGCCGGTCCACTCGCGCCACTCGGCCAGGCTGCCTGCGATGACCATCGACCGTGGCGCGACCTGCACGATCGTCCCACCGGCCTTCACATGCACGCGCAGCCATGGATCCATCGGGAGACCGTCCTCCCTGACCTGCTTGATGTACTCCGTCATCGGTAGCTGGGCGTCGGCCTTCCCATTCGGACGGACCGGTGCGAACAGGGCGGTGTGGCCCTTGGCCTTCACCGCGGCGCGCATGGCCTGGAGCATCTCGTGCGACAGACCGCGGCCGAGGTGCGTGGGCCGGATCAGGATCTCCAGGGCGCTCGACACGTTCGGCTCGCGCCCGTTGCGCAGGTCCGTGAAGCCCCAGTGCAGGACCCGGTCCCAGCCACCGGTCGGCAGTTCGGTGCGGTGCTCGTCCGGGAACACGAACGGGATGCTCCGGCCGTGCGCGATCAGTTCACCGTCCTCGGTGGCGACGACGCACTGGTCCGGGAAGTGGCGCGGCACCTGACCCATGAAGGCGTTGCCGATCGGGTCGTTGTGCATGAACGCCGGCCACGCGTCGGCGAACTCGTACATCCGCTCGAGGTAGTCAGGCCGCGCGGCGAGGGTGGTGATCACGATCTCCGACATGCTCGGCAGTCTGACAGCGAACCAGGACGGCTGTCGCGACAATTGCCGTCAGCAGTCCGGCACCGACGAGCGTGCTCTCGGCTCCGGCGACCGCGATGATCGGCCCGCCGATCAGCAGGCCGGCAGAGCTCCCCGCGTTCACCACGACCGTCTGGCCGGACAACAGCGTTCTGCGCTCGGCGCCCGTCGACGACCGGGTGATGAGGATCGAGATCGCCGCGATCCCCAGTACGACGGCGACACCCGCCAGCGCCCCGAGCACCGCGATCACCGGTGGGGTGCTCCACAGGCCCATACCGATCCAGCACCCGCCCATCCAGATCCACGCGAAGGCCGCGAGCCGCACCGGCGGGATACGACGTACGACGGCGAGCGAGATTGCGGTGCCGATGACGGAGCCGACGCCGTACCCGGTCATCCCGGCGGCCAGATAGAGGCCCGGCCGGTCCCTCTCGGCACCGATGACCGACAGGCCGAGGGTGAACGCGAACCACGTCACGCAGCCGGTTCCGCGGGTGATCCATCCGTAGAGCACGTCGCGGCGACCTGTGAGGCTGGCGCGGATCGAGGGTGGCTCGCTGGTCGCGGGGGTGCGCTCGGCTTTCACCGTGCAGGCCAGGAGTCCTGACCCGAGCACCGCCACCGCTTCGGTCCACAGGAGGCCGTTGGTCACGCCGGCGGACACCGCGAATGCTGCGATCGCCGGGCCGATGGTCATACCGATCCTGCGGAGGCCGTCCTGCCAGGTGAGGAGTACGACGGCTCTGTCCTTGGCCCAGCGGTCTCCGGTGTCGGCAAGGAGCGCCGACCGGCCCGGCCCGGCGAGCGCCTCACCGCAACCGAGCAGCAGGCCGCTGACGATCAGGATCCCGGGGGTGAGCAGGTCGAGAGCCGCAACTGCGGGCACCATTGCCAAGGCGACGGCCTGAACAATCGCGATGACCGCCAGCCGGGTGCCGGAGTCGACCCATTGGCGGGCTCTGCGGGCCCACCATGGCGAGAGCAGCACTGGTACGCCGGCGGCACCGCCGACCAGGCCGGTCGCGGCGACCGAGCCGGTCTCGTGCAGGATGACCAGCGGCAACGCGACCTGCGTGAACCGGAGCGCGAGGTCCGCCACTCCCCCGCCGGCCAGTAACGCCAGCGCCTCGGTCCGCGCTCTCATGTCCTTGATTCTTTGACGTATCAGCTGCCCTCGGTAGGTGTCCGATGCTTGGTGTTTGCCATAGGCTGAACCTATGGCCTCATTGCCATCGGTCGAGGATCTCCAGCTGGTGCAGACGATCGTGCGCACCGGCGCGGTCGGCACCGCCGCGCGTGAACTGCGCATCTCCCAACCGTCCGCGTCCCAGCGACTGGCCCGGCTGGAACGCATGTGCGGTACCAAACTGTTCGAGCGCGACACCCGCGGCGCCCGGCCGACCTCGGCCGGCGCCGAGCTCAGCCGCCGGGCCGACCACATCCTCGGCCACCTCGAGGAGGTGTACGACGCCACCCGAGCGGCCGCGACCGGTCAGCGGCTGGTGGTCGGAACCTTCGCCAGCATCGCGGCCATCCTGTTCCCGATCCTGGACGCCGACCTGCCGGACCTGGACATCGAGCAGCAGGTCGACCACGGCCATTTCCTGGTCGAACGTGTTGCCGAGGGCACCATGGACGCTGCCTTCATCGCGATCGCCGACCAGATGACGCTCCCCCGCGGCGCCGTCGCCCGCCGCGTCGGCCGCGACGAACTCGTCCTGTTCGTCCCACCCGGCGCCCGCCCGCCGGGCCGGGGAAAGCATCCGCTGAAGGACCGCCAGATCGCGTACTCCACCTACGACCGGGGCGCTGAGGACATCCACGCCCGTCTGGTCGCGCTCGGCGCGCTCCCCCGCCGCGGCGTCACCCTCAACACCACCGTCGCGATGGCTCGCCGCCGCTCCCAACTCGCCCTCGTCCCCCGCAGCGCCTTGGCCACCGAGCTCCGCCCCGGCGAACACCTCACTGCCGCACCCTTCCGCTACCGCCTCACACTCTCGCTGGTCACGACCCCAACCCCGCCCAAGCCCCTCGTCCGTCACCTCCGCCATCTCCGAGCCACGTTGAACTTGTCGTGAACTCCGGCCGCGAAAGGCTTGGAGTGCGGCAGACTCGGGGGCATGAACCTGGGGCGGTTGGCGCGCGGGCGACGGCTGTTGACGGCGTTCTGGGGTACGACGGTCGTGCAGGTGGCGGCCGTTGCCTTCGACGTCAAGATCCTCAAGCAGGCGAGCAAGGCGTCACTGATGCCGCTGCTGTGGTCGTGGTCCCGGAGTCAGGACGCTCCCCCGCTGCTGCAGGCGGCGCTGCTGGCGTCCGCGGCCGGGGACCTGCTGCTCGAGACCGACCTCCAGCTGGCCGGCATGGCCGCGTTCGCCGCGGCCCACGCCTGCTACCTGGCGGTCTTCCTCGCCAATCCCGGACAACGGTCCGTGCGCGTCGTCGCGGCGTACGCAGCCCTCTGGGCCGCTGTCGTCGCCGTGCTCGCCCCGAGTCTGGGCAACCAGCGCGTCCCGGTCGCGGCGTACGCCTTGTTGCTCACAGCAACCGCCATCGCGTCCCGCTGGCACAACCCACGCAGCGGCCTGGGCGGCGCGTTCTTCCTGATCTCGGACGCGCTGATCGCTCTCCGGCTGGCCGGGCGCGACTTCCCCGGCCGCGGCGCGCTGTGCATGTCGACGTACGCCGTCGGCCAGTACCTCTTGACCTCAGGCCTCGTCGAGAAAGCGGTCCAGCACCCTAGAGCCGAACTCTAGAGACGAGGTCGGAACCCGCTCGTCGATGCCGTGGAACATGCCCATGAAGTCCAGCTCCGGCGGCAGCTGCAGCGGCACGAACCCGAAGCAGCGCACGCCCAGGCGGCTCCACGACTTCGCGTCGGTACCGCCCGACATCAGCAGCGGGGCGAACCGGCTCTGCGGGTCCTCGGCCGTGACGCACGCCTTCATCGCCTCGACCAGACCGCCGCTGAACTCCGTCTCCAGGGCGATGTCCGTGACCACAGTCTCGCGCTGCACCTTGTCGCCGATCAGCTCGTCGAGCGTCGCGTAGAACTCGTCCTCGTAGCCCGGCAGGAAACGCCCGTCGATGTGTGCCTCGGCGTCGCCCGGGATCACGTTCACCTTGTAGCCCGCGTTCAGCATCGTCGGGTTCGTGGTGTTGCGGATGGTCGCGCCGAACATCCGGCTGAACGTGCCGAGCTTCGCCAGCGTCGAGGTCATGTCGTCGGGGTCGAGCTCGATCCCGAGCACGTCCTCGAGCGTCTTCAGGAACTCCCGCACGGTCGGCGTCACCCGCAGCGGCCACTCGTGGTTGCCGATCCGGGTGACGGCCTCGACCAGGTTGGTGACCGCGTTGTCGTTGTTCACCATCGACCCGTGACCCGCCGTACCACGGGCCTTGAGCCGCATCCAGTTCATGCCCTTCTCGGCGGTCTCGATCAGGTACAGCCGCAGGTCGTCCTTCACCGTGACCGAGAAGCCACCGACCTCGCCGATGGCCTCGGTGCAGTCCGCGATCGTGTCCGGGTGGTTGTTGATCAGCCACTGCGCGCCGTACACGCCGCCGGCCTCCTCGTCGGCGGTGAAGACCAGCCGGACCGGACGCCGCGGCTTCACGCCGGCCCGCTGCCGGGCCCGGACCACGGACAGCACCATCGCGTCGAAGTCCTTCATGTCGACCGCGCCGCGGCCCCAGACGCAGCCGTCGAAGATCTCACCGGCGAACGGGTCGACCTTCCAGTCCTTCGGATCGGCCGGTACGACGTCCAGGTGGCCGTGCACGAGCAGCGGATCGGCCGACTGGTCCTCACCCTCCCAGTGCGCCACCACCGTGGCCCGGCCCGGCTCCGCCTCGTAGATCGTGGACTCGATCCCGACCTCGTCCAGCTTGGCCGCGACGTACTCGGCCGCGACCCGCTCGCCGTTGCTCTTGCCGTTGCCGTAGTTCGTGGTGTCGATGCGGATCAGCTCACTGCAGAGCTCCACCACCTCGGCGTCAGGGGTGTACGACGGACGGTCGCTGGGGGTCGGAGAAGTCATGGGCCCATCCTCTCCCACGCCTCCGGTCAGAGCACTTTGAGGCCGTACATCTCCCCCAGCGGGTCCGCGATCAGCTCGATCCGCGCGCCGTCGGGGTCGCGGAAGTAGATCGACGTACCGCTCTCCTCCAGGTACTCCACGCCCGCCGTGTCCAGGTTGTGCTTGAGCCGCTCCCACTTGCCCGGCTCGACCGAGATCGCCAGGTGGTGCAGACCGCCGAGGACTTCGGCGTACGGGCCGAGGTCGAGGCCGGGGAAGTCGAAGAACGCGAGCAGGTTCCCGTTCCCGATGTCGAAGAAGAAGTGGTTCGAGCCCTCATAGTCCCGGTTCCCGACGATCTCCGTGAGCGGGAACTCCAGCACTCCCTGGTAGAACCGGATGGTGCGCTCGACGTCGGCGCAGAGGATCGCGACGTGGTGCAGCCCCCGGGCCGAACTCGTTCCACCCTCCTTCAGGTACGCCGTCCTGATCCGGTCGCGCTCGGCCTCGATCGCGGGCAGGTCGATATCGGTCATACGGGTCCCCCTCAGATCCGGAAGAACAGGTTGAGATAGCGGTCGGCGACCGCACGATCGCCCCGGATCGTACCGGCGTTGCTCCGGCCGAACGCGGTCAGCACGAAGCTGCCTGGGTCGAACTCGATCACGGTGGTCAGGCCGTCGACGTTCCCGGGCTCGTAGTCCATGCCATCCGGGCCGACCTTCACGCGCGTGTCGCCGGCGTTCGGGCCGCTGGTGATCCGGATGCCGAGCTCGCACGGATCCTTGGCGCCGGTGGTGTACTTCCACAGCACGAACATGAACGGCACCAGCAGATCCGCGGCGTCACCCGAGAGCCCGTGCGCCCGGCCGGTCCCCTGCCGGATGTCCCAGGAGTGGACGCCGTAGTCCATCAACTGAAACGCGGGGAAGAAGAACGACGGCAGCGGCCCCATGTAGAAGTGCGGCACGTTGAACCCGCCCCACTCCTCCGGCCCGAGCGCGTCGAAGATCTCCATCATCTTGTCGAAGTCCACGTGCAACCGCTCGACCAACTCGGCCCGCGGCACCGACCGCAGCGCCAGCGCCTGCTTGTCCACCCGCTCAGCCATCCCCGGCAGCCCGTACGCCGCCGGCATCTCCTCGTGCGCCCGGGCGGCATCGAACGCCACGAAGTACGCCTCAGTGGTGTCCGCTATATGCGCCACCACGTCCCGCACCTGCCAGTGACCGGCCCCGGTCGGCGCCTCCCAGACGTCGTCGCTGTCCACCATCTCGAAGAACCGCCCGGCCTCCGCCCGCACCACCCCGAGCAACGTCTCCTTGCCCTCGAACACCATCCCGTTCCAGCCGCTCACGCCCGTACACCTCCCACCCACGACCCGCTCCTTGAATTTCAAACTACGCCTCCCCCAACCCCCTCCAACACCCCCACCAGCCTCGATGTGAATTCCACCCGTGGTCTTTGCTACTGTTCTCCGGTCAGCACCGACCCCGGTGCGACCACTCGTCCGGGTGGCGGAATAGGCAGACGCGCTAGCTTGAGGTGCTAGTGCCCTTCACAGGGCGTGGGGGTTCAAGTCCCCCCTCGGACACGGTACTTATCCACACGGTCGGCCAGCGGATCGATCTCAATGTCAACGGTCTGTTCGGCGTGGTGGTACGTCAAAGCCAATCTGAGCGAGGCGTAGAGCGATCCCAGTTGTTCCGGATCCGCCCGATCGAGTGCTGTTGCAACATCGCCGAGCTGGTCGATGTAGGACTCAAGCTCCTCGTGGCTGATCCCATGTTCGCCCGAGGCCGCCGAAAGCATCGCCTCCGCAGATCGCTTCTCCGAAGCTGCCGCGTTGTACTGCTCGCGCAACTCGTCCGGATCCCAGCCTGCATCGAGCGCTCGCCGCAGTCTCTCCATTGCCGCCTCCGCCGCTGCTACTCGTTCTCGCAGCTGCTGCACGCGCTCCAACTGTCGGTCGGCCGAGTCATCGGCTTCCAGGAGCGTCGTCACAGTCTGATGACGATGAACCGGATCGAACAGCGACCCGATCCAGCGATTCACCGCCGGGGTGATCAGATCCTCGCGAAGGTAGATCTGCAGCGGATGAGCGAGCGCAGTCCCTGTGCCCGGCACGAGGGTACGGGCGTTGCAGCGGTAGTAGATCGTGTCTTCACGCCTCGCTGCGCCTTCCATCTTCCGACGGCAGATCCCGCACTTGATGCGGCTACGAAACATGTAGACGCGCTTCTTCGATACTCTTCGACGCTCGACACCCGACCAGCGGGATCGTCCGCCTGATCTCCGCTTCCGCCTCTCGAGTTCGGCGGCGGTGAAGGTCTCAACCGGCACGATGGCCGGATGCGGCGACCGCACAATCTTGGCCTGCGGCGATCGACGGAATCTCACCACGTAGCCAGCAGCCACGTCGTCGGGATCCAGTAGCTCGTCGACCTTCTGCCAGCGGCCGTAAATCGCATACCCCGTGTACCGCGGATTCTCGAGCACGGCTGCCACCGTGGAGTGCTGCCATCCGTCCATCAACCGGTGACGATTCTGCCGAGGAGCGTGAGCCGACGGGCACGGTACACCTTCCCGGTTGAGCAGCTCGGCGATCGCCTTCCTGCCCCATCCATCCAGATACAGATCGAAGATCCGCTGGACGACCGCGGCGGCGAACTCGTCGATCACCAGCACGCGCAAACGATGACCCTCCTGCGCCTTGCGCGGATGAGGATGCGGTCCACCATCGACGACCTGATACCCATACGGCGGCCGACCGCCCTGGTAGCGGCCATCGATCAGAACTTGGGCAGCCATCGCTGCGCGAACCCGCTTTTGCACATGCTGCCGCTCGGATTTCGACAACCCACCCGTGATCGTCATCGCCATGTCGTGCACCGTGTTCTCCGGGTCAAACCGGCCACCCAGACTCGGTATCCACAGGGACACGCCATACCGATCGAACTTCGGCCACGTCAGACTGAACTGATTGCTGAACCAGCAACGAGTAGCCTCCCCAACCACAAGGCCATCCCACCCACGAGCGGGATCCTTCAACGCTCGCAGCACCCGGCTCGCCTCATCCCGCCGCTCCCACGGCAACGACCGCGACTGCCCGATGTCGAAGAACTCCTCGACGATCACCCCGCCCAGCGGCTCCACGAACCGCGTGGCCTCCCCCACCTGCCACGCCTTCGACGTCCTCGGATCCTGGTTGTCCTCTGTCGAGCACCGCCCATAGAACGCAAGCCGCCCGATCCCCTCGCCACCCACCGGTTTGTCGGCCAACGCCTCCATACCCAGCAGCTCATCCAGGGTCGCCCACTCATCACGTCCGTCGTCGCTCAAGACGCCTGCTCCTCTGACTTGGAGGCGCCGTCCGTCTCGCACCTCTTCTGCGCCAGTCCTACAACAATCCGCCGGAGCACACGAGCAGCCTGTGGATAAAGCACCGGCGGCCTCTTCGGCACCTGCACACTCGCGTACGCCTCACGCCGACCATCCGGCTCTACACTCGCGTCTTCTACCCGCGACTCCTCCATGCCGACTCAACGCACGAGCTACGCACAGTAACCAACATTTCGCAACACCCCTCACCCCTACCCGCGCCTGACCTCAAACCATCGCGAGAAGCACCCGCCCCGTCCGAGATCGACTCCAGATCGGTCCCGCAGATGGTGTAGATCTGTTCCGCGCCCACTTGATCTTGTGAGCACCCGCTCCCAATCCTGCCCTGACCTGCGACATTGCCTCTCGACACTTGCCGGTGATTGCCACCGCTTGCCGACGTCCCACGGAACTGTGACGGAACAGCGATGTCCCTCTTGTCAGGCGCTCTTTCGTTCCCAACATGCGTTGAACAGCTGCCCAGTCGAGGACAGTACGGAGGTTCGTGACATCGCCCGGCGAGTCAGCTTGGCCTCCTTCGCCGCTGCTCGAACTCCTGCCGGCCGAGCGGCCCATCGCTGCCCTGGCGCCCATGCCGAGCGCGCCGCCCAGCGTGGCGACGGCGCCGCCGCTGCCACCGTCCAAGGCGGCGACCGCCGGGGTGGTGAACCGCATCAGCGCCAACACTGCGAGCAGGCACATCACCCACCCGGTGCCGATCTTGATCAGTTGGTCGCCCGACGCCGGCGCGAGTGCCCTGGAACCGCAGTGGCAGAGCCTTTGCGGGTCAGCTGGAATGCCGTCGCGTACACGATCGCGGCGACGGGTCTGTAGAGGATGAACGCGACCATCCAGGCCACCGACTTAGGACCATTGTCGGCCGGTCTCGGTGTTGGTCGCCGCGGCCGCCAACGGCAGCACACCACCCGCTGAGACTTGAAGGCGCGGCGGTACGCCGGCTTCTCGTGGACGGTCTCCGCGCGGGCGTTGACCATCCGAGTTAACTGCACCAAGTCTCTATCCTCTGGCGGGTCGCCCGGTTACGAGGAGGTCTTGGTCCGTTGGACGAGCTTCGGGAGGAGTTGCTG